>DJYG01000056.1 GCA_002450015.1 Cyanobacteria bacterium UBA6984 | reverse complement strand
CAAAAGCCACGACCGTATTTCCATTCATTAATTTTCACTAAATTCAACTCAAGCAAGCAAACTCACTACGTTCAAACAATGCTTGCTTTGCTGTTGTTTCATTAAGTGAAAATTATTCATTCCAATAGGGTTGATTTTCATATCAATTTTACAATTAATCGCTAACTCACACTTCATTTCTTCCTTTCTTTGATTCTTTATATTTTCGTCATACTGAGCGTTAGCGAAGTATCCAGTTGCTTTTTTTCTGGATTCTTCGGCTAAAGCCTCAGAATGACGTCTTTTTTATGAGATTCCGAAACGAGTTCGGAATGACATCACATCTAGTGCATTTCTTCACTGTTTACTCTTAGTGCTTTTTCATAAATCCTTCAACATATTGGTACTCAAGACCTGTTTTGGTGAGGGATTATTTCTTAATATTATTGAGTTTTAGAGATTTTTTTTGAAAAATAACGTGAAATCTCATGAAAGTTGCAAAATTCAAAAAGTGCGTTATAATTAAAATACAGACCAAAAATCACTCACCAAAACAGGTCTTTTGTGTTCATGTTTGCAATATAAATTTACAAAAAATAAGATAAAATAAATTTTATCTTATTTTATCTTTATAATCATAT
This sequence comes from Cyanobacteria bacterium UBA6984, assembly GCA_002450015.1. Lineage (GTDB taxonomy): Bacteria > Cyanobacteriota > Vampirovibrionia > Gastranaerophilales > Gastranaerophilaceae > UBA6984. The sequence continues at coordinate 28,413 of DJYG01000056.1, read as the reverse complement.
TTTTAGATGATACATGTCATGTGAAACATGGCTAACATGCATGTGTAACAGGGGGATACGTTATGAAAGATTTAGTTAAAAAATTGCAAGAAAGGATAGATTCTTTAACAGGAGATGCTTACTTTTATGAAATGCAAATAAAGTTTATTACTTATTTAAAAAATTCATCTCCTGAAGTTGAGATTGAAATGGATGGTGAAACTTTTGATGAAATTATTAGTAATGATAAGTTAATGAGAGAAAAAATTTTGCAGCAAATTGTAGCGCTTAATGTAGAATTGAAAAATTTGACAAATCAAAAGGCTTCTTAGTTAATACCAAGTTCTTTGTTTCGTCGAAACCATGTCAATTGCCTTTTAGCGTAATTTCTGGAATGTTGTTTTATTAGTTCAATTGCTCTTTCTAATGAATATTCGCCGTCTAAATATGGTAAAAGCTCTCTATAACCTATTGTTTCCGTAAAATTAGGGATTCTGCCGTGTTTGTTTAATAGCATTTTTGTTTCGTCAACAATTCCAAGTTCAACCATCTTATCAACACGTTTGTTGATTCTTTCATAGATTTCGGTACGGGGCATGTTTATTCCTATCCATTCAACTTCATAGGGCTGTTCTTTATTTAATTCCAGTTCTGATATTGGTTTATCAAGTGTTTCACAGACTTCTATGGCTCTGATTAATTTTCTTTTTTCAGGTTCTTTGACAATATTAAAATAATTTTTATCAAATTTTTTTAATCTGTTTATTAAATCTTCTGTTGAAAGTTTATTTAATTCTTCTCTTAATTCTTTATTTGGTGCAACTCTTGGAATGTTGTATCCTTCAAGCAAAACCCTAAAATAGAGTCCTGTTCCTCCAACAATAATTGGTGTTTTACCTCTTGATATAATATTTTCTATTGCAACAGTTGCGTCATCTACATAATTTGCAACGCTATAATCAAATTCAGGTTCAACTATATCTATTAAAAAATGCGGTATTCCCTCTCTTTCCTCAATAGTAGGTTTTGCAGCTGCAATATTAAAACCTTTGTAAACTAATCTTGAGTCAGCGGAAATAATTTCACCGTTGCATTTATGCGCTAATTCAACTGCAAGTTTACTCTTCCCAGTTGCTGTTGGTGCTGCTATCGCTATTACTTTGGATTTTTTCTTCATAGTACAAGAATAATAATACAAATATGTAAACAATAAAAGAAAAGAATACTACTGTCATTATGAAATAAGTTATTGGATTAAACATTGTTATATAGTTAAATATCATTAGTATAAAATTTATAATGTTTATTCCAATGAATAATAGAATAACTTGAGGCTTTGTAAAAACAATTTTGACAGATTTAAAAAATGCCAAGATAGGGTTTTTTGTAGAATACATGAGTTCCACAGGCCAAAATAATGTTAGTAATGAAAAAAGTTGTAAAGAACATAACATTAATAGATACCAATAATTTATTTTTATTAGCTGAGTTTTTGTTAATGATTCAATAAAAGACTGCATTGCAACGGGGGCTTCTGTTGCTGATATAAATTGTGCGGCTGTAACTCCTATCCCGCCAATAAATTTTAAACCTATGTGGTATGTTGTTACAAATGCTAAATCTGCAAATAAAATATATAATAAAGTAAATCCTAAAAATGGTTTAATATATTCAGCAATTCCTACGGGAAATTCTTTAATGAGGTTATATGTGTTGTTGTCTTGTTTATTATTGTTATTAATGTGATTATCAACGGCTATTTTTATCATATAGAGCCATCCAGCCAAAAAAGCACTTGTCATCAGCAATAATGTTAAAAAGAAAAGAATAGTAGAAGGCAATACTTTTACTGCATTTTTTGCTATTATTAAATATACATTTAGTATAAGTAAGAATAATAATAATGGTGTTGTTATTATTAGGTTATTATATGAAATTTTAAATGCATTTTTAAATATTTGAAACATTATTTTCTCCAAAATTAAACGTGTTGTAATTCTCTTTGTTCAATTTCAGCTTTTCTTTTTTTACGGCGCATTAAATCAACAAATGCTTCCAGCCTTGTTATATAACCAGCTTTTCCTGATTGTTCATCCATAACGAGTGTCAATATTGGTATATTATGTTCTTCTCTCATTGCCGGAAAGATATTTTGAGACATAATTTCAGGCATGCAAGTGAACGGACTGATATGTATAATACCATCTTTTCTATTTACATCTGCAAAAGCAACATCTGAAACACATTCTAGGGCATCTCCGCCTATATCACGGTTTAAGTAAGGTTTAGCCATTCGTTCTGCTCTTTGTAAGTGTGTTTCTTTACCTCTAAACATTTTAGGTATAATGGCATCTTTTAAAAAACTGCTTACAGTCAGACTTCTTCTTGTTTGAACTCCCATTTTACCCAATTCTCTTTCTATATATTGATTTGAAAACGGATCTCCTACAAGATAAATTTCTCCTGTAATATCAACGTGAAGAATTTCCCGATTTTTATCAATTTCAGTTTTTGCCATTTCTTTTTTAACAATTTTTTTCAGTTTACTCAATTCTCTGACTGATGTAACCTTTTTGTACATTTCAAGGCATTTATTATAATGTTTTTCAGCATCTCCTACTTTAATTTCTCTTGCTCTATAATATGCAAGTAAAGTTTCTAAATCGTCTAGTGCAAAAACCATTCTAATCATCATATAACTAGCTTTTGCAGCTGCAATATAATCGGTTCTGCCAAGTAAATCATGGAAAAATTTAAATAATCCTTTAATTCCGTCGTATAGCGATAGTTCAAGATATTTTGTTTCGTATCCCAAATCGGCAAGTGCAGATTGAATATTTATTCCATATACTCCTAAGCGGCAGCACCCCGGTGAAGTCAGCATTGCAACGTAGTCAGTTCCACCTTCAATGGCTTCAATAAAATTGCCTAAAATTAGTTTATATGGTAGGCAAACTGCTTCAGGTGCATTTTTTACTCCCAAAGAAAGTGTTTTTTTGCTGGTATATGGCGGAACATAAGCTTCAACGCCGAATTTTCTCAATGCAACTGACCAAGCAACTGATATTGTTCCCATATGTGGGAACGCTACTTTAATTTTTTTTTCGTTTTTCTTTATCATTTTATATTTCTTCCGTTTTTAATTTTAAATCAGGTTTTCGTGCTGCAAGTGTTTCATCAACTTTTTTTACTGGTGTATTGTTTGGCGCACTTAGTACGATTTCTTTATTTTTGTCGATTTCTTCTGTTATTTTTATCATAATTTGAATAAATTCGTCAAGAACATTTTTACATTCTGTTTCTGTTGGTTCAATCATGATTGCTTCATGTACAATTAGCGGGAAATATATTGTTGGTGGGTGAATACCTTTATCCATCATTCTTTTTGCAATATTTAATGTAGATACACCAGTTTCTTTTTGTTTTTCTCCTGAAAGAACAAATTCGTGCATACAAGGTTCATTGTACGGCAAATTGTAGTAATTTTTAAGTTTTTCTTTTAAATAATTTGCATTTAAAACTGCATGTTCACTTACATTTTTTAGATATTTACCCATCATTAATATGTATGTATATGCTCTAATCATTACTCCAAAATTTCCAAAATAAGACTTTACCGAACCTATGGAGTTTTCGATATTATAATTGCGATGATAATTTTCACCATCAAATTGAACAATTGGTGCAGGTAATAAGTTTTCAAGTTCTTTAACTACTGCAATAGGGCCGGCTCCAGGACCTCCGCCGCCATGTGGTGTTGCAAATGTTTTGTGTAAATTCAAATGTACAATATCAAATCCCATTAGTTTTGGATTTGTATATCCCATTATCGCATTAAAGTTTGCTCCATCGTAATAGAGTAAAGAACCATTTTTATGCATAAGGTCTGAAATTTCTAACACATTTTCTTCAAAAATGCCAAGAGTGTTAGGATTTGTCATCATTATTGCTGCGACATCTTCGTTTAAAAGTTCTTTTAACGAATTTATATCAACTTGTCCTTTGTCATTAGATTTGACTTGAATAATCTCAAATCCTGCCATATTAGCGCTTGCAGGGTTTGTTCCGTGTGCTGAATCAGGAATAATAACTTTTTTTCTATTTTCACCTTTAAGCTCAAAATATTTTTTTACAATCATCATGCCGGAAAACTCGCCGTGTGCGCCTGCTGCAGGTTGTAAGCTTACCGCATCCATGCCTGTAATCGTTTTCAAAGCTTCTTGCAAATTATACATTAGCTCTAATGCACCTTGAACATCTTCATCTTTTAGGTATGGGTGCAGATTTAAAAAATTTTCTAAATTTGCAAGTTTTTCGTTAACTTTCGGATTATATTTCATTGTGCATGAGCCAAGAGGATAAAAACCCTTTTCAATGCAAAAATTTAAATCGGATAACTTTTTATAGTGACGCAAAACTTCCAATTCATTTGTTTGTGGAAGACCAATATTATTTTTTCTTAAATATTTTTTGTCGATAAAATCTATATTTTTTGTTTCAATATCCTCGTCAAAAAAGTTTATACCATTTAATTCATTATTTTTTTCAAATATTGTTTTCAATTTATATCATCTCCTGTTTTGCAAGTTCTTTTTTTATTCGATTTAATCCCGATTGAATTATTCTTGATATTCTTGATGGAGATATTTGATATTCTTCAGACATTTCTCTAAGTTTTTTATCTTTAAAAAATTTTTGTTCTATAAATTCTTTTTCTCTGGGAGGTAGTGTTTTCATAAGCGATGAAACTTTATTTTTTAATTGATAAAATTCCATAGCTTCTTCGGGACTTCTGTCGTTGGAGCGTATAATAGTAGGGTTTTCTGCATCAGCCATTTCTTCTACTGATAATATGGTTTTGTACATTGTTTCACGAATATCATCAGCACTCATTACTTCTCGTTTTTGCTTCATTGAATACCATTTATATCTGCGTCTTACTTCATTTCTGATTGACCATTTTATTGCAGTGGAAAGGTAAGACTGATTATATGAATTCTGTGACTTTTGTTTGAAAAGTACGTATAACGTTTGTGTTGCAATGTTTACCATTTCAAGATAATCAAGTAAATGAGCAGAAGATGCCATTTTAGAAGCTTCTGCTTTGCAAACGGTTTCAATTAGGCTTTGGTATTCTTTTAGATTAACTGCTTTTTCTGTCGGCATAAAACATACCCTATAACACACGATATCCTAAACTAATTATAACAAAGAAACATAAAAATAATATCAAAATGTTAAATATAAATTACAATTAACAAAAAAGCCGTAAAAAAATATTTACGGCTTTAATTTTTCTTTTATCAAAATTAAACTATTCAGCTAACAATTTTTTTGCAGCAAGTGTTAATCTTGATTTTTTTCTGGATGCTGTATTTTTATGTAAAATACCTTTTGAAACAGCTTTGTCGCATAATTGATATGCTTTTGACAATGCAGCTTTCATTGCATCTTCGTCTTTGGTTTTAGCTAATTCTAATACTTTTTTCAAAGCAGATTTGATAGAAGATTTAAAAGCAACATTTTTAAGATGATTTCTTTCTGCTACCAATACTCTTTTTTTAGCTGATTTAATATTTGCCATTTTGTCCTTCTTTCTTTTCTTGGAAAAATCTTAAAGGTTAATGACGTCTTAAAGATTTTTCAACTTTACTCGAGGATGTGAGTAAGTGAATTTTAAAATAAATAAAATCCTTTGTCAAATTACTTGTACAAATGTTAAGCCATTAATTGCAATTGCATTTATTTGTGTTACGATAATTATGGAAGTACTGATTCGATAGGTTTAACCTAGTTCGATACGAATGGAACATACTTCCCGTAGTAAAACACATTAACCATAAAGGAGAAGGAAGATGCCGGTAGCATCAATGATTGAACTTTTAGAAGCAGGTGTACATTTCGGACACCAAACACAAAGATGGAACCCTAAAATGAAACCGTATATTTACGGTGCAAGAAATGGTATTTACGTTATTGATTTGCGTAAAACATCTGATTTATTGGATGCAGCTTATGAAGTTGTTAGAGATTACGCTGCAAAAGGTAAAAATGTACTATTTGTAGGTACAAAAAAACAAGCAGCTGAAGTTGTTGCTCAAGAAGCAAAAAGAGCAGGGGCTTATTATGTTAACAGAAGATGGTTGGGTGGTATGATGACTAACTTCGAAACTATTAAAACTCGTGTTAACAAATTGAAAGAATATGAAAGCTTTATAGAAAGCGGTCAAATTGAAAAATTACCTAAAAAAGAACAAGCACAAATTAATAAGCAAGTAGCAAAATTAAGCAAAACTCTTGGTGGTATCAAAGATATGAGAGGTTTGCCGGAATTACTTTTTGTTATCGACCAACAAAAAGAAGATATTGCTATTTTAGAAGCTAAAAAATTAGGTGTACCTGTTATTTGTTTAGCTGATACTAATGCTGATCCTGATAATATTGATTATATTATCCCTGGTAATGATGATGCAATTCGTTCAGTACAATTAATTACTTCAAAATTGGCTGATGCAGTTTTAGAAGGTAAACAACTTCGTGAAAACAAAGCTGCAAACAATGCTAAAGTTGAAGAAATTAAAGCTGAAGATGCAGGTGTTAGCTCAGAAGAAACAGTACAAGCTTAATGGAGGAAAAAATGGAAATTACAGCTACAATGGTAAAAGAACTTCGTGAAAAAACAGGTGCAGGCATGATGGATTGCAAAAAAGCACTTGCTGAAGTTGACGGAGATATGGATAAAGCAATGGAAGCTTTAAGACAAAAAGGTATTGCTTCTGCTGAAAAGAAAATGGGCAGAATTGCTGCTGAAGGTCTTGTTACTTCTTTTGTAAATGATACAACAGGTGCAATGATTGAAGTTAACTGTGAAACTGATTTTGTTGCTAAAAATGAAGAATTTAAAGAGTTATGTCAAGGTCTTGCAGAATTAGTTGCTACTGCTAAACCTGCTGATGTTGATGCTTTACTTGCAACTACTTGCCCTAAATGCGGTAAATTAATTGCTGATGTTATTAAAGAAAAAATTGCTTCTATTGGTGAAAAAATTACTATCAGAAGATTTGTGGTTCTTGAAGGTAACATTGCTACATACATTCATAACGGAAAAATAGGTGTTCTTTTGAGTACTGATAAAAAGGATGAAACTTTAACTAAAGATTTATGTTTGCACATTACTTCTTGCGCTCCAGAATTTTTATCAAGTGATGATATTCCTGCTGAAGTTCGTGAAGAAGAAAAACGTATTGAAATGGGTAAAGAAGATTTGGCTAACAAACCTGAAAATATTAGAGAAAAAATTGTTGAAGGTCGTTTACACAAAATCTTGGCTCAAAAATGCTTACTAGAACAAGCTTTTGTTAAAGATCCAAGCCAAACTGTTGCTCAGTTAATTGAAGGTAAATTAGCTGTTAAACAATTTGTTAAATATAACTTAGGTGAAGGTCTTGAAAAACGTAATGAAAACTTTGCTGATGAAGTTATGAAACAAATTCAACAATAGTTAGTTTAAATTTTTATAAAACTAAAAAAGAGATACTTTTCAAAAGTATCTCTTTTTATTTTATTATATGTTATTATGCAAAAATTGATTCATTAACGTGTTTGCTAATTACTCTGTTGCCTAATTCAGTTTTTGTAATTCTTCCATCTCTATTTGTATCAAGACCTTTGTTAGCTGCATATTCTTTAGAACCTGTTTGGCATAAAACTTCACCTTTAATTCTTGCTGGCATGAATGTTAATGTATATAAGTCACCGGCAGTAAGTTTTTTACCTGATAAACCAAATGTTTTAATGTTATTTAGATAGAATTTTTCAACGTAATCTAATTGTTGAATTGGAGTCATATTTTTTAATGCATTTGTTGTTGTGCCAAGAGCTTTTGCTGTTGCGGGCATAAATTGAATTAACCCTGCAGCTCCGCCATTTTTGTTTTGAATGTCTGCTCTTAGTCCTGATTCAGAGTTCATTACACCTAGCAAATCTTTGTAATCGCAGTTGATTCTTTGAGCAATTTGTTTTACTCTATCCAAAAATGCTTTATCTAATTTAACGTTTGGTTTGCAGCTGCCTTCTCTAACTGTTTGTCCTGTTGATGATTGGCTTAAATTGCTAAAATCGAAATTAAATCCTGAAAAATTGAAATTTCCAAACATTCTTGAAAAATCAAAACAAGCTTCGTTAGTTGATAATCCAGGTAAATTAAAATTCATTATTGAAGAAGATAACAAGGATTGTTGTGCTGCTTGCATTGCTTGCATTGTTATTTGAGCTAATTGATTTTGATTAAATGGATTGCCAAATGAAACAGTCAATTTATATACTCCTAATTATCTCTCGTATTTATATAAAGTATTTATTTCAAATTTAATTGCTTTTTAGGAAATATTATGTTACGAATTGTTAACATAATATAAAAATGCGCAAAAAAAGAGCAGCTTGCCTGCTCTTTTAAACATTTTGTACCAAAAATACTAAACAGCTTTTTGAACTTTGTTAGCTTTCAAGCATGATGAACAAACTGTCATTTTCTTTACAACACCATTTTCAATAACTCTAACTGTTTGTAAATTTGGTGATTGTCTGTGAACATTTTGTTTATGAGAGAAAGTTAATTTAGCTGCTTTTAAAGGTGTTTTACCGCATTTTTCACATTTTCTTGACATAATTCTATTCCTCTTTTTACTGCTTATATTACAAGCCTACTACAAATTAGTTTTATTTACAAGTGATTTGTTAAATTTATTTAATAGAAAAATCTTTTGTTAATAGTACGTGAACTTCTCCCGGAGCAAGGATTGTATTAATACGATTTCTGTGTACGATTGGTATATCAGCTATTTTTATCGGGATAACAGAAACTTTTTCATTTAAATGTGGAACAGAAACTTTTACATTTTGCATGTTAGAAAAGTCCATATTTCCGATGACTATAACTGAATTTTTTTTATTAGAGCGAGCAAAAGCAAAAACATTTACTGAATTTGTTTGTAATGGTACAAAATTTGCATCTGGCATAAGTTGGTTCATCATGTATTTAAATTTATTAGCAAGTACAAAATTTTGTAAGACTTCTCCGTTAGATGCTCCCGGTTTTCTTGAAAAATTGTAGATATCTATTTTCCCGCGTTGAGCAAAATAAAAATTATCGTCTGTATATGTTTTTACGGCTTTTTTGTTTTCCCAAGGGTACATATAATCATCACCTGACTGTATTCCATCTACATAATATGCATTTACAGGTAAGGTTGCATTTAGCCAAGCTATCATATTAGCATAAGGTGCGCCGTTTATTAGCATTGGACTTACTGATTTGTATGTTGCAAAACTGCCTATACAAGATTTAATCAATTTGTATTTTGAAAATAATTTTTGATTAAATATTACTTGTTCATAAAGTTGGTTTGCGACCTGCCAATCGCTTAATCTTGAATAACCTCCGTAATATCCGTCAAATCCTGCATTAAGAAGCTTATCGTAAGTTGTAAACGGTATTTCTTTCCATATCGGTTTTTCGTCCATATCTGTTGCTTCTGCTAAGAACAAGAATTGAGGATTTAATGCTCTTGCATAGTCTATTAAATCTTTCCAAAATGCTGCAGGCTTTGTATAAGCGTCACTTGCTACAATTCCATCTGCTCCAAGTTCAGTCATCAAGTTTACAAATTTTTTGTATTCGTTTAGTAAATCTATGTTAATTCTACTTTCACTTCCTGAGTTTAGCACACGTATATCATTTTTGTCTTCAAGTGCTATCGGTGCTTTTCTTCTATCAGTTAAAAATAATGATGTATTTTTAAGATAAAAATCATACGAAGCATAAGCCGGCAAGTCAACTATTACCCTGATTTTTCGTCTGTGCGCTTCATCAATAAATCGTCTTGCTTGTTCTTTTGCTGATAATTTTGAGCGTTTACTTTTAAGTTGTTGGTTAATCTCATCAAATCCGTTCAGTGCATATAAAGAACCGGCTGTTCCTTGTGCCTTTAACTTTCCCACAGGTGTAACAGGCAGCAAATGAATGGTATTAACACCTTGCAGTGCTATTTCATCAAGTCTGTCAATAGCATTTATAAAATTACCGCGTTCTTCATCAAGCTTTTCTTCTATTATTCCGTTTTTATTGTAGTCCTTGGCATTAAATGTTCTTATGTTGACTCCAAGGATTACAAGAGAATTTGTTTGAAATTGCGCTCTTGCATCATTTATCCATACAGTTGCAGCATAGGACTTTAGACCAAATAGCATTAATATTGTTATTAGAAGTATTTTTTTCATTTTAAATCCCCATTTTTTATTATTTTATCAAATAAAAAAGGCATGATACAAATATTTAACATATTGTTTCATGCCTTTTTATTTTTATTATTAATTATACTAAGCTCTTTTAGGTTGATTTTGTTTATCTTTCCAAAAATCAATTAGCATGCTTGCAAAGAAAATACTTGAATATGTTCCGATTGCAATACCTAAAATCATTGCAAGTACAAAGTCTTTTGTTGTTACTCCGCCAAAGAAATACAAAGCAATCAAAGTGATTAACGTTGTTAATGAAGTATTTATACTTCTTGCTAAAGTTTGATTAACACTTGCATCAACAATTTCACCAAATGACATTTTCTTTGCGTAATATCTCAAATTTTCACGAATTCTGTCAAATACAACAATTGTATCGTGTACTGAAAAACCTATTACCGTTAATATTGCAGTAATGAATAATCCGTCAATTTGAACATTTAAGAAATAACATAGAATTGCAAATGTACCTACTACAAAAAGGACATCGTGTATTAAAGCTAAAATTGCAGCTATTGCAAAATCGAATTGAAATCTGAATGATAAATAAGCAACAATACCTAAACAAGCTAAAGCCAATGCTACTAAAGAATTTTTAAATAATTCTTTGCCTAATGTAGGTCCAACTGATGTTGTTGATATTAATTCGGAGTTTTCATATTGAGATTTTACAACTGAAGTAATTTTATTAGCAGTTGTTGTATCATCTTCTGCTATAAATTTAGTTCGAACTGCAATAATATCTTTTGTATTTGAATTGCTTGCATTTTCGTTCATATTAATAACTTGCAGCGATGGATTTTCTATACCGCCTTTTTCAAGAGCTGTTCTTAATGCTGTAAGAGCGCTATTTTCTACTTTTTTATCAATAGAATATTGTAAAACAGTACCGCCTGTGTAATCAATGCCAACTTTTAGCGGCAAGTGCGACGGAGATGTGATACTTGCGTATATCATTGTAATTATTCCGGGTAATAGGAATAATGCCGATAAAATCATCCATAACCATCTGTATTTTACAACATGAATTTTAATATTATTGTTTTCCATTTTACACCTCACTAATCCAAAACACCAAACTTAGCTTTTTCACGCTTAGTTTCTGATGCTGTGTATGATTTACCTATCTCATCTTTTCTTAGCCCGAAAAGTGCAGGATATTTTAATTCACCTGTACCAAAAATTAAATGCATAAAGTTTTTAGTAACTGTAATTGCACTGAACATTGAAACTATAACCCCAAGGGCAAGAGTCAACGCAAACCCTTTCACAATACTTGTTCCTAAAAAGTAAAGTATTGTACAAGTAATAATTGTTGTCATGTTTGAGTCAAAAATACTTGTAAAGGCTCTGTCAAAACCTGCATTTATTGCTGTAAATAAAGTTCTGCCAGCTCGAAGTTCTTCTTTTGTTCTTTCAAAGATAAGAATGTTTGCGTCAACAGCCATACCAATAGAAAGAATAAAACCTGCAATCCCTGCAAGAGTTAGTGTAACAGGTATCATCTTAAACAACATGAATAATATTACACTATAAATAATCAGCGCAATATCTGCAATCAACCCAGGTAGCCTGTAATATCCAATCATAAATAGCATTACAATACCAAGTCCGATAATGCCTGCAAATTTTGATTTTTCAATACTATCTGCACCTAAAGTCGCACCTACTGTATTTTCTTCAATAATCTTTGCAGGAACAGGTAATGCACCTGCATTCAGCAAATCAACCATTTCTTTTGCTTCTTCGTAAGCAAAACCGTTATCACCGCCTGAGATTTGAGCTCTGCCTCCTATAATTGCTTCTCTGATAACAGGTGCTGAAGTTAATTCTCCGTTAAAGAATATTGCCATTGGTTTTCCAACAAGCTGTTGTGTTAACTCTGCAAATTTCTTTGTTCCTTTATCATTAAATTCTAAATCTACAACCCATTGTCCGCTTGAGCTTGTGCTTAAATTTGCTCTGTTAAGGTCGTTACCTGTTAAACCTGTATCAACCCATTTTACTTGCGAGCCTTCTTGAACTTCTTTTTTAAATGCTAGTTCTGCCGTTTCACCTAGGAATTTTTTTGCTTGATTTAAGTCTTTAACCGCAGGAATTTCCACAACAAGTCTTTTTTCACCTTGTCTTTGAACCACTGTTTCTGCAACACCAAGCTTGTTTACACGATTTTCAATTGCAAATTGAAGACTATCCATCATCTCAGGAGTTATTTTTGCAATTGTAGGTGTCGTTTGTGCTTCAAGTACTAATCTTGAACCACCTACTAAGTCCAAACCAAGTTTTGTTGGTTTGATGATAATCATTGTTACTGAAAAAATAACCAGTGCAACAATAATCCAAAATAGTAAGATTTTATTTTTCATTTCCTCATCCTTATATTAAATATAATCTGTAATATTATTTTATCAAAAATATTTATTTAGTTATTACCTGCTTGGATTATAATCTTTCAATTTCATCCATTAAGGCAAAAAGTTCTGCTTTTTGTTCGTAGTTTAAAATTACAAGCGGTAATCTTACGTAATCTTTTATAATACCAATTTTTGAAAGAGCAGCTTTAATTGGTACAGGATTAGATGTCATAAATAATTTTTTGAACATCGGGTATAAAATCATGTGCATATTTAATGCTGATTTTACTTGTCCGCTTTTAAAATCTTCAATCATAGATTTTAATTCTTCACCATAGATATGTGAAGCAACCGAAATTACGCCTTTAGCTCCCAAAGATAACATTGGTAGTGTTAAGCTGTCATCGCCGCTGTATATATCAAAATCTTCCGGACAAATATCACGCATTTCTGATACTTTATCTAAATCAGGAAAACTTTGTTTTATTGCGACAATATTTTCAAATTTTTCTGCCAAATATTTTACTGTTTCAGGTAACATTTCAACACCTGTTCTTGATGGGATATTGTATAAAATAACAGGTATTTTTACAGCTTGAGCAATAGCAGAAAAATGAGCTTTTATTCCATCTTGGGAAGGTTTATTATAGTACGGAACAACTGACAATATTGCGTCTGCACCTTCTTTTTCAGCTGCTTTAGCATATTTTATTGCGCTGTCGGTTGAATTTGAACCTGTACTCATTATTACTTTACCATCATTTTTTATGGCTCTTTTTACTGTGCTTAAAAGTTCTATTTCTTCATCGTGAGTAAGTGTAGGGCTTTCTCCTGTTGTTGCAGCAATTAATAATGAGTCAGAACCATTTTCAATTAAATAAGATGCCAATTCTGCCGCTTTATCATAATCGACATTACCTTCTTTTGTAAATGGTGTTACCATTGCAGTTATAACTTCACCTGCTTCAAAACGTGACATAAATTTCCTCCTTAACGTAATAATTATAAAACAATAATGATTGCATGTGAAAAGTTCTGTCATAAATTCTTAACAAAACAATATAAATAATTAATTCGTGCTAAAATCTAAGTATATGAAAAGATTTTTTGTATATTTAAGAAAAATTACAGAAATGAGCGCCAGAAAAAAAGCGTATGCAATTGCTTTTTTAATCCTTGCAATGATTTTGTTTTGGGCTTTTATGAGTGCTGGTTTTTTGACAACAGGATTTTCACGTTCTCAAGTTAAAACAGGTAAAAATCGTCAAGAGCTTGAAGTTTCGAGCATGATTTTAACTGAAACAAAAGAAGATAAAAAGTTTTGGGAAATTTATGGTGAAACAGGTTCTTACAATAGCGATGAAAAAATTGCTGTGTTGAAAAATGTTATTGGTAATTTCTATAATGATAAAAATGAAGTTGCAATGAGTTTTGAGTCTTCACAGGGTACATATAACGAAGAAAAAAATCAAATAATATTGTATAATGAAACATTTATTGTACTGCAAGGCGGTATTTCTTTGAATGCTGATAGATTAGTTTGGTCAGGTTCCGATAAAGATATAATCGCTACCGGTAATATTAAAATTAATAAAAATGGTGAATTAGCTGCTGAGGGTAATGAAATTATTATAAAACCAGATTATTCTCACTTTATACTAAAGGGAAAAACCGTTTCTAAGATATTTGATAAAAATAACAGTAATAAGGATAAAGCGAAAGGGATTTTATTTTAATGAAAAAGAATTTAATAATTATTTTTTCAATAATTTTAGGTATAACAGCTGTTGCAACGGCTTCTGATTTGGTTATAGAATCAAATACTCAAAGTTATAATGAAAAAGAAAATAAAATAAAGTTTGATGGTGATGTAAAAGTTTCCGTTGATGATTTGCATGTTGTTGGTGACAAAGCTGATGTTTCTATTACAAAGAACAATCAGTTAGATACGGCTACTTTTTATGATAAGCCTTATGCATATCAGGTTCAAAACAATAAAAAACGTGAAGTTAAAGCTAATATTTTAAAATTATCGTTGATAACAAAAATAGTAAGAGCAGAAGGTGATACTCAATCAATTATTACCGATGGAAAAACTCCTCTGGTAATGATTACTGCTGATTTGCAAGAATATGATTTAAATGAGAATGTTTTAACGGCAAAAGGTGGTGTTATAATTAAATATCAGGATGTTCAAACTTTTTCTGATAAAGCTGTTATAAAAACTGATAAAAATGGTGAACTGAAAAAACTTGATTTATATGGTAATGCCAAAATCCAAGAAAAAGTAAATAATGCAGAAGCTAATCATTTTTCGTATAATGCGGAAAGTGAAGAATTAATTGCAGAGGGTAACACAATGATTCATACCGAAACTGAAGGTAATGTTCCGCTTACAATCAAAGCAAGAGTCCAACAATATAATAAAAGACAAAATATTTTTAATGCAAGCGGCAGTGTTCAGGTGTGGTATGACGACTACTATGCTAAGGGTCCAAAGATGAGCGTTTTCCCTGATTCTAAAACTAATAAATTTAATGAAGTTTATTTCAACGGTCGCTCTTGTATTAGTCAAGAAAATAAGACAATTTATGCCGATAAAATTAAGATGATGCTTAATCCAAAGGATTTTTATGCTGAAGGCAATGCTAAAACCGTAATTAAAAATATTAAGTCTGCAGATATTGGAGATAAAAAATAATGTCAGAATATTTAGATAAAGCTCTTGAATTGTTTCAAAAAAAAGAATATAAAGCAGCAATAGATGCATTTCAGGTTGTCTTAGAAAATGAAGATGAAAGTGCAGAAATCTATAATAATATTGGAGTTTCTTATTCAAATTTGGGTGATTACAAAAATGCTGAAATGTATTTGAATAAGGCTTTAAAGCTTAATCCTATATTACCTCAAATATATTTGAATATGTCTGATGTGTATTACAGGCAAAAAGAAATTGCGTTTGCAATTGAATGTTTAAGGGCTGGTGAGGCTGCACTTCCTGAAAATACTGTTATACCTCATTATCTTGCAAGAATTTTAATGGAAGATGCTCAGTTAGACTTAGCTATTGATGAATTGGATAAAATTCTAGAGCGTGAACCTGAAAATTATGATGCATATTACGACTTAGGCAGAGTTTATTTTGAACTTGGTAATTGGGAAGGTGCTATTTCAAACTTTGAAAATATTTTAGAATTTAAGGATCAAAATGAGTTGATATATTTTTATCTTGCACAAGCCTATGAGGCAAACGATGAAATAGACAAGGCTATATCAAATTATTTAAAATCTACGGCCGTAAACAATTCATTCCATCCAGCATTTAAAAAATTAGGAATGCTATTTATGGCAAGAGGTGATATTGAAGATGCAATAGAGTATTTTGAAGATTACATCAAGTTTGATATACCTGAAGAAGAAAAAAATAATGTAAAAAGTTTAATTGAAAGAATAAAAACTAAATAGTCTAAATGGAATTTTGTTTATAATTTATAGGTTTTCCATTTTTAATTTATCTTCTGTAATTGTTTTCATTTCTTGTAAAGTATCTTTTAGTAGTGTAATTGGTTTTTTGTGTGATTTTTTAATAATTGTTGATTTTTTAAAGTTCTCATAACCATCTTTGCCTGATGCAATATAAGAATTAGCAATAATCTTATAGCTTTTATTGTCATCAATTTTTTTGTCTTTTATATAATACTGTAAATATCTTCTGTTAGTTTGTTCTCCGTGTTTTAAGACAGCTTTCAAATCTTTACCGTTAATTTCAACCAGAACAATATCATTATCAAAAGGTAAAATTTCTAATACATTTGCGTATGTGATTTTTCCGATAAAATTTTTATTTATTCTTATTGAACCTGAATTTGTGATTACACCATCATAGTCATTGTCGAAGGCTTTTGTCATTGAAATCAATACCAGTTTCCCAAGGTTTGTTTGATTATGCTCAATTGTTGTTTGATCTCCGATTAGCATAATTTTGGATGTCGCAAGAACTTGTTTTGTAACTTTGTGTGTTTTTTTGTCTATATTCGCAATTTTATCATCAATTTCTTTATCAGAATTTATATTTTGAGTGATATTTTCGTATTTGTAATGTTTTAATTTTTTATCAAAATCAATTATTCCGATTCTTACACCAAATTCTCCGTCTTGAATTATTGGTGTTTTACCTGAATAGTGAGGTGTTTCAAAAAAATAGTGATTGTGTCCGCCAAGAAGTAAATCTATTTGCGGAATTGCTTTTGCAATTTTTATGTCTTCATCATATCCGCAGTGTGATAATACAATTAATTTGTCATATTTTACTTCTTTTATAATTTTATTAATTTCGTCAATAGGATTTGTTACGGTTATGTCTTTTATATTTGCAAGATTTCCCAAATCTGATGTTGTCGCACCTATTATTAAATATTTTTCACCGTCAAATTCTTTTATAATATAAGGCTTTACAGCTTTTTGCAGATATTTATCTTTAAAATGAATATTTGCGGATATAAACTGAGTTTTTGATAATTTTATATTACGTTTTAATATTTTTATTCCGTTATCAAATTCGTGATTTCCAAGAGCAATAGCATCATAATTAATTAGAGGAAGCAATTTTGCATTAGCTTTTCCATAATCTAACCTGTAATAGAGAGAGCCTTGAAAGCAATCACCGCTGTCAAGAAGTAATACGTTTTTATTATTATTTCGCATGTTATTAATAAATGTTTTTCTGCGTGAGATTCCACCAATATTTTGTATTCCTTTATATTGAATGGGTGAAATTCTTCCGTGTGTATCACTGGTGTGTAAAATTTTTACATCAGCGGCAAGGCATATATTTCCTATAATCAAGCAAAAAATTAGAATAATCTTTTTCATTAATCCTTCTCCAAATATACAAGTTTTTTTCTAATATGCCATTGAAATAATGTTAAAATGAATATAATCGCAAATAATACATACGCAAGCGCACTTGCTTTTCCTACTTTAAAATATTCAAAAGCATTTTTATATATAGAATACACTAAAACATTTGTGCTGTCCAACGGACCACCTTCTGTCATTATATATATTAAGTCAAATACTTGAAAAGAACTTATTGCAGTTATTATTACAACAAAAAATATTGTTGGAGATAATAATGGTACTGTTACATACATGAATGTTTCTAATGCATTAGCACCATCAATTTTTGAGGCTTCAAACAAGTCATTATTGAGCGTGCTGTATCCTGACAGAAAAATTACCATGTTGTATCCTATTAATTTCCATACAGATACTATAATTAAAGCGGGCATTGCAAAATTAGTGTCATATAACCAGTTTATGTGTATATGTAATACTTGATTTAAGATTCCGACATTAGGATCAAAAATCCATTCCCATATTATTCCGATTACAATCATTGGTGTTATGAATGGTAAAAAATAAGCTGTTTTAAAAAAGTTTGCCCCTCTTATTTTGCAATTTAAAATATATGCTAAAACAAGTGGAATTGTTACTCCGAGGACTGTTACTGATATTGCATATACAAATGTATTAACTAATATTTTAACTAATACAGGTTCAGTGAAAACATCCTTGTAATTTTGTAATCCAACGTACTGTATATCATTTAGCAAATCCCATTTTGTAAAACTTAATCCAAAAGAGCAAAAAATAGGTATAATTATGAATGTAAATGTACCTGCAAGTGCAGGCAGTATAAATAAATAACCTGCAAAATATTGTTTGTTAAGTATATTTGATAAAAATTCCTTCATATTCCCCATATTTATGATAGAATTATATAAAAAAAACGGAGGAAATAAAAGTGTTAACAAAATGGGATAGTGCGTTTGGCAAAAATGATATAAGAGGCATATACGGACAAGATGTTACAGAAGAATTATACTTGTTTACAGGTAAAGCTTATGTAAAATACATTTCGAAATTGGCTCAAAAAGAACCTAAAGATTTATGGATTACAGTGTGCAGAGATGCAAGAAATCATTCACCTGCGTTAGTAAAAGCTTTGATTAGTGGTGTTACTTCTGCAGGTGCAAATATTGTTGATTTGGGGCTTGCGCCAACACCTATCGGTTATTATTCTGATGTTGTTGGTGTTAGTGAAAATGTTACAGACGGACAGTCAATAGATGGCGCTTTAATTGTTACTGCAAGCCACAATCCAAGCCAATATAACGGTTTAAAAATGACATTTGATGGTCAAATTCTTGGAGAACAAGCTATTCAAGAATTATTGAAAATAGTTGCAGAAGTTAGCAAAGAATCATTGCTTTCTCATACTTTTGGTAAAAAAGAAGAATACGACTTAATTCCTGACTATATTGAAGTTATGAAATTAAATTTCGGACGAATAGGTGAAGGTATAAAAGTTGTAGTTGATAGTGCAAATGGAACAGGTGGTGTTGTTGCGCCTTCTTTGTATCGTTCATTAGGATGTGAAGTTATAGAGTTATATTCAAACCCTGACGGAAGATTTCCAAATCACCATCCAAATCCAAGTGATGAAAAAACATTAAACGATATTAAAAAGGCTGTTGTTGAAAATAATGCTGATTTTGGGATTGCTTTTGATGGTGATAGTGATAGAATAGGTGTTATCGATTCAAGCGGAAATTCCATGACCGGTGATAAGTTACTTTTAATATATGCTCTTGATGTTATAGAAAAATATAAAAATACTGATGTAAAACCAGTCATTGTTTCAGAAGTAAAATGTTCACAAGTGCTCTTTGATACAATTAACAATTTAGGAGCAAATGCTGTAATGTGTAAAACAGGTCACGGGTATATAAAAGCAAAAATGAAAGAAACAGGTGCAGTTCTTGCAGGTGAGATGAGCGGTCATACATTTTTTAAAGACAGATATTACGGTTTTGATGATGCTGTGTATGCAGGTTGCAGAATTATTGAAATTGTAGCAAAACATAAAAAATTAAATCCGTCATTCAAAATTGAAAGTTTGTTAGAGCCGTTTAACAAAGTATATTCGTCGCAAGAAGTTCGTTTATCTTGCCCTAATGAATATAAAAAGACTGTACTAAGTCAATTTGAAAAATACGTTGAAGAACATAAAGACATGTTTGGTTCAACAATAAAAGATATTAT
Organism: Cyanobacteria bacterium UBA6984; assembly: GCA_002450015.1. Classification (GTDB taxonomy): domain Bacteria; phylum Cyanobacteriota; class Vampirovibrionia; order Gastranaerophilales; family Gastranaerophilaceae; genus UBA6984. The sequence goes on along the minus strand of DJYG01000056.1, from coordinate 8,677 downwards.
TACAATAGATGGTATGCGCATTGTTTTTGACGGAGGCTTTGCATTAGTAAGACAAAGTAATACTGAACCGGTATTTACTTTGCGTTTTGAAGCTTCAACAAAAGAAGAATGTGAAAGATTTGAAAATGCTATGGTAAGTAAGATTGAAGAGTTTGTAAAGAATTGTAAATAGCTATGCGCTAAATTTTTATAAAAAGTCAATTTTCCTTGAAAAAAATACTTTATATAAGTGCGAGATATTATATTAAGGTTATAGAGAAAATGACTTACAATTACAATCCAAGTTTTACAGGTACACGTTATCCATCACCATACGACATAGAAAATTTGGCAAAATATGCAACAGGTGTTGCAATTTCAAATCAAGATCCAATCAATGCATCAAGCTTAGCAAGCGGTGCTGTTGGAAACCTTACAATTGAAGGTTTATCTTGGTTGAAAGATAACAAAGGTAATTATAAAAGTGCATTAGCTGCATCAGCTCAAAATGCAAGAGCTATGAGTGGAATATATAAATCAGGCGGTTCTTTTGTTAGAGGTGCTGGCATGGTTGCTAATGCGACATCATCTTCTCAATTGTTAGGTTTGATTCCTGATGCAGAAAAGCTTGCAGGCATGTCAAAACATACTCAATCTTTATATAGCCAAGCTAAAATTGCAGCAGAAACTTTAGGTCAAACAGGTACTGCACATGCAGCAAAAACAGCAAACCAATTATTATGCCAAGCAAATGCAGCTGCTGCAAGAGAAGCTGCAACAAAAGCAACAGGTATTTGGGGAAAATTTAAAAACTTTTTAGGTATAAACAAAGCAAGTGCTGCAATAAATACAGCAGCAGCAAAAAGTTCAGTTGGAAGTGCTTGTTTAAATCAATTTAAAGCTCACGGTGGTTCTGTGATGTTGGTACTTGAAGGTGCAACTGAAGCAGTAACTAATGTTTATCCAACATTCAAACAATTAGGTGCAAAAGCAGGTATGAAACAGTTAGGTAAATCAACTGTTAAAACAGCAGCTTCAGTTGGAGGTTGGGTTGCAGGTGCAGCTTTAGGTACAAAACTTGGTGCTGTAATCGGTTCTGTTATCCCAGGTGCAGGTACGGCTGTTGGAGCAGTAGTTGGCGCTGCTATCGGTTCAATTTGTTCTTTAATTGGTGGTACTCTTGGTAGTAAATTAGCTAAAAAAGGTGCTGAAAAAGTTGTTGGTAAAGATGAATTAGTATTAGCACAAGAAAGACAAGCTAAAGAACTTGCTAATCAAGCTAAATCTAACGGAGCAGTTTTAAATCAAGTTACAGCAGCTGCTGTTGAAAGATTAAATGCAGAAGGTTTGCAATCAGCAGATGCAAGAATTGCTTATAATAGCTTAAATGCAATAGCATCTTAATTAAAAAATATATTTTTTTAATTATAAAAAACCGTTTACAATTTGTAAACGGTTTTTTTGTTCCCCTAATCTAATAGCTATAACTTACTAAAGCGAGCTTACGTTGTAGTCACGTTCAATAGTTGTTTGTGTTGATTCAAGTGCTGCAGTAAGTGCTTTTTCAATAAAACATTTTATACTTTCGATATCTTTTTTTAAATTCATAAAGTTTAATGTTTTTTGTTCTTCTAATGCTCTTTTAAATCTTTGATAATTAACTTTTCTCATAATACATACTCCTTATAATCATTTTACATATCTCTCACATTAGTTATATCGGTATATAGAAATTTAAACTTTAGATTATTATTATTTTTTGTTACATAAGTTTACAAATGATTTTACGAAAATAACGCGTGTAATATTGTTATTTATAATTATGAGTATTTCGTTAAAAATAGAAAGATATATCGAAGATTCAAAAATAAATGGAAGGTTGTGTAAGTGGGATAAGCCTTTTGTTAATGTTTTTGTGATGCAAATTACGTCTGGTATCAGCAATAAAAATTTATTTTACTCTGAAGTTAATAGAGCTATAAATATATGGAATAATGTATTAAAACAATCTTCAATCAATCTAACACTAAATATTGTGAATGAAGCTACAAACGCTGATATTGTTGTGCATTGGACAAAGGTAGGCAGGGTTTTTGAAGGAATGTGTAAATATCCAAGCGTCATAAACGGGGTTTTTAAGAAAATTTCAATAGATATAGGTTTGCCAAATGAATTTTCAGGAAAAAATACTACAATCGAAAGTATTTTTTCAACCATTTTGCACGAATTAGGTCATTCCTTAGGCTTGGGACATGGTGTAGATATTGATGATGTTATGTATGTTCCACATCAAAAAAATGTGTCTGTACCCAGTGAAAATGATATTTATGTATTAAAACAAATTTATTTAAATTGAAGATTTTGTTTTTTACGATTACATTTACAATCGTTATATGAACAAGTTCCATCATCTTTTATACAAAGAATTTTGGGTGTTACATATTCTACATCAAAATTATAAATATTACTTAAATTTTTTACTCTATTAAAATAAACTATTTCTTTTTGGGGATCTTCTAATATTAAAATCACTTTTGCTTTTTTACCTGTCATGTATTGGTAATGTAGTGCTTGCCCAATACTTTCTGCCCATTTGTTTGAAAAATCAAATTCTACAGCGTGAGTAGATGTTAGACAATCGACACGTGTAAAATCTTTATTTTCATATTCTTCTATACCATTTTGGGCGCTACACCACGCATGTTGATATGAAGATTCATTGTGTTTGTGTTTTACATATTTGAATCCTTCACTGGTATATCCGTATTCAAAAGGGTATGCTTTTGCTGATAAAAAAAAGATTAAAGTTAAGATTAAAAATGATGTATTTTTCAAATTATCCTTTAATATAGGCTGTTGTGGCAACCTATTAATTTTTAATTAGAACTAAAATTATTTTATGCATAGATTTGTAGAAGATAATGATAATAATTTTATGAAAATTCTTGGTGCGATTGTAAGAGCACACAGAGAAAATCTTAAAAAATCAATGTATATTATTTCTGCTGAATCTTCTGTTTCAAAATCAACGTGGCGTGAAATTGAACTTGGAATGTGTAAGGATATTAGGCTAAAAACCCTTTGGAAAGTTTCTGAAGGACTTAATATTCCTGTTACACAAATTTTGGAAGAACTTACTGAAAAGTTAGGTTCAACATTCACACTTTCTGATTTAGATTAATACATTATTGCAAATTTTATTTTCTTTAACAATTAGGCATAAGGATAGGTCGTATTTGTTATAACAAAAAAAACGAGGTTTTAGCCTCGCTTTCCGTAAATTAAGGTAAATTATTTAGAGTTGCTTTCTGTTGATTGAGAAGCTGAACCGGAATTTAACATTAATAACGTGTTGTATGCACTGTTCCATCCATTATTTGCTTTTAGCATCTTTTTAGCACGTTTTATTTTTTCTTTTTTTAGTTTTTCTTGTTCTTTTTCATATTTTTTTGTTAATCTTTTACTTGCATTTCTTTCTTCAACATTCAACTTAATTAATGCGTTTGCTCTGTTGTATGAATCTGTTGAGTATCCTTTTTTAGTCCATTCAGGATAGTTATAAGAAATGTAATCATAGATATTCATTAGTCTTTTTTCTCCTGATGGGTGAGTTGAAATAATATCTACATAGTTTCCGCAGATTTTATTTAAAACTGAAATCATAGCAAGAGGGTTATAACCTGCTTTAACCATTAAATCTACACCTGATAAATCTGCTTCAAATTCATCTTTTCTGCTTAGTTTAGCACTGGATAATTCTTGTACTGCAACAGCTCCTATAGATGATTTTTTGTCTGAGCCTGAAGTACCTCCTGTTAAATTTGCGATAATGCTGTTTAAAATAGTTTGTTTTGCGTTGTGTCCGTTAATAATATGTCCCATTTCATGTGAAATTACTGCTGCAATTTCTTCGTCAGTTGTGGCATAATTTAGCATTCCTTTGTATATATATATTTCTTTATTAATATTTGCGTAAGCATTTGCTTCATCTTCATTAGAAACTTTAATTGATATTCCATCAGGCAGGTAATTAGATTTAATTAATTTATAAGCAATGTTATTTAGTCGTTTTTGTGCAGCTGTGGAATCCCAATTATTAGTGGTTGCTGATGTAGCAGCTTGAGCTTGTATGCCTAAAAATAAGGCAAAAATTGTAATTAAAATCTTTTGCATATTTTTCCTCCATAATAAAAAATGTTGACAGAACACTCTGTCAACATTATATCTTATTTTTATTCTTCAATTGTTTCTTCTTGGTTATCTTCTTCTTGAACCATATCTTCCTCATCTAAAGCTTGTTGATTCATTTCTTCTTCAATTTCTTCATTAATTTCAGCTTCATCATAATTTGGTTCTTCTTCATCAACATCATCTTGATATTGATAATTTCTTTGAGCTTCTTGTTCGGCTCTTTCCATTTGTGAAACAGATTTTATATCAATCTTCCAGCCGGTTAATTTGTGAGCTAATCTTACGTTTTGACCTTCACGACCAATTGCAAGTGATAATTGGTCATCAGGTACGACAACCATTGCTTCATGTGCGTTTTCATCATTTGCAAGAATGTCAACGGATACGACTCTTGCAGGAGATAATGCATTTACAATGTATTCAACAGGGTCTTCAGAATATCTTACTATATCAATTTTTTCGTTTTTCAATTCGTTAACAATAGTTTGTATTCTTGAACCTCTTGGTCCGATACAAGCACCTACGGAATCTACTTCAGGATCATTTGACCATACTGCAATTTTTGTTCTGTAACCTGCTTCACGTGAAATTGATTTTATTTCTACGATATTATCTTCAATTTCAGGAACTTCCAGTTCAAATAATTCTCTTACAATTTCAGCATGCGCATGTGATACTATAACTTGAGGAAGTCTTGTTGTTTCTTTTACATTAACGACAAAAACTCTAATTCTATTACCAGGTTTGTAGTATTCTCCAGGAATTTGTTCTTTTGCCGGCATGATAGCATCTGTTTTTCCAATATTAACAATAACATTTCTATTTTCAACTCTTTGTATTATACCAGTAATAAGAGTTCCTTTTTTGTCCATAAATTCATTTAATACAAGGTTTCTTTCTGCTTCTCTAATTCTTTGAGTAATAACTTGTTTTGCCGCTTGTGCTGCAATACGTCCAAATTGTTCAGGTGTAACTTCAATTTTTACTTCATCATCAATTTCTACGTCTTCATCAATTTCTTTAGCTTCTGCAAGAGAAATTTGTTCATCTTCCATTCCGTCTTCAACGCTATTTACAACAACTTTTGTGCAAAAAACTCCAATTTCTCCTGATTGTTCGTCTAAGATTGCTTCAATATTTGCGGCTTCTTTACATCTCATTGATTTTTTGTAAGCTGCAACCATTGCATCACAAAGAGATGCAATTAAAACTTCTTTTGAAATTCCACGTTCTTTTTCAAGTTCTTCGCATGCTTCAAACAATGCTGTTCCAATTTTAATCATTTTATTTTCCTTTCATTTTGTGTCTTGTCGTTTGAACTGTAATAAGTGAATTATCCGCTTACTGCTCAATATTCACTGTTTATTCATAATATAATCTTGTATTTTTTATTTTTTCAAGCGGAATAACCATTTCTTTTTCATCTTCAAGTCTTATAACTGTTATTCCTTCATTTTCGTCATATTCAATTAATTTAGCTTTAAATATTTGCTCTGAACCATCTTGAGGAGGTTCTTTAAGTTTTATGCTTACGTTTCTTCCCCTAAAAATAAGATATTCTTTTTCCGATTTGAATTTTCTTTCTAATCCTGGAGAAGACACTTCAAGGTAATATTTACAAGGAATAAGTTCATCTAAAAAGTCTTCCATGCTGCGGGTAACATTTTCACAATCTTCTAATGTCACAGGGTGGTCGTATGAAAATAAATAAACTCTTAAATACCAACGGTGATTTTCTTTTACGAATTCTATTTCAACAGGTATGAGATTATATCTCATTGCAGTATTTTCAATTAGTGGAGTTATTTTTTCCAGAATTTCGTGTCTGTTAACTTCTTCTTTCATTGTTATATCCCTTATGATAAAAAGAGAACGGGGGTAACCCGTTCTCTTTTAAGAAACCTTATTGTTATGATACTATAAAAATAAAAAAATGTAAATCAAATTATAAAATTATATAAAATTTTTAACATTTTTAACATTTTAATGTATTATATACCTGAGGAGATAAAATGTCAGAGCAAGATTATAAATTTTATTTAAATTCAGGGATAGAAAAAACTAATCAGGGAAAGTTTGATGAGGCTTTAGAATTTCTTGAAAAGGCATTATCTTTGAATAATAAAAATGCATTAATTCATTTTTCAAAAGCTATTGTTTATCATAATTTACATCAGTTGCGTGCTGCTTATGAAAATTATTCAAACGCAATAAAATTGGATGAAAAAATGATTGACGCGTATTATAACAGGGCTCAAACAATTTTAGCATTTGAAAATCCATCACAAGACGAACTTCAGGAAGCTCTTGAAGACTTATTAAAGGCTGTTGAGTTAGATGAAAAGTTTATTGATGCTTATTATTACGCTGCCACTATAAAGAAAAAATTTAAAGATTATAAAGGCGCAATAGAATTACTGGATAAAGTTTTGAACCTTGAGCCGCAAGCACCATATTCAAGAGCTTTAAAAAAACTGATAGAACAAAAATACTTGGGTAATTGATTTACTATTTTAAGTAAGATTTCTGCGCTAATTAGCTTGTAAGCTCACGACTATTTTGTTCTTAATTCTGGATTGTATGAAATGCACCAACCAAAATCAATCATTTTGACGTGTTTTTTATTGTTTTTATCTTCATAGATGAAAAAGTTGCCTGCTCTATAATCTAAAAAACGAAAACAACCGCCTTTTAATGCTTTTAAGGCTTGATAATGACTATATTTTTCGCCCGTATATTTTTCAAAAAGTTTTGTTGCGTTTTCATCTTTTTCAATGACATTATCATTATCTTTGATATTCATTTCAATGAAATCTTCTTTTGTCAATTTTAAAATTTGTTCGACAAATTCAGTTACCATATATGATTCTGTTGGATTTGCAAAATAAAATTTTGCAAAATAAGGTGAATTTTTTAAATGATAATTTATAAATAATGCAACCGCAGACTCGATATAAGGTCCATGTCTGTAATGAAACATTTGTCCTTTTTTATAATTCTTCTTAAAAATTTTTATAAACAATTTATTATCATTAATATTATTTTTAATAATCGCACCATATCTCATATAGGTGGCGTCTTTATCTTCGATTAATTCAACATTAAAAAGCATTTTATTGTTAAAAAACATATTAATTAACTGTTCGGCTTGTTGAATTTTACTTTTTTTTAAGAGTAAAACAAAATTATTAAACATTTTAAAAAAATCAACTTCCGATTTGTCGGAAGGTATTTTTTCAAGCATAAAATCGGGAATATATCCTAAAAATCCGCCGCCCTTTGAATTATTGATTTTATCTTCACATTCTTTTAAACTGTCAGGTGTTCTAGCTTCAAAATATTCATTTAATTCTTGAATTTCTTTTAACATTTTATGCATAATTAAGCTTTCCCAATAAGTTTTTTCCAAAATTTAATAAATTTTAGACGTTTTTTCAATGTACTGTTGAATTTTGCAACAAGTTCATTTTGTCCTATTATGTGATTTGTTAAATTTCTTTCAACTCTGGAATTTGATGCAATAACGCAGTCTTTTAAGTGTACATTATCTGAAATTTCAACTCCGTCCCATAAAATGCAATTATCCAAAGTTACATTCTTACCAATCAGACAATCATCTCCAATTACGGAATGCCCTATAAATTTTATATGCTTAGGTAATACTGTGTTTCCACAAATATAACTTCCTGTTTCTGTTTTATTAATTTTGTCGTGCTTAAATGTGTATAAATTTTCAAATAAATCTAATGTTGACTGTTTGTATTGATCTAAAGTTCCTATATCAGACCAGTATTCATCTACTGTGAATACGTTTATTTGATGGTCACTTAAAAGTTTTGGAAAAACATTTTTTGCAAAATCATAAAATTCTCCTGCTGGTATGTAATCAAAAATTTTATAATTGAAAATATAAATTCCTGTATTTATTAAATTGCTCTTTGCGTCCTTAATGGCAGGTTTTTCTTGAAATTCTGTAATAAATCCGTCTGTATCGGTAACAACAACGCCAAAATTAGGTATGTCTTCTTCTTTTACGGGTTTTACACCTATTGTTGCAACTGCGCCTGATTGTTTGTGAATTTCCATGCCTTTCATTAAATCTGCATTTGTAACTCCGTCAGCAGATAGTACAAAAAAATCTTCTCCTTCATTAAAAAAGAATTGACATTTTTTCATTCCTCCTGCAGTACCTGAAAGAGATTCTTCGGTAATATAGTTAAAATTTATACCGAATTTATTTTCGACATATCTAGATATTATTTGTTCTGACAGATAAAAAGTATTGGCAACAACATCTTTCACACCAATTGATGCGAGATTTTCCAATAAAATATCCATANNTACACCGCCTGCCGTACCTGAAAGTGTTTCTTCCGTAATATAGTTAAAATTTATTCCGATTTTGTTTTCTGTGTATCTGGCAACAATTTGTTCAGCTAAGTAAAAAGTGTTGGCAATAACATCTGTTACACCTATGGAGTGAAGATTTTCCAATAAAATATCCATA
>DJYG01000006.1 GCA_002450015.1 Cyanobacteria bacterium UBA6984 | reverse complement strand
AATCTGACCAAAAACAGTAGCCCATGCAGCACCAGCAATACCCATTTTAGGGAAGCCTGCAAGACCAAAAATCAAAAGAGGGTCAAAAACAATATTTATAATGGCACCCGCAAGCTGAGAAATCATAGAAAGCACAGTACGGCCAGTAGACTGCAAAAGACGTTCAAAAAGAATAGCACCGTATAAGCCCACACTAACAATCATACAAATCTCAAGGTAAGTAACACCATACTCAATAATTTCTGCATTGTTAGTCTGTGATTCAAAATAAAGGTGGGGAATAAAAAATCCCAGAACCATAAAAACAATCATAGTGATTGCATAAAGAAAAATACCATTAATGGCAGAGTCAGTAACACCCTTTTCATTCTGCTCACCAAGACGGCGGGAAAGCAAAGCATTAACACCAACGCCAGTACCAACCGCAGTAGAAATCATAAGATTCTGAATAGGGAATGCAAGCGAAACCGCAGTAAGCGCATTCTCCGAAATCTGTGCAACGAAAATGCTGTCTACAACATTGTAGAGAGCCTGCACTAACATAGAGATCATCATCGGAAGCGAAATCTGAATCAAAAGCTTTCCGACAGGCATAGTGCCCATTTTGTTTTCTCTTGGAGCAGTAACTTCAGTTGCTCCATTCTTATTTTCATTATTTTCCATCAATATATCCTCAATCGTAGAGTTTAACAAAATACCGTAAAAAATGCAAAGATTTAGAAAGATTAGATAAGAGGGCGGAGCCCCGCCCTACGCCTCAACCGCTTGCAGCGTTTTCGGCTACCCCACCCAACGGGCTCGCCGCCCGTAGCGCCCGCTATTTAAAGAGAACCTGCGGAATTTGTTTTACAACAAATAAAAAAAGGCGGTGATTTTTCTTTCACCGCCAGAAACTAATTATTGATACTTAAAAAGTCCAACTGTATTCTTCTCCATTAAATGGATTTTTCTCAAATTGCCCTCGTTTTAAATTATAAAACTTAATTTTGTTATTTTCTATACACCCTAAACATAATGTCCGCTCTTCCATCATATCATCATAATCAATATAACATCCAATATATGCATCATATTGTTTATCCAAAACTATATATTTGGTTATAGAATCAAAATCAACTCGCGGAAAATTTTTTCTAACGCCTGCCTCAAGTTGCATAAAATCTATCTGATTTTTATTAATCAATCCAATTGTGTTATCACCAAAATAAAACATTGAACTATATTCTTTATCCAAACTATACTCTACATTTTTATTATTTAATTCAAAATCTTTTTGTCCATACAAAGTCAAAGTCTTCCCTGATAGGGTTGCTATATAATCATTAGTTCTACCAACAAAACATATAGATTTATAATTCTTATTCGGTAAAGTCCATAATAATGCTTCTTCTCCAGATTCAAAATCTTTTCCCCATATTTCATTTCTTTTATCTTTTACAAAAAAACAACCTTCAAGTCTCCATTCTAAGCCAATAATTGAATCGCCGTCTAGACTTGTAGAAATATTAGTTGTTTTTTTATCACCTGAATCTAATTGTATTGTAAATATTTTATTATCAGTAATTCCAACTAATTGAGATTGAGCCTTACTATTAGTTATAACCATCAGCCCATTATTTGCATTTAAATTATATTTCGCTTTTTCACCACAAGCTAATATATTTACCAAAAACACTGCAACAACTAAAATACTTATAATTGTTTTACTTTGCCATTTCATCTTATACACTCCTCTTTTCCTATAGGAAAAAAATATTATTAAAATTATATCAAATATTTATTGATATAACTTATTAATTATTTAATTTATGCCATATATCATTTAAAATTAATAACTAGTCTACCTAAATACCATTATCTATCACAATGGTTTTTCATTAATAATATTAATGGCATTTCGTGTTGTTTGTCAATGTTTTTTCATTGCAATATATACGCATAATGGTTGAAAAAGATTATCAAGAACAAGTCCAATTTGTTCTTTCAAGAATTAAGGAAGAACGACAAAAAGCTAATATGTCTCAAATTGAATTATCATTCAACGCAGGTCTTTCGCAGAACCAAATCAATTGTATTGAGTCTGGAAGGAATATTCCAAATCTTTATACTTTAATAAAAATCTGTAATGCATTAAAAATCAAACCAGAAACATTATTCTCTTCTCCAGATTTTGAAAAAGAGCAATTAAGATCTGAAATCATTTCATTAATAAAACAACTTTAATATATTCTAAATCCTTTACATTTATATTAATGAAATATTTTTAGAAAAAAAATTACATATCATCCATTGATAGACCATAGATGTTATAACTATAACCAGAAATATTTTGGATGAAAATTGCTGCTTTAGACTCTAAAAATTTTAATTTCACTTTTGAAGATTGACGTTTAACTTCATAGATTTTACAAGTTTTTTTTAAATCATTTATTGTAATGATATCTATTTCATTCATTGATTTTCTATCCCACCATCCACCAATTTGAGTTATATTTTCTTCTTCCTGAAGTTTCGCAGTAAAATATCGTTCCAGTGTTTTTCCTGTAAAAGTTTCATAATCACGCATAATAAGTTGCTTTAACATATCGTAATTCCCAAGTTCAATCAGATGTTGATTCGAAAAAATAAAATTAAAGTAAAAACACATATATTCATCAGTTATCTGCCAGCGAGTATTACGACTTTCTGCTTTAGATAGTAAAGGTCTTATTTGTTTTATTACTCCAAATACTTTTTGCAAATTTTGTAAATACGCCCCAGTATTTTTTTGGATAATAGAATCTATTTCACTTTGACTAGTAAGTCCTCTTGAAATAGCCTGTAGAATTGAAAAATAAATTCCATAATCTTTTCCTATTTCGCTGATTAGTATGTCTCTACCATCAGTCAAAAATGGAGAAGCCATATTACATACACAATCAAGCATTTTGTTTTTTGTTGTTGCACCAGCATACATTAATAAAAAAATATATTTTGCAACACCACCAGAAAGCATATAAAGACAAAGCAAATCTTCTGCTTTATATTTTGGATTAAAGTCTTTTAGAATTTCTTTTACAACAGATGGTGTAAATGGCTTAAGATAAATTTCATGGGTTATTCTTCCGAATAGTGGTTCTTTATTATCTTTAAAAATTTTTGTCATTAAAGAGTAAACAGACCCGCACACTATCAGATTTATCTTTGATTTATTTTTCTGCTTATCCCATATATTCTGCATTTGACTAAAAAAAGATTTATTCACATATTCAAGATCCTGAAATTCATCTATAACAAGTATAAAATGATTTGTTAGAGAATAAATCATTATCTGCTCAAAAAGATCAGACAAATTTTGTACTGAACCAAATATTTTTAAACCAATACTTTCTTCTAGATTTTTTTGCCATTCCTGACATAATGCCTTTTCTGCACTGCGTGTTGTAAATAAATATGCACTTTTTTTATTCTCAATAAAATGTTGCAAGAGCTGAGTTTTTCCTATACGACGTCTACCTGTAAGCATTGTAAAACAGGCATTTTTAACAGACTGTTTTTCTATTGTTGAGAGAATTTCTAATTCTTTTTTTCTGTCATAAAATTTTTCCATAATACAAGTTCTCCAACACTATTATAATAAACATTAATTTAATAGCTATTATATTAATGTTTATTATAATAGCTCATTAAGTATCTGTCAAATTTTCTAAATAAAATAAATATATATAGATTTTATTTAAAGAGAACTTGGGGTATATTCTGCAACGGGTGCTGGAATATTTTTACATCCGCATCAAAGGCCTCAGAAAGAATTTCCGGCCTGAAGATTTCATCTCGTTTAGCCTGAAGAATTTTCCCCTTACTCAGCAGCAAAAAGTCTGTAGCAAAAAGAGCGGCCATGTTAATATCGTGAATAGAAAAAAGAATTGTCTTTTTTTCTGCCAGCTCGTGAATCTTCTGCAAAAACTGCATCTGGAAAGGCATATCAAGATTTTCTGCAGGTTCATCAAAAAGCATTGAAGGTGATTTTTGAATAAGGCAACGGGCAAGCCTGCATTTCTGGAATTCTCCGCCAGAAATATTAAAAATCAGTTTATCTGCAAAATCCAGAATTCCAAGAGAAGCGAGCGCCCCATCCACCGCCCCGTCAGCCACATCCCGCGGCTGTTTCCCAAAAGAATACAACCCCGTCTCTACAAACTGACGCACCGTAAGATTCCACACCGGAGTTTCGTTCTGCAGAAGGAGCGAAATATTTTTTGCGGTCTCCTCACGTTTCATCTTGAACACGGAGTGTCCGTCTATCAAAATATCACCGCTCACCTTAAGTCCTGCCGGGACAATTCCCGCCATCAGCAAAAGCAG
>DJYG01000017.1 GCA_002450015.1 Cyanobacteria bacterium UBA6984 | reverse complement strand
GTTCCTCACTTCGGTTTAGCTTAATGAATAAATTTTAATTCTCTCTCTCAATATATCTCTCTAAAAGTGTTTTAAGGCTCTCAGAAATGAGAGCTTTTTTATTTCAAAATTAATCTTTTTGTATGGTTGATTTTTGAAAAAAAATTATTAAAATAAAGCTAACAATAAAAAAGAATGGAGGCTTTATGGCAACAAGAATTGATGGTAGTGCACTATTTAGTGCAATGAACTCAGGTTTAAATAATACATTTTCGATTTTATCAACAACGTTTAGCGATGGTGTTACGTTAGCAAATCTAGCAAAAAATGATGCTTCAAATGCGTTATCTTCAAATGGATTAAATCAAAATTTTAAATCATTTATGCAAACAAATTTTTCTACACTTGATAAAAATCATGATGGCAAAATTACTTCTGATGAAATTCAGGCATATTCCTCAAACTTAACCCGTCAAGGCATGACAATGGAGCAGTTGGCACAACTTGGAACTTCAACAGGTATGTCATCTTCGTTATTAGATACTGTTATGTCACATTTTAATGAAATAGATGCAAATAAAGACGGCAAAGTAACTAATGCCGAAATTCAGGCTTATGGGGTTAACTCATCAGTTGAAAAACAAAAAAAATATGATAGAACACAAATGTTAAAACAAATGTCAACATTCTACGATACTTCATCCGGTGATAAAGAAGCAAGCCTGCTAGATTATAAATATTTAGATGAAGATAAAGAAAAATCTTAATAAATAAAAAAGACCTCATTTGAGGTCTTTTTAGTATTTAACATAAAAAACTAAGTTAATCAGCAAATCCGCGACAAGTAAATAAACAGTAGATTTAATAGCGGCCTGTGTTGTTGAAATTCCAACTTCTTTGGCTCCACCTTTAGTTAGATAACCTTGCGTTGCGCAAACTAATGAAACCAATCCGCCAAATACAAATGCTTTAAAAAGCATAATATATAAATCTCTTGTATTTAGCCAAAGCCAAACAGAGTTAATATAGCGGTTAGGATGTAATCCTATTGTTATATATGACACTAAAAGCCCTCCAAATATACCAACAACACCTGCAAGAATAACAACAAAAGGAACTGTTAATGAACCTGCTACTATTCTTGGAGTAAAATAATACCCAATAGGATTTACATTCAAGGTTTTTATTGCATCAACTTGTGATGTAACTTTCATATTTGCAATTTCAGCAGAAATAGATGTTCCTGCTCTTGCTCCAATAGCCAAAGCAGCAAATCCTGGAGCAATTTCTCTGATAATAACTATTGCAATTGTGCCTCCAATATAAGTGTCAGCACCTGACATTAAAAATTGTTTTGAAACTTGTATTGCGATAACAGCAGCTGCAATAAAACATATTATCATAGAAATTGGTAATGAATCAAAGCTAATCGCAGCAGCTTGAGATAGCATATTTTGCCACCTCATATTTCCTGAAAACAAATATTTCAAACTTTCAATAAAATTTTTAACGCAAATACCTAAAAAGCTAATCATCTATTGATACACACCATTCTTTGTATTTCGGCACTTTTCCACGTACAACATCATTGTATAAATTTTGAATATCACTAACGATTTTTCCAATTGTTCCGTCGCCAACTTTTCTGTTGTCAATAGAGGTTATTGGTGCAATTTGTGCGCCTGTGCCGGAGAAAAACGCTTCTTGCGCACAATACAGTTCACTTCGGTCAATAACTCTTTCTTCAACAGTTAGTCCCAGTACCTCTTTTGCAAGCTGAATAACAGTATTTCTTGTGACTCCGGTCAATATTTCAGATGTAGTAGTTGTTGTAACAAGTTTATCATTAATAATTAAAAATAAATTCATTGCAGCACCTTCTGCAACTTTTCCTGTTTGAGAGAGTACAATTGCGTCATTATAGCCGTTTAATCGTGCATCTGTTGATATTAAAGAAGCATTTACGTAAGCGCCATTAATTTTTGCTCTTGGCGGAATTGAGTTGTCAGAATTTCTTCTCCAGCTTGAAACACAAACTTTAAGTCCTTCACTTTTAAAATATTCATCCATAGGAAAAGCAAATAATATATATTTATCAGGATTATCAATTAAATGAGGTCCTATACGATTTGCAGCCTTATAAATTATAGGTCTTATGTATGCATCCTTTTTGAAATTATTTTTTCTAAGAAGTTCTTTTAAGATTTCTAAATGCTCTTCAGTTGAATATATTTGTTCCATATAAAGAATTTTTGCACTTTGAGCAAGTCTTTCAAAATGTTCTTTTGGTCTAAATATATATGTTTTATTGTCTTCTTTATTATAATAGGCCCTTATACCTTCAAAAACGGCTGTTCCATATAAAAAAGCATGTGTCATCACCGGTATAACAGCTTTTTCTGATGGCATAAACTTTCCGTCGTGAAATACAATTTCTGACATTTTTACCTCCTTAAGCATGATTTATATTTACATAAATTAAATTTTTTTTAAAGGAATTATATATTAATATTACATTTTTTTTAGGCTAAATGGATTTTTTATTTTGTTTTATATACAATGTACTTGATAAGGCATAGCTATGGAACTTATTTTAGATTTTATATATATATATCTAGGGATATTTTCAATATACTTTTTTATTTTAGGAATAAAAAGTATTAGTTCCGGAAAATTTAATCGGGAACTAAGATATTCTGGCATAGTAGATAAATCGGTTTTGTGTATTGTTTTATATTCTCATAACAACTATGAGTCCTTAAAAAACATGCTTGCATTACTCAGACAGCAAAATTATCCTGCCGGTAAATATACTATACAAGTTATACTTGATAATTGTAATGATCATTCTGAAGAACTTATTACGGAAACTGAAAATTTAAGAGTATTAAATTTGAACGATGGAGTTACCGTTGGTAAAGATCAAGCTATATCAATATTACTTGAAAGTCTAAGACAAGACACATATATTGATTCATACGTATTTATAGATATAAACAGATATATTGAAAACGACTTCTTAAATAATGCAAATCTTGCATTGTCTTATTCTCCTGTTATCTCAGGTCAAACTATTGTGATTGAAAATGATAACTTAACATTTATTGAAAAAATTAAAATTACATATCAAAAGTATTTAAACAATTTTTATAGAAAAGCTCGCTCAGAAATGGGGCTTTCCGACAAGATAGAGTCTTCTCTTTTATGTATAAAAAAAGATTTTGTTGAAAAAATTGATGCGCTGGATTTAAAAGATATTAATACAGAATTAAAATACAGTATATTAATCTCCGGTTTAGGCTATCCTTGCCAGTATAAGCCTTATTTAAAAACATATATAAAGGCTTTTGATTTTGATATGAAAAGACCTTCTTTAAGTTATCGAGTAAATTTGTTTAAAAATTGTTTTACAAAATTATTTTCTTTCAATTTTAAATTTATTGAGCATATTTGCTCGCTAATTTCACCGAGTGGACTTGTTACGGTTATTTTATCAATTGGATTTTTATTATTATCTGCAAAATATTATTTTTTGTTTAGCTTTATAATTGTATTTACAGTATTTTCTTTGCTGTTATTAGGTTTTACTATTAGTCTTTTAAAATCAGAATTGCATGCCAAAGACTTTGCATTTTTAGCTTTATATCCGTTTTACTCTATTATACACATATTAGATAATATTCCTCCTTACCGCTTTGTTAAAAAATATATTTTTAGAAAAGATGCAAAAAAGAAAGATATTCAAAAATATACAGTAAAAGTTATAGCGACAAATGGAAAAGCAAATATTCCTTGCAAGTTGGATTTAATGTCAGAAAACGGAATGGCAAAAGTAGTTTTTACCTTTAAGAAGAAAAAATTTACTTCAAGCAAGCAACTCAGAATGGTTGAAGCATTAAATGAACTTACATCAAAATTGAGCGACTACGGATTTCAGCTAAAAATATGTTATTGCTGCGAGTATTTCACAAGTATTGTTGATGGAACAACTAACATGATTCAAGGTGAGTGCAAATATGAATTTGCTAATAAAAAAAATAATGAGGTTTTAACAACGTTATTGTGGAATTCCTGCTCAGCTTGTAAACCGAAAAAAATTATGAGCGTAATAGAGGATATAAGGTTAAATCAGTAGGTGAAATGTGAAAAAAATATTTATAATGATTTTAATACTTATATTATATATATCGCCTGCTTTTTCGGACGAATTATCTGATGACTATTTTGATATTGCCAAAAATTATATTGAGCTTGGTGAAACTACAAAAGCGCTTGAATATGTTAATTATGTTTTGTTGATAAATCCTAAACATTCAGGCGCAATTAAATTGAAAGATAAGCTTATACCTCAAGAAACCAATGATGATTTGTCAAGAACAGCAATTATCATGTCCAGACAAAAAAGTTTATCGGATTTGTCAATTTTAGATATACCAAAAATTGACAAATATAAAATAGAAAATACTTCTGAATATTATAATAAGCAGGGTAAACAATTTTATCTCAATGAAGAATATGATAGTGCTATACAAAGCTTTTTTAGAGCAATTTCAATAGATAATAAAAATTACATAGCATATAATAATCTTGGGCTCACATATTGGATGAAAAATAATCTTGATAGTGCAGAAAAATATTTTAAAAAGTCTGCTCAAATAAGCAAATACTATCCGCAGCCATATATAAATTTAGCTCTATTATATAAGCAAAAAGGGGATATGGATAAGCATTTTACGTACTTAAAAAAAGCACTTGATGTAAATCCTGACAACTGTTGGACTTATTATTTGATAGGTGATTATTACAGTTCAATTAATAATTATGCTGCCTCTATTCCTTACTATATAGATGCAATTGACATAAATCCAACTTTTCAACCTCCATATTTAGCACTTGGTATTTCTTATTTTAAAACAGACAAATATGAACAATCCATTGCAGCAGTAAAAAATTATTTGGAATTAAACCAAAATTCTGATTTTGCTTATTCTGTTTTGGCAAAAAATTATTATATAATGGGAGATTATCCATCAGCAAAAAGATTTATGAGTAAGGCATTTAAGATAAATCCTTCAAATTCATACCGCCTTGAAATTGCAAAGATAGAATTTAATAATAAAGAATATCAAAATGCACTATTAAATTTTCAAATTATTGAACCTGAATATCAATATGCCGAAGTATATAATTACATAGGTTTGTGTAATTTAATGTTAAAAAGATACGAATTAGCCGTTACTAATTTTAATAAAGCAATCGTAGCTGATAGCAGAAGACCAATTTACTATTATAACCTTGCTCAGTGCTATGAAGCATTAGATGATAAGAAAAAGTATGTTCAATACATGAACATTGCAATGCAAATTGTGCCAATTACATATCAAGATTATATAGATTTGAGCTGCATATATTATAATACGTCAAAAATTAATTCAGCAATAAAGATTTTAGAAACCGGAATAGAGGTAAATCCTGACTCTAAGCCTCTTTATATGGCTTTAATGAGCTTATACCAACAAATAAATGATAATGTAAATTATAACAATATTAAAAATACAATAGAATCGAGATTTAATTCAGATGAGCAGAAAAAAACATTCAGGATGTTTAAATAAAGTTTTTAATTTAATATTTACGGCAATACTTGTTGTGCTTACAGCCTTTTCAATACAAATGTATTTTAATAGGGCAGAGGGGGCAACTACTTTAAAATTTGCACAAGTTAGTGACGACCATTTATCCTCTGAGAAGGTTAATAAAGCTTATAGACTTACAGCCAGCTCACAGGATTTGCTGTCTGATGCTATTGATGTTATAAATCATACTTCTAACCTTGATTTTGTGTTTTTTACCGGTGATCTTGTTGATGTACCTTATGAAAAAAATTTAATGATGTTTTTTGATTTTGCTAACAGACTAAAGTATCCTTATTATACTGTTCCGGGAAATCATGATATATGTGTCGGAGGCTATTTAAACAAAAAATTATTTGTCGATTTGATGAATAAATATAACAAAAGTTATAAATTTAATAAGACCTATTACTCATTTACACCAAAAACCGGTTATAAAGTGATAGCACTTGACCCGATAATAGATAACAGAATAACTGCAAATGGAGAATTAGCCGAAGAACAGTTGGAATTTTTAGACAAGGAAATAAAAAGTTCACCTGACAGTATTATTTTAATATTTATGCATGTTCCGCTAAAACAGCCTTTTTCAAGCGATACACACAGATTGTTAAATGCAGATGCTGTTTATGATATATTAAATAAATATAACAATC
>DJYG01000053.1 GCA_002450015.1 Cyanobacteria bacterium UBA6984 | reverse complement strand
GTTATGAGCCCGACGAGCTACCAGGCTGCTCTACCCCGCGATATAATTACAAAATAATTATTACACAATAAAATTTAAAAATCAACCTTTTTTGTTAATTTTTTATTATATATTGGTTAAATATATTGATTTTATAACATTTTTACGTCAACCTTTTATTAAGGAGATATTTATGAATATTTTAATTTCTAACGATGATGGAATCCATGCAAATGGAATAAGAGCTTTATCTGAAATACTATCAAAAGATTATAACGTATATATTATTGCACCTAATCAAGAACGCTCCGCGGCAGGACACTCTATTACACTTAATTCTCCACTAAGAGTCGAAGAACACGAAGCTAAATATGGTTCTATACGCTCTTGGTCAGTTTCAGGAACTCCAGGCGACTGCGTTAAAATAGGAGTTAATGCTATTCTATCAGAAAAAGAAAAACCTGATTTAATTATTTCTGGAATCAATCACGGTCCAAATCTTGGACACGATATTATTTATTCAGGAACAGTAAGCTGCGCAATCGAAGGTGCGATGATGAATATACCAAGTATTGCTGTTTCTCTTAATTCCTTTAAGCCTTCATTAGAAGATTTAAAATTTTCAGCAAAATTCGTTAAAAGTTTAATACCAAAATTAGGATGTTTTAATTTTCCTGAGAAATCTATTCTTAATATTAATATACCGGGAATTTCTGATAGCGATATAACCGGCGTTGCCGTAACTGAAATGGGAGGTCGTATGTTTACTGATAACTACGAAAAAAGAATTGACCCAAGAGGTAAAGTATATTACTGGATGGCAGGTAAATTAACAACGGAAAAAGATAACGAAAATACCGATATTACTGCCATTAGACAAAATAAAATTTCAATTTCACCACTTACATTTAATCTTACAAAAAAAGATATTTTGACTGATTTAAATAAAGCTTTATGTCACGATAATATTTGTGAATGGTTTTAAATAGAAAAGGGCGCAGCCGTAGGCTGCGCCTTTTTCTTATTTTTTATCTAGTCTTCATATTTTTTCAATATAATTGAAGCATCATGACCACCAAAACCGAATGAATTTGACATTGTATATTTCAAATCAGCATTCAAGGCTTTATGAGGAACATAGTTCAAATTAGGTAACTCCGGATCTTGATTATCTAAATTAATTGTTGGAGGCACAACATTATCTTGCATAGCTTTAATACAAACAATTGCCTCAACAGCACCTGCTGCACCTAATAAATGACCATGCATACTTTTTGATGAACTTACCATCAAATGAGGATTTTTATCTAATTCACCAAAAACTTTTGCAATAGCTTTTGCTTCAGCTAAATCTCCAACATGTGTGCTTGTACCGTGAGTATTTATGTAATCAACATCATCAGCATTTATTCCTGCATCATTTAAAGCAAATTCCATTGCTTTTGCCGCAGAAACTCCTGTTGGATCAGGAGCAACAATATCATACGCATCACAAGTTTGACCATAACCTACAATTTCAGCGATAATAGTTGCCCCACGCTTTTTAGCATGTTCTAATTCTTCAAGCACAAGTACACCGCTTCCTTCACTCATTATAAAACCATCTCTGTCAACATCATAAGGTCTTGATGCTTTTGTTGGTTCTTCATTACGTTTTGACAATGTTCTAGCAGCTGAAAACGCACCTACACCCATATTACATACAGTTGCTTCTGTTCCGCCTGTTACTATTACATCTGCATCACCATATTGAATATTTCTAAACGCATCACCGATAGATTGCGTTGAAGTGGCGCAAGCCGAAACAATAGCTTTATTTACGCCCTTAAAACCATATTTTATAGCAACTTTACCTGCTGCCATGTTTACTATCATTGCAGGCACAGTAAAAGGAGAACACTTTGTATATCCTCTATTTAACATTGTTAAATGACTGTCCTCTATTGTATGATAACCACCTGCAGCAGAAGAAACTAAACATCCTACACGATATTCATCTTCTTCTTTCATATCTAAACCTGATTGTTTGACAGCTTCATCACTTGCTACGATAGCATATTTTATAAAATCATCTAAACGTTTTGATTCTTTAGAATCCATATATTCTTCTTCATTATATTCAGGTACAATACCATATATATGTGTTGTTTGCTTTTCGGCATCAATTCTCGGCGGATTTACATAAGAAATACCACTAACTCCATTTTTAACAGCATTCCACAGCTTATCAACACCAACACCAAATGGTGTAATAGCCCCTATACCAGTAATAACAACTCGTCTTTTTTCCATAGCTTACCTCTTTCATAATAAAAGAGGATATACAACAAAAGCGATATCCTCTTTATGTAAAAATTATAATAAATAAATATCACTCAATTAAGAATGAGCTTCGATGTAGTTTACTGCATCTTGAACTGTTTGAATTTTTTCAGCTTCTTCGTCAGGAATTTCACAACCAAATTCTTCTTCAAATGCCATAACTAATTCAACAGTGTCTAAAGAGTCAGCACCCAAGTCACCTGTAAAGCTAGCTTCCGGAGTAACTAAGCTTTCATCAACACTTAATTGATCTACAACTACTTTTTTTACTTTGTCTAATGTACTCATTGTTTTTTTCCTCTTTTTTTTTTACTATCTTCTGTTTGTAATTTCATTTTAACAAATAAACTTTTTTTTGCAAATATTTTATTATTTTGTAAATAATCTTTATATTGTTAGCCCACCATCAACTTGCAAAACTTGTCCAGTAACATAAGATGTACCGCATGCTAAAAATTTAACTGCACCGGCAATATCATCAGCAGTACCTAATCTTTTTAAAGGTATATGCTCTGCGATTTTATCACTATCTAAATCTTTAGTCATGTCTGTTTGAATAAATCCTGGAGCGACTGCATTTACTCTTATATTACGAGAAGCCAGTTCTTTTGCCAATGATTTTGTAAATCCAATCAAACCTGCTTTTGCAGCAGCATAATTTGCTTGTCCTGCATTACCGTAAACCCCAACGATGCTTGCCATATTAACAATTGAACCTGAGCGTTGCTTCATCATAACTTTTATAACAGGCTGTGTAACATTATATGCACCTGTTAAATTTGTATTAATAACAGAATCCCAGTTATCTTTGCTCATACGCATAAAAAGTCCGTCACGAGTAATACCAGCATTATTAACTAAAACATCAATTCTGCCGTATTTTTCTAAAATTTTACTAATTGCTTCATTTGTCGCTGTGTTATCTGAAATATCAAATTTGTAAGCCTCAGATTCCACACCCAAATCTTTAATTTCGCTAACAGTAATGTTTGCAGCTTCTTCATTTCCTGCATAATTTATAACAACATCATACCCTTCTTTAGCAAGAGCTAAAGCACATGCCTTTCCAATACCTCTTGAACCACCTGTTACCAGTGCTAATTTTTCACTCATTTTAAACCTCACTTAAATTTTTTACAGCATTTTCTAATGACTCTTTATCATAGACATTCAATGTTGTAACATCTGAACAAATTTTTCTGTTTAAACCTGCCAAAACTGTTCCGTTTCCAAACTCAATAAATGTATCAACACCTTGTCCAATCATTTTTTCTATTGACTGTGTCCATAATACAGACGAATAAATCTGTTTTGACATCTTATTCTTAAAACCTGAAGTTGTAAATTCAGCATCAACGTTTGTAACGACAGGTATTTGAGTATCTTTAACATCAATATCGTTTACAAATTCACCAAATTTTTCACCTGCTTCACGCATAAATTCCGAATGAAAAGCTCCTGAAACAGCTAATTGAACCACCCTTTTTACACCTTTTTGAATTAGTAAATCTCCTGTTTGCTTAACAGCATTTTCATCACCTGTAATTACAATTTGTTTTGGAGAATTATAATTTGCAATAGAAACATATCCGCCAGCTTGCGACATACATTCTTTTATAGTATCTTCATCAGAATTTAAAACAGCAGCCATCGAACCGCCTTTTACTTCACTCATAAGTTTTGCTCTTTGTTGTATCAACTTAAAAGAATCTTCTAATGATATTGCGCCTGCTGTATAATACGCAGCATATTCTCCCAAACTGTGGCCTGCTACATAAGATGGCTGTATATCACAAACTGACCTGAATGCTTCTAACGAAGCAATTGATGTAGCTAAGATAGAAGGTTGAGTATTTATTGTTTGTTTTAAATCCTCCTCAGGACCATCAAAACACAATTTTGAGATACTTCTGCCCAAAACTTTGTCTGCCGTATCAAAAACTTGTTTAGCAGACTCATAATTTTCATACAAGTCTTGTCCCATTCCAACAGCCTGAGAACCTTGCCCAGGATATATAAATGCTATTTTTTTCATTATTCCCCTATTAACTCTTCTATTTTTTTGTTTAAGCCTGTTTCAACAGCCTCTTTTGCCACTCTGACAGCATTTTTTATTGCATAAGCTTTACTTCTTCCGTGTGAAATAACAGTTATACCTTTAACACCCAAAAGCAGCATGCCTCCATATTCTTCATAATTAATTTTCGGATAAACTTTTTTAAGAAACAATTTTGCCATTAAACCAACTACACCACCAAATAAAGATTGACCAAATTGTTCTTTAATAAGTTTAAACAATAAAGTTGCTGTTCCTTCAGTAACTTTTAACGCAACATTACCAACAAAACCATCACAAACAACAACATCACAAGAATCCAATAATAACTCTTTACCCTCAATATTACCGACAAAATTGAACTTATCCTTATTTGCTGCAAGTATTTTATGAGTTTCCTGCGCTAAAGTATTTCCTTTGGTTTCTTCTTCCCCGATATTCAAAACACCAACTCTTGGTTCTTTAATTCCAAGTACGTGCTTTGAAAATACTATGCCCATAATTGCAAATTGATATAGCATTTCGGGAGTACAATCGCTGTTTGCACCGCCGTCTATCAAAACTACCGGCTTTTTCAAAGATGGAAGTGTAACTGCAATAGCAGGACGATCAATACCCTTTATTCTACCCATGCCAAAAAGACTTGATGCCATTGCTGCACCTGTTGAGCCTGCGGCTACTATTGCATCCGAACTTCCGTCAGCAACAGCTTTTACACCAAGAACAATTGAAGACTTCTTCTTTTTTCTAATTGCCTGCCCCGGATGTTCGCCCATTTCTATTACTTCATCGGCATGCGTAATTTTTATATCAAGCTTGGAAGTATCAAACTTAAATCTTTTTTTTGAACCTTTTTGACCACAATCAGAAATAAACCCGACCGTTCTTATTTTATCGAGTTCTCTTTGAATGTCCTCTTGTTTACCAACCAATTCAATAGGAACATTATATTCATAGGCAGCCCAAACTGCACCTGCAACTATTTCATGCGGAGCATGGTCACCACCCATTGCATCTATAGCTATTCTGGTCATCTAATCCCCTGATATTTTGGTTATAAGTTATTCTTCAGTTTTTTCTTCTGTTTCAGCTTTTACATCATCTGAAGATGTTTCTTCAACCTTAACTTCTTCTGCTTTTGTTTCTTCTACAACAGGAGCTTCTGCTTTTTTAGCAGCTTTTTTTGTTGAAGTTTTCTTTGCAGGTTTTACATCTTCTGCCACATAATCAGCTGACTTAATACTTACTGCTTTACCTTTGTAGTAACCGCATTCTGTACATACTGTATGAGCTAAAACTGTTGCTCCGCAGTGTGAACATTTTGTAGTTGCCGGTTTAATCGCTTTCCAATGAGAGCGTCTTGTTGCTTGTTTTCTTGCACCTGTTCTTTTCTTTGGTACTGCCATTTTTCTATACCTTTCTTACTTATCTAACTTTATATTCTTAAAAACTTCCATACGCGGATCTTCTTCAACAAATTCCTCATCCGTTTGAAAAACATCCCTATTACAATTTATACCACAAACTTTTTTATTTGGTATATTTAATATTACAGATTGATACAATAAATCACAAATATCTATTTCATCACTTCCTTCTAAATCGGTAACAAACTGTCCTTCTTTAATTTCAGTTTCCTGACCATATTCATCAAGTAAAGTTTTTTTTGCAAAAGTTTCGTCAATTTCTTCTTTCAGTTTATATTCAAACTCTTTAAGACATAAATCACATTCTAACATCAAATCAGCTTCTACTATACCTTTTACTTCTATAAAATCACCTAACGATTTTATTGTAAGATGAGATTTTACAGGTTTTGACGAAGGAATATCATCAATCATGTCCTCAAAATCAATTTCCAGAACTTTTCCTGTTGCGTTTTCTATGTCATCAATCAAAATTTTATTGGTATTGTTCATCTTGTAGAGCTATTCCCCTAATTTGATTTGATATTATACATAATCTTTTTATAGGACCGTTTGCTTGTTTATCAACTAAAACAGGAGTTGCAGATTTCATTGCTTGTTTTAATTCATCATAAACAGCCTGAGGGTTATCAAAATACATCACAATTGGATTTGGAGTTTCTTTGATAAACACATACAAACCTGTTCTAATTTTTACTTGTTGCGAAAATTGCTGAGTCATATTTTCTCCTTATATAAAATATACTACACAGCGGCACATAGTGCCGCTGTATTTTGTATTAAGCCATTGTTTTCATAGTATTTGCAATAATTTCATTAAAGCTGTCAGCTTTTAATGATGCCCCGCCAACTAAAGCTCCGTCAATATCTGATTGACGCATTTGTTCTTCAATTGTACTTGGTTTTACAGAGCCACCATATAAAATTCTAATTTCTTCTGAGGCTTTTTCACCTGCAACTTCTTTAACAACATTTCTAATCATAGCAATAACTCTGTTTGCTTCCTGAGCATCACAAGTTTTGCCAGTTCCTATTGCCCATATCGGTTCATAAGCAATTACTGATTTAGCAACATCATCAGATGAAATACCATCTAACGCTGCTTTTATTTGACCTGCAATGTGAGAATCAGTAACACCTGCTTCTCTTTGTTCTAAAGTTTCACCACAGCAAATTATTGGTAATAATCCACCGGCAAGAATTGCTTTTGCTTTTTTATTAATCATTTCATCTGTTTCTGAAAAATATTGTCTTCTTTCAGAGTGACCTATTATTACATAATCACAACCTGCATCTTTTGCCATTTCAACTGAAATTTCACCTGTATATGCACCTGATTGTTCCCAGTGACAATTTTGACATGCTACTGAAATTTTTTTGCCGCCACATCCGCAATCACATTTCACATCTTCTACCGATGATAATGATGTAAATACAGGTGCTATTACAACCGTAGGCAATTCTTTTGCCGTATATTGGTTAACATAACTTTTTACACCTTCAAATAATTCTTTTGCTTGAGCTTTTAATAAGTTCATTTTCCAGTTACCTGCAATAATAGGTTTTCTTGACATTTTAAAATCTCCTTATCTTTGTCTTATACGAGTAAATTTTAAAATAAACATAATACTTTAGCAAGCTATTTATATTGGTACTGCTGTAACAAGAATAGTATCCGTTTTTTTAGCACATTGCAAAAATTTTTCGTAAACATAATTTATAGCTTTATTACAAGTATATTTTTTATGCCCGCCGCCTGTTTTATCTTTCATCCAGCCTACATGATTGGTGTACGGATAACGCTGTATAAATTTTATATTCTTAACTTTATAACCTGATTTTTTTAGAAGTATTTTGATATTATCGCAATTATAAGCATACAAATGGCAACTCCAATATGTAAATTTTTCAAATGCCTTAGATTTATACAAAGTTAAAAGAGCATCCTCAGAATTAGGAACTTCGATTATTAATTGTCCGCTATAATTTAAAAATTCTTTTAATTTTTCTAAGATAAGTTCCGGATTGTCTATGTGTTCTAATACATGAAACATAGTTATAACATCAAAAGATATATTTCCTAATTCACTCAAATTATGTTTTACATTTAAGTCATATTTTTTATAGTGTTCATCTAAAGATTCGTCTAAATCACAGCCACAGATGTTATTCGCATATTTACCTGCCTGAATCAAAAATCCGCCATTACCTGTACCAAAATCCAAAACATTCTTATTTTTTAAAACATTTTTTAAAAATTCGGCACGTCGAAAATCATCAGCGTAGGTACTTTTAAACCAGTTTTCAACATTATAAGTTGAATGCATGCGCCCTTTTGAATAAAAATCTTTATCAGCTTGGAAAGTTTGAGATAAAAATTCAAGTCCGCAATTTTTGCATTTAAAAACATCTATTTTTGAATTATCCCTAACACCGTGCCTTAGCAAGACAATATTATCACTATTACATAATCGGCAACTGTTTTCCATAGACTCTATTATATTGATTAAAATGCTTTTTGCAATTTTATGTTAAAATTTCGTTATGCAAAATAATTATGAGAAATTTATAAAACAATTTCAAAAGAAAATTGACAATTACTTTGAAGAAAATTCTGAATATATATATTGTCATCAAGGGTGCAGTGCTTGCTGCGAAATTGGAGAATATCCTTTTTCTTGGGTTGAAATGAATTATCTGATGGAAGGCTTTTCAAAATTACCTGAAAATAGAAAATATATAATAAAAGAAAATTTTAGCAAATTAAAAATTGAAAAAGAAAATTTTAAAGGTGAAAGATTTGAATACAGATGCCCTTTTTTAATTGATGGATTATGCTCTGTCTATTCTTACAGAGGGCTAACATGTCGTACACACGGTCTTGCATATTTAAAAAAAGATGGAACAGTAAATGTTCCCTTTTGTGCAAATAAT
Source organism: Cyanobacteria bacterium UBA6984 (assembly GCA_002450015.1). Lineage (GTDB taxonomy): Bacteria > Cyanobacteriota > Vampirovibrionia > Gastranaerophilales > Gastranaerophilaceae > UBA6984. The sequence continues at coordinate 36,463 of DJYG01000053.1, read as the reverse complement.
GGTTTAAATTATTCGTCGGTATTTAAAGATGGAATTTTTTCAATCGAACCCATTAAAGAAAATTTAAATATTGATGAAATTTTAAAAAATTATAATGAAGAAATGGGAGAAATTCGACCTCTTATCAATTGGATTATAAATTAATATTTATTAATATATAGGCAATAATTAATCTTCAGGTGTTTTATGCAAGTATGATTTCACTTGGTTGCTCAAAAATTTCAAGTACAACAAATAATTATCAGACACCAAAGGCTGAAACTAATTCTGCTGAACAATATAAAAGAATAACAAAAGGTCAAATTAAAGATATATTAAAAACTCCGCAGTTAATGCGTTCTGATTGTTATTTAGTATCAACATTGAAAGCACTCGCAAAAAGCGGCTTTGGTAAACAATGGTTGAAAGATAGCATTAAAACATCTACTGATGGGGATACTTTTGAAGTTAGATTTAACAAATATGACAAAGATAATACTTATAAAGTAAACAACGACACAAAATACAAAGAAACTACTGGAAGAAGCCGATTTAACCCAACAGGTAGTGTTGAAACTGCGACATCTGATGTTATTCACGACCAAAAAGACGCAAAACCTTTATATTTAAGACTGTTTGGCTATAAAAATCTTTTAGAAGGTAATTTGGCAAGTGTTTACATGGAAACTCTAACCGGTGTAAAACCAATAAGTATTGGAGATAACAATGTTTTACCGCTTTCTGCACATAAGGAAGAAACCACAAAACTTCTAGACAAAATTGGTGATTTACCAATAAACCGACACAGCTTTGTCGCAGGTTCAAAAATGCTAAATTGCAACGATGGAATTGGTAAAATGCACTATTACGTCGTTAAAAAAGTGGATAAAGACAAAAAAGAAGTTCATTTAGTAAATCCAAGATATGTTGACTTATCTGACGAAAAAGCAATGAATGATTTTCAAACAGACTTAAAAAATTACGGAGCTTCTCAACAACACATTGATTATTGTAAAAACAATATTTCTAATATGCCTAAAGTAATCAAACTTGATTATGATAAATTTATGGCAAATTTCCGCTCAATTGTCGGATATTTTGATGCTAAAACACAAAAAAAGCAAAACTAATTTTTATAAATTTGTAAACAAATATTAACAAAAATCCATAAAACCTAAAGTTTTATGGATTTTTGTCGATAGCATGCACATAAGGTTAAAATGAAAGGAATATGTGTATGGTTCAAGGAATTAATAATAGCAATGTAAATAAAACTCAAGCTACTCAATCTTCAAACACTGAAACCAACGTATATAAGATTATCAGTAAAAAAATGACTAATAAGACATCAGAATCATCTGATGAGAAAACAGTAAAATACACAATTACAGATAGTGCAAGCAAAGAAAACGAAGCCAAAAAAGAAGTTGAAGATGCTAAAAACGGTGGTCAAAATCTAAAAGAAATTGCTAAAAACTTAGCAACAAAATGTAAAGAAAAAAATACAAATATGGAAGCTATAAAACAAGAACTTGCTAAATATGAAGTTGAAATGAAAGACTATATAAATGCCAATATGGAAATTGAAGACGAAACAGAATCTCAATTAAAATCTTGTTCAGAGCAAGCAAACGCTGAAGCTAAAAAAGCTGAACAAGTACAAAAAGAAATAGAAACAAAATCGAAAACAGTAAGTGATGTTTATAACAATTCAGAAGCAACTGAATCAGACATTAAAAATGCAGAAGAAAATCAAAGCGAAATTGATGCACTTGGTGTGGAATATGCAAAAATGATTCAAAAAATGGACAAATTTGATAATTACACAAGCAAGGAAATCCAAAAAATTGCAAACGATAAAGCTGAAGCAATGGGAAAATCAATTAAAGATATTGCAGGCATGCTTGAAACTAACATTAATGATGCTATTAATGCAAATGAATATGCAGATGTTGCTATTGAAAAAGGTCTTGAAGCTGCAAAATTAAAAGATAATCGTGATGAAGCATATAAAGCAGGCTTTGGTGGAAAAGGTTTCTTGTCAAGATTTTTTGCAACAAGAGAAGCTGAAGCTATTGGTAACTACACTATTGCACAGGGTGAGCAACTTGGAAATTCATCTCAAGATGTAACCAAAAAAGCTAATACCGTAAGAAAGCAATATGGAGTTAAAATGAAATCAACAGCAGGAGTAAAAAACATCACAGACAAAGAATATGTTAATACAAGTAGAATGGAAAATCTCAAAGAGTTTGAACAAGGCTATGGTTGGGCATCAAAAATTAAAAATATTCAAATAGCAAATGATAATAAAGAAATTATTAATGATGTAGCAGAACAAGCAAAGAAAAAAGCAGGACAAAAATAAACTTAAATATTTAAAAACTCATTTTCATATACGAAAATGAGTTTTTAGTTTATAATTATTTTATGACCAAAAAGTTTCAATTTTACATAGTTCCAACACCTATTGGCAATATTAAAGATATTACACTTAGAGCAATTGAAATTCTTAAAGAAGTTGATATTATTGCCTGCGAAGATTCTCGTGTAACACAGAAACTTCTTAATCATTATGAAATTAAAACGAAAACACTTTCATATCATAAATATAACGAGCGTGAAAGAGTTGATTTAATATTATCAGAATTAAAAAACGGAAAGCGAGTTGCACTTGTATCAGATGCAGGAACTCCTTTGATTTGTGATCCGGGAAGTATATTATTGGAAGAATTAAGAAAAAATCAAATAACTGTGTCTGCATTAACCGGTTCTTGCGCAATTACAACATTTTTATCACAAGTTCCAAGAAAAACAGAAGAATATACATTTATAGGATTTTTACCAAAAACTGATAAACAAATTCAAGATATATATTTAAAACATAAATACTCAAACATGGTTTTTTACGATTCTCCCAACCGCATTGTAAAATCATTGCAAATTATAAAAAATATTTCTTCAAATATAAAAGTTGCGGTTGGCAGGGAACTCACGAAACTTTTTGAAGAAATTGTTATTGACGATATTGATAAGGTTATAGAATATTTTTCAGGTGACGTTAAAGGTGAAATTGTTGCTATGACCTTCGCAATTGAATCAGATAATCTTCAAAATATTCAAGATAAAATTGAGATTTTAAAATCAAAAGGATTTAAATCAAAAGAAATAGCAGAAATTATATCATCTTTGTATAACTTGAATAAAAACGAAATTAAAAACGCTTTGTATTAAATTCATCAAGCTCTTTTGTAATATTTTCCATTAATTCTGACTTAAACTGAAAAGATTTTAATTCGTTAAGTGTAACCAAATAATCCTTATTTTGGTCTATTTGTTTAATTTCTTCTTTATTACTGGTAATAAAATCAGGTAACTTGTGTAAATTTTTATCAGCACAATCGACTTTCATACCATTATACTCTTTTTCCAACGGTCTTAAAAAGTAACTTGTTGAATAACCGTGATTAAAAATACCAGAAACCATGATATACCTCTCTCATGATAAGTATGGCAAATTAAATATTGATTTACATCCTATAAAAGACTTAATTGCTTTGTTTCTGCCAAAAGATTTTTTAAAAATGATTTACGATGATATTTTGTAATTCCATATTTTAAAATTGCTTCAGAATGTTCTTTAGTCAAATATCCTGCATTTTTTTTCCAATTATACTGAGGAAATTCGGCATCAAGTTTTTGCATATAGTTATCACGAGAAACTTTTGCTAAAATACTTGCAGCCGCAATAGATGCTGATGTTGCATCACCTTTTTTAACAATTTTTTGCGGATAATCATAATTTCTTATCAATTGATTACCATCAACAATTGTAAGTAATGAGTCTTGAATATTAAGTTTAGAAATTACATTTTCGCAAGCAAGTTTCATTGCTTTAAGAGAACAAGCAAGAATATTTGTTTTTTCTATTTCTTCAACTTCGATACAAATCGTTGAATTAATAGTATTTTTTATAATTATGTCATATAATTCTTCACGAACTTTCTGACTTAATTTTTTTGAATCATTCAATTTACCTAAATCTTGCTCAATTTCCTTGTTATTTATATAAACTGCGGATGCAAAAACACCACCTGCAGCAGGTCCTCGTCCGGCCTCATCTGTGCCTATTAACATTTTACAAGGCTGTTGTTCATCAAATTCAAACAAATTATGATTCGATTTCATCGAGTATAAATTTCCCTAATTTTCCGTCACGAAAATACTTTAGAATAAATGTTGCGGTTCTTTCAATATCAGGTTCAGAGCCTGAAACTATCCAATTACGACTTTTTGCAATATTTTCTAAAGTTAAATCTTCAACTTTATAATATTTTTTCAGCTGTTGCTCATATTTTTTTGAAAGAATATTTAAAAGTTCTTGAGCAATGGTTTCGTTATCATAAGCATTCTCTGATACAGAATTTACAAAAGCAAGCTTTGTTGCAGCAAACTGGTCATCTTGCCGCATCGGTATTATTCCCGGAGTATCAAGCAAATCTAAATCTTTATTAATTCTAACCCATTGTTGCTGCCTTGTAACACCTGCTTTTGCACCAACCTTTGTTTTAGAAGTTTTTGTTAATTTGTTTATGATACTTGATTTACCAACATTCGGCATACCGACAACCATAACTCTTGCAGGTCTTCTAAGTAAACCTTTTGACATTTGCGCTTGAATTTTTGGTTCGGCAAGTTCCAGAACTTTTTTAACAATAGGAGCTAAATCTTTTGAGTTTTTTGCATCAGTAACCATGACAGGATTATCAAACATTGCCTTTATTTTTTCAATAAAAAATTTAAGTTCATTTTTGTCGGTTAAATCTGCCTTATTTAACAAAATTAGGCGGGGTTTGCCGCCTAATAATGATTTAATATTGTTATACATACTGCTAAACGGTATTCTTGCGTCTAAAACTTCAATAACAACGTCACAAAGGTTTAATTTTTCTTTAAGCTGTCTTTCAGCTTTTGCAATATGGCCCGGATACCAGTGAATATGACTATCTTTTTTCAATTTTTTCCTTAATACGAGTTGCTTTACCTGAACGTTCTCTCAAATAATATAATTTAGCACGTCTAACATCACCACGTCTTAAAACTTGAATTTTTTCAATACGTGGAGAGTGTACTAAAAATACACGTTCAACACCAACACCTTGGAATACTTTTCTTACAGTGATAGTTTTGTTTAAACCTTCACCTCTGTCTTTAATAATTGTACCTTCAAAGGCTTGTGTTCTTTCTTTGTTACCTTCAACGATTCTTACAAATACTTTTACGGTATCACCAGGATTCATTTGAGGTATTTCAGCTTTTTTAAAGTTGCTTTCTAAACTTTCAATAATCGGATTTTTCATTTTTCCATTCCTCTATATTCTTATAATTTTATTGCATAATAATAGGTTAAAAAAACCTGTAAATTTATAATATTTTAAACAAAATATAAATTCAAGTATTTAATTAAAATTTGTTTATATTTTTTGTGTTATTATGTAAAAAAGTAAATAAGGAGATTTTATATGTACAGTTTAATATTAGCAGGCGGTTCAGGAAGCAGATTATGGCCATTATCAAGAGAGTTATACCCAAAACAATTACTTGATTTAAATATGGAACAAAGCCTATTACAATCAACATTTCAGAGGGTTGCATGCTTTACACCTTCTGCAAATATTATAAGCATAACAAACAATAAACATTTATCAAATGTAAAATACCAGCTTAAACAAGAATCAGAAAAAACTGTTGTTTTAGCAGAACCTTTAAGTAAAAATACCGCTCCTGCAATAGCCACAGCCGTAAAATATATTTCTCAAAAAACAAAAGAAAATAATCCTGTAATATTGGTTGTGCCATCGGACCATTTAATTAAAGATTTTGCGGCTTTTAAGACTTCTGTTATGAGAGGTGAAAAACTTGCAAAAGAAGGATATATAGTAACTTTTGGAATACAACCGAATTACCCTGAAACAGGATACGGATACATTAACATTACTAAAGAAAAATTGAATGACGGATTTAAAGTTAAACAATTTGTTGAGAAACCTGATGCAATTACAGCTCAAAAATATATTGATGAAGGTACATATTACTGGAATAGCGGAATTTTTATGTTCAGCATTTCAACCTTTATGGATGAATTAAAAAAATCTACACCTGAAATCTCAGAAATTATTGAAGAATTTGATTTTTCAAAATCAGATACAATAAGTCAAGAAATATTTGAAAAAATGCCTAATATATCTGTTGATTACGCAGTGATGGAAAAATCAGATAAAATTGCACTTGTAAAACTTGAAAGTGACTGGAATGACATTGGTTCTTGGAAAGCACTTTATGATGTAAGCGATAAAGATGAAAACGGAAATGTTTTTGTGGGAAATGTTATAGATGAAAATTCAAAAAATACATTTGTATATTCTTCATCAAAACTTGTTTCTACAATTGGGCTTGAAAATACTATTATAGTTGAAACAGAAGATGCAATTCTTGCTTGTAATTCTCAACAAAGTCAAGATGTAAAAAAAATATATGAAAAATTAAAAAATAATAATGATGATACACACAAAATTCACAAAACAGTTTACAGACCTTGGGGGTTTTACACAGTTATTGCCGAAGGTAAAGGCTATTTAACAAAAAAAATACATGTAAATCCAGGACAAAAGCTTTCTATACAATCACACAATCATCGCAGCGAACACTGGGTTGTTGCAATAGGTACTGCAACTGTAATAAAGGGTGATGAAATTTTAACATTACACACAGGTCAGAGTGTAGATTTAGCAATAGGAGAAAAACATTCATTGCAAAATCTTTCTGAATCTGATGTAGAAATTATAGAATTACAAAAAGGCGATATTCTTTCTGAAGATGATATTATAAGATATGAAGATATTTACGGCAGAGTTTAATATTTATTAGCTTTAAACTCAGGAAAAGTATTTGTATTTAATAGAAATAAATATTTATCCGTTCTATAACCCATAGCAAACGGGTGATTGTTGTAAAAGTTAGAAGTTAACAAACAGACCTTTAAATACGGAATACTATTCTCATTACCAAGTTCTTTTGAAATTGGTTCGTCAAGATTTTTGTAATAGCAAAGGCATTCCGCATTCCAATCTATCGGATAATGAAATATCGACTTACTCTCATCATTAACACTAAAATGATAATCAATTTTGTCTGGAGAATATTTATCAAACTCTGTAAATGCCTGACCTGTTATCGGCAAAATTATAATATCATATCCGTCAACATTTATTTTGTTTAAATGTTCTGCATTTATAAAATCATAATTGTAGCCTTTTAATTTTTTATTTTTAACATATATAATATATTCTGAAAAATTTGGCATAAATAATATCTTATATTTTTTATCACCAAACTTGGAATCAATAAGTGCGCTTATATTACACCATTCGTCAAGAGATTTATCTCTTTTGTCATATTTACCGCAAGTTATACCGGAACGAACTCGAACAATACCTTCATTTTTCATTGCTTTCATCAACTTAAAAAACGGTCTGCCCCACAAATGAGTAGATATAACAGTAAAATAAAATAACATAATGAAAATATATATTACTTTTAGCAGATTTTTATTTGACCTAAAATACGAACCCGCAAACATCGGAGCTGATATTAAAAGAAAAGATGTTATAAATCTCGTATTAAACGTCATAAAGGCAACCATTGCAGATAATATTATAAGATTTATAAAAAATACAACAGCAAAAACAAATTGAGCTTCAACAATACGATTTCTTCTAAATATTGGAGCTATCAAAGATAAAAAACTAAAAGGAATAACCAATAAGAAACTTAATAAACCGCAGCCCATCCCTGGTTCTAATAACGTTCCGTTAAAGAAAAATTTGCCGCTATATATGCCGATTGGGACATGAGATAAATGAAAAATCCGCAGAACTCTTTGCTCAACGTGCATAAACGACTCAACAAAACTACTTGGAACTTTTATACCTGAAAAATCTATTAATAAAAACAAGTGTCTTATTAAATTTGCAACAAAACCTTTAATCCCCCATAAATTTCTATGTACAGAAATAGATCCTTTTCCGCCCATAATATTTTCATAATGCAAAAAATTTAAAATATAGTTATAAGAGGAAAATAACAAAAATGCAACAACACCAAACCCTATAAATTTTAACAAAGAATATTTATCTTTATATTTAAATGACAAATATAAAAATAAACAACCGATTGCAGGAATACAAATTATCGCAGGAGTCTTAACTCCAATAGCAAGAGCGTACGCTAATGACGACATAAATAAAATAACATTATCAGACTTATTTTTTAATGCATTTATAAAAAGATATATTGATGTCGTAATAAGTCCTGATATAATCAAATCTGTTTCTGTTCCTGAAGCCATAACGACAACAGAGGCAAAAGAACTGACAACAATTAATGTCCATAATGTTCTTCGTGTTGAAAAACCAATATATTTAAAAATGTTATACGATGAAATTAAAAACATCAAATAACCAACGAACGTAAATACTCCTAAAAATAGCTGTTTTTGTGTAAATAAAATTACCCACATGTACAATATCTCAGAATTAACAGGAAAAGCATTTATTCTTATGTCAGCAGTTTCAAAATGTGCTAAGGAATGATTAATTACCCAATCATAGCATCTTACAACATGATAACAATAAGCATCACCTGAAGTAGATGGTAAAAATATAACCAACCAAGTTGTAACAAAAATAAAAAATAACCAGCCCAAAATCAACAAAAATAAAGATTTATCAAGTTTACACGAATTATAAACACGCTTAAGAAAATGATGAAAATCAAATTTTAAAATAGGTTTACCACATCTTATCCATAAAATAAAAAATAAAATACAAAAGAATAAGTTAAAACATAAGAATTGTAATCTGTATATATAATGAAATATTGATAAAATTTCCGTAGTTAGAACTATTTGAGAAAAAGCAATTATAAATACATATAAAATGCCTTTGGTAGTGTCATCTTTTGCTAAAATTGCTGACAAAAAATAACTTGCGACAAATATCAATATAAAAGATAAAACAAATAACAGCATCCTTTAACCTATATAGGATAATAACCTGAATAAACCAAACTTGCCCAATCAGTGAAATAACTTATTTGAGTAGCAGAAGCAGGTCTAATATAAGTCTTATATTGATTTTCAACAGGAATATTCAAAGCATTACTTATTGCAGCCTGAACTATTGTAGGATGTGTAACAATAATAACCCTTCCTCTCAAATTGTTGTCAATAACACCTTCAATTATTTTTTGAACTCTCTCATCAAAAATCTCAATTGGTTCACCTTTTTCAGGACAACACGCAGGAATATTATCATTTGGAAACTTCTTTTTTACTTCATTAAAAGTTAATCCGCCCCATATACCCCAATGTCTGTTAGTAAGGTCGCTTAAAATTTCAAAATCCTGTTTTAACTCATCAGCAATAATTTCTGCACTCTGTGTACAGCATAAAGAAGGACTTGAATATATTTTATTCGTTTTAAGCCCTCTTTTTTTGACAAATTCGGTTATTTTTTTAACTTCATTCTCACCATTTTCATTTAGCGGAGGATAATTTAATTTATCTATAAATCTGTTATCCTCAGAATATATAGTAGAACCGTGGGCTATAAAAGTTATTTTACATTTTCTTATAAACATCATATCTCCATTTGTAATTTTATCACAAATAAAATTTAATTAGTACAAACAACACAATAAAAAATCAAAAACTACAAATTAGCTTTTGATTTTTTATTTTATTAAAATTTATGATTTAACTTATGCTTTTTTTATTTGAACTTTTTCAGCATTACTTCTATTGTTGTTGTACCAAATAACAGGAGTTTCCTTAGAATTTTTGTCCATTATAGCACCATCTTTACCATATTTAACAGGTTGTTCTTGAAGCGGTAATTTTTTACCATAAGAATTTACATCAACAATTGAAACTGAATCATAATATTCTAAGAATTTATCATAAGGTATATCTGCATCATAAGAGGTATTCCAAGGATTTGTACATCTTACGGTCAAATTACCCTTATCATCTTTTTGTGGTTCTAGAGTGTAAGCGTGGAATCCATATACACCTGCAGCCTCAGCAACCGGATTTTCAACTCTGCCACCGCTAGCTCTTGTACCACCGGTCATGACAAAATCTTTATTAAAGTTATCTTTCATCATTTGTTGTTTTACTTCTTTTTCTTCAAAGTTTAAGTTCCATTGTCTAAATCCGCCGAAACCAAATCTTTCCATAACTTCAAAGTTATATCCGCCTAAAGAACCTCTGTAAAAATCAGCAGCTCTATGGAATTTATCTTGTTTGTTATCAGGATCTTCTTTCAAATCAGCAAATTTTAAACCGTTTTCATCTTCTTCATAATAAATATTATAGAAGTTGTCATCACGACAAACTACAACTGTTCTGTTCGGATCAGCTTTAGCTGCTAAATAATCATCTAATCTCTTTTTATGACCTGCCAAAGATTTTGCGACTTCGGCTTTTTTTGCAACAGGAGCTTTTTCAAATTCTTCTTGTTTTTTAGCAATTTTGTCTGCCATAATTTCTCTAAATTTTGTATCAGCTTTGTTAACAGAATCTAATCCATAAGCATCTTCAAGAATTCTTATACCTGTTGAACCTTTTAGAGAATATTTTTGAACTCTATCTTTTGGAACTTCAGCATTTTCATATTTGTATTCGCCATAACCGTTTTTAAATTTAACGGTTACATCTTTACCGTCTTGATGAAAAGCTTCATATAAAGCAACTCTTGCCTTATCGTGATTCATTAATGTACCTAATGTTGAAACTAAGTAACAATCACCAATACTTTGTTGTTGTGTTGTAAATCTTTTTGCAGGCGGGAACAATTTTATGAACATATCTTTGTCCATGTCTAATTGTCTTGATTCATTTTCATCAGTTTTCACATATATCTTATCTTGATTTGCAACCTTAAATACATCGCCGACTTTTGTTGTTTTATTACCTTCAGCTTGAGATTTTACGTTAGGTACATAAACATCTGCAACATTTTTACCTGCTTTTCTTGCTTCGTAAACCATGTCAAGATCTTTAGCAAGATTATCATTCATTTTACCTGTTTCCCAATAACAGCTTAATGTTGATGGTTCAATATCTCCGCTTTTTATAAGTTCCAACTGCATCATAACATTACTTGTTTGTTCATCACCTCTTGCCAGAACCTTTTTAACATTTTTGTAATCTTTTTTTGAAAGCATTACACCTGCTTCTGCAATTAATTGAGATGCTTCATCGCTGGAATAAGCTTCAGGAGTAGGTTTTGCAGCACCTTTACCATGAGGTTTTACACCATGCATAGCTTGCAAAGCTGCTGCGCTTGGCATAGGAGTTTTCTCTGTTGGAGCAGTTTGACTTTCTGTTTTAACCTTTTTATCTGTTTTTACTTCTTTTGCACCTGTAAATGGTGTTAACTGCGAAATTGATTTTACTTGCATACCTATCCTTCCTTCACATATCTTCTTTATATTCTTTATAAAGTGTCCTAATAACAAAAATTGCTAAATATAATGACTGTGTTACATTAACTTTACATTTTTTTTAAAATTTTGTCAAGAATTAAATTGTAAACAATACACTTATAATACATTTTTTTTCGATGTATAATTATTTTATGAGAAGTAAAAATATAACAGCAAGCATTGAAGATTATTTGGAAACTATATATGAGCAGTTAGAAAAGACTCATAAGATAAAGGCTGTTGACATTGCAAAAAAAATGAACATATCAAGGGCATCTGTAACGGAAGCCTTGCAAAAATTAGCACAAAAAGAATATTTAATATATGAAAAAAATCATCCTATTGAACTTACCGAAAAAGGTGTAGAAATTGCAAAAGAAGTCATGCACAAACACAGAATTTTATGTGATTTTTTTGTAAAAATTGTAAAAATTGACAATGATGAGGCAGAAATAAATGCTTGCAGGATAGAGCACGTAATAACTCAAAATGCTTTTGATAAAATATCTGAATTGGTTAAAAATAAGATTTAGAGCAATGTTGAACTAATTTCTTTGCCAATCATACAGATTTGATAAATACATGACTTTGTTTTATTAAAAAAAATATACTGATTTTATCGTGCTTTTATTTACAGCTTGTAACAGTTTCACTTAAAGTAACATTACTATCCTTACATTTACCGTTACTATCTGCTTTCAAATAGTCCATATTGCCATTTTCGATTACCCAAGCAGCACGACATTCAAACATTTGTTCGGATATGTCGTAGTTTTATTATCTCTCGAATATCGAAGTATAATTCCATTATTTTATCACGTTATAAAAAATTCAATAAAAAATCTTATTTCAAATTCCTTAATGCTTCCAATTCGTCTTGATATGGTGAAATTCTATTTAATTTTTCTATAATTTGAGGCATTTTTTCGATTACATAGTCAATTTCTTCTTCTTTCGTAAAACGACTTAAAGAAAATCTTATACTACCATGTAAAGCGGTAAAAGGAATACCCATTGCACGCAGAACATGACTTGGTTCTAAAGAGCCTGAAGTACAAGCACTTCCGGAGCTTGCACAAATACCAATATCACTGAGATGAAGCAAAATCAATTCACCTTCAATATATTGAAAGCCAATATTTGTGGTATTTGGAACTCTGTTTGTCGGTGCGGTATTTAATCTTGCATTAAATATATTTTTTATAATACCTTGCTCTAATTTATCTCTCAAACGTTTTACTTCTTTAGACTCATAATCTAAACTATCTTTAGCCAATTCAGCAGCTTTCCCCAGTCCAACTATATATGGAACATTTTCAGTACCTGCCCGTCTTCCACGTTCCTGATGACCACCATTAATCAAAGGAGATATTATTGTGCCTGATTTTACATATAAAGCTCCAACCCCTTTTGGAGCATGAAATTTATGTCCGGAAATTCCAATCATGTCTATTTTGGTATTTTTAACATTCATAGGAATTTTTCCTGCGGCTTGCACTGCATCAACATAAAAAACTGTTTGAGGATTTTTTTCTTTTACAATTTCCGCAATTTTTTCGACAGGAAATATTATACCAGTTTCGTTATTAGCCCACATTACAGACACCAACGCTGTTTCATCGGTAATTTTTTCTTTAAGTTCTTCAATATTCAACTCGCCATTAGCATTAACGCCTATATAATCAACTTTGTACCCCTGTTTTTCGTATTGTCGATATAAATTTAAAACACAGGGGTGTTCAACGGCTGTTGTTATGATATGCCTTTTGGTTTTATTGTTCGCCAATACACCTTTTATTGCTGTATTAGCACTTTCTGAACCGCAAGATGTAAATATTATTTCTTTTTCATTATCTGCGCCAACAAATTCTTGTACTTGTTTTCTGGCAACTTTTAGAGCATTTGATGATTTTTTTGCAAAATCATACATACTGGACGGATTAGCATATTCTTCCTTTAAGTAGGGAATCATTTCTTCCAAAACTCTTTCATCAACTTTTGTAGTTGCATTATTATCCAAGTATATCAATTTGTCCATTTATTGCACCTCTATAACTTCAATTTGTTTTGAAACAGCTTCTTGCAAAGTTTGTTCAACAAAAACTTTAAGTGTCATGTGAGAATTTTTACATCCTGAGCATTTGCCGCGAAGTTTAACATAAACTTTATTATCTTCAATATCTACCAGTTCAATATCACCGCCGTCTTTTTGCAATTCCGGTGAAATTTGATTTTCAATTACGCTGTTTATTTTTAAAATCTTTTGAGTTTGAGTTAATTTTGGCTTATCTTCATCTTGTTTTGCCCAGTATTCATCTATTATATTTTTTATTGTTGATTTACATTTACCGCACGCACCGCCTGCTTTTGTATAATTTGTAACATCTTCAACAGTTTTTAATTTGTTTGTTTCTATTGCTTCTAAAATTTGACTTTCGTGGACGTCAAAACATTGGCATATTAATTTATCCTGTGTTTCAGACATATTAAATTCCATTTCATCGTTAAAATAATTTTTCAAAGCATCTTCCAATGCTTCGTGTCCCATAACGGAACAATGCATTTTTTCAGGAGGTAGTCCGTCCAATTGGTCAGCAATATCTTTGTTAGTTATTTTTCGTACTTCTTCAATAGGCTTTCCTATAATCATCTCTGTCAAAATACTAGAGCTTGCAACAGCAGAACCGCAGCCAAAAGTTTGGAATTTAGCATCTGTAACAATACCGTTGTCTATTTTTAAATATAATTTTAATGAATCACCGCAAGCCAAAGAACCTGCTTCACCTACTGCATCAGCATTGTCAATTTTTCCAACATTACGAGGGTTTCTGTAATGATCCATAACTTTTTCTGAATAATCCCACATAATACACCTACCTTTTTAATGTACCTTGTATTTTCATTCTAACGCAAAAAAATATAGTATCGTAAAAAATTAATAAAATATTCAGAATTGTAAAATACAAAATTATTTTATATTTAAACAGATAATCTTAATAAAGTATCAGACGGATTACAGACATAAATAAGAGCCATCAAAAGAATATATTTTGCAAATGCGAAATTTTAATTTCAGGTTCTAAAGTTATTCCGATTGCATCAATTCTGTAATTTTCATAATTTACAGTACATTCATTCAAATACATCATCAAACCCTGTTTAATATTTTTAAATTTCGTCTTTGTAATTGCTTCAAGCGGAGTACCAAAATCATTATTTTTTCTAGTTTTAACTTCAACAAATACCAACGTTCTTTTATATAGCGCAATAATATCTATTTCACAATATCTGGAAAAATTTTTATTGCGTTCAATAACTTTATACCCGTTTTTTTCTAAATATTTGCAGGCAATATCCTCACCAAGCCTACCTTTTAGAGTGTTAAATGACTTCATTGTAGCTATCAGGGTTATTTAGTAAGTCATAATTAATTTCATTTTCATTATCAGCAATTGCAGCTGCCACAACAGCATCAGATGTAACATTCAACATAGTTCTAAGCATATCTGTTATTCTATCCATAGTATATAACAGCGCAAATCCTGCAATTAATTGTTCAGGAGTTAAACCTAAACCATTTAAGACAAGTACAATTGTAATCAAACCTGTTCCCGGAATACCTGCACAAGTGCTTGAAGCAATTATTGTTAAAATACAAATTTGTAATATCATAAATAGCGATAAATCAACACCATAAGCTTGAGCTAAGAAAAGAACAGCTACAATTTGAACAAGAGCAGTACCATCCATATTTAACGTCGCACCTAATGGTAACACAAAACTTGCAATTTTATGAGATATACCTCTTTTTTCACAGCAAGCAATAGTTAACGGCAATGTCGCAGAAGAGCTTGCTGTTCCGAAAGCAACCATCATAGCTTCAGTCATAGCAGCATATAACATAAATACGGGAACTTTTGAAAATATCTTTAAAAATAGAGGATATACAACAAAAAACTGTATTGCAAGTCCTGCTGTAACAACTATTAAATATTTTGATATACTTGAAAAAATATCCAATCCGAAACTTGCAATAGATGTTGCAGTCAGAGCAAATACTCCTGGTGCTGCCAGGTACATTATCCAGTCGGTAACTTTCATTGTTGCAGCAAATACTGATTCGAAAAACGAAATTACGGGACGGCTTATTTCTCCAATTCTTGCAAATGCAATAGCAAATATTAGTGTAAATACCAATATTTGAACCATATTATCCATTGCTAGCGCAGTGAACATATTTTTAGGCAAAAAATCAAGAACAATGTTTAATATATTTTCTCTTTGATTTTCAATAGTTGCAGCAACCTGTTGTTGAGTTTCCGTTGCCGACTGAGCATCAATATATTGCCCTGCACCTACTCCGGGTTGAATTAAAAGTGAAAGTGAAAGCCCTATTAATACAGCAAGAACCGTTATTATACCATAATAAACAACCATTTTTGAACCGAATTTGCTTAATTGTTTATTATCTCCAATACTTGATATACCTATAATTACTGATGAAACAACAAGTGGTATTACCACCATTTGGATTAATCTGATAAAAGCTTGTCCAACAAATGTTAATGCATTTATTATAATAGTATTAGGATGACCGTTTAGCAAAATTCCGGCAAATATACCGGCTATAATCCCAAAAAATATGTGCCAGTTTCTTTTTAATCCTAAACCTACGGCAATCATGACTTGCATGTGTATTTTCATATATATATCCTTTTGAAATTTTACTGTGAGATAATTTTAATACTATTTGTTTAAAATTTCAATTTTTTTTAACGAAATGTTTAGTATATTGATTGTATTATTGGTAATTTTATATTTGAACAAAATGCATTATCCGTGAGTCTAATACCTAAACAAGCTTGATTTCTTTTAAATTGAGCCTTGTAGATTAATTTTATAGTTTTATCAACAATATTTTTGTCATACTTTTCAATTAAATTTTCATAAGATACTTGTTTTTCCACATAATCAACAATAATATTGTCCAATACATCATATTCCGGTAAAGAATCATTGTCTTTTTGATTAGGTCTTAACTCTGCAGACGGGGCTTTTTTTATAATTTTTACAGGAATAATTTCTCCGTTTCTGTTTATCCAATTCGACAATTTATACACATTTGTTTTTGTTAAATCAGCAATAGGATTTAATCCTCCGCACATATCGCCATACAAAGTTCCATATCCGCAAGCAACTTCCGATTTGTTTCCTGTTGAAAGTAATAAATAATTTTCTCGATTTGAATAAAACATTAAAATCAAGCCTCTAAGTCTTGATTGTAGATTTTCTTCAGCTAAATCCATTTTATTTTCTTTTGCAATATTTTGCATAAAACAGTCAAACAGCGGTGATATAGGAACAGTTTGTACATTTATTCCAATATTATTAACAAGATTTTGAGAATCAATAATACTACCTTCGCTTGAATATTTGCTTGGAAGCATTACTGCATACACATTTTCTGCCCCAAGAGCCTCTTTTGCCAAAACTGCCACCAATGCGGAATCAATTCCGCCTGAAAGTCCTAATAAAACTTTTTTAAAACCTGTATTTTCGCAATATTCTTTTATTGCAAACGTAGTGACTTTATAAATTT
Source organism: Cyanobacteria bacterium UBA6984 (assembly GCA_002450015.1). Lineage (GTDB taxonomy): Bacteria > Cyanobacteriota > Vampirovibrionia > Gastranaerophilales > Gastranaerophilaceae > UBA6984. The sequence continues at coordinate 19,338 of DJYG01000053.1, read as the reverse complement.
CTGATTCTGTTTCAACATATTGTTGTTCTACTTTATTAGAAAAATCTAAAGTTACAATTTGCTCTTCTAATATTGGTAATTGAGCAACAAGCTCATTTTCTTTATTTTTTGCAAAGCTTTGGCCGGCATATACATTTTCTTCATTAAGCATAATTGAATTTATATGTACAAAATTTTGTTTTGCCACTATATTATCAATAAACTCTTTTTGAGTATTCATTGCATAATAACGATTTTGAGAAAGAATATATAAATCACAATCAATATTATCTTGATATTTATCTGAAACAAAAATTTTTTGCCCGTTTAAATTAAAAAATCCATTTGAAATATTAAACAACTCACCTTTATTTATCAAATTCTGCCCAACAATAACCGTTTTATCAGCAAAAAACTCACACAATTTATTGTAAAAATTAAGTTTTTCTTTTTGATAACCACTATCAAACGACATTAATGAGTATGAGTCTATTTCAGGATATATGATTAAATCAGCTTCATCATCTTTATGATTAACAATATTTTTATAGTTAAAATCAAAGTTTGCATATTTATATTTTATTTGCGCTAACGATATTTTCATATTTACTCCATTATTCTTCAAGTTTTATATAACTCGCATTCTTCCAACGTAAATCAATATATTTTATTTTTTTATCCAATGTTTTAACCTGTGGCATAATCGAAGGTAATCTTTTTATTCTGTCAAAACACGTATCGTCCAATTCTCCCAAACGTATTTGAAGCCCGTTAATTTGGATATAAGCGTCCTTTGGATTTCTAATATCAATAAAATCTAATGGTTCTTTTGAAACAGCTTTCACGGTTTTTGCAATTTTTTCCAGAGTTTCAATTCTATGCTTATCCCAATGTCTGTAATCATCACCTTTTGTACCGTAGGTTAAAACTTTTACGGTTTTAAAGGATTTATCCAAAGGTAAAAAATTACGACCAATCAGCTGACCACCTTTTGTAAAAAATGCTATCGGTTCAACATCTTCTTCAGGAGCTATTGTTATAATAGGTGTTCTTTCTCGTATAATAATTTGCAATCTGGCAGGAAACCAAAATCGTCTTATATATACATTTTCAACAGGCTCTAACTGTAAAATACTTTTTTTTATTTCATCAGTATTAAACATATATATTGGAACTTTTGGAACTTCATTTTTTCTTAATGCTGCTAAAATATAATAGTCAGGTACTATTTTGTTATTTAAAATTTCCAAATATGGACTTTTCGCAGAATCAAAAGCCTTGGGTGACATATACCATTGACGCATTATAATAATTTTGTAGCACAAAAGCATTAATAAAATAATTGTACAAAAACTTAAAAACACCTTAAAACGCCGCATCCACATATTGGTTTTGCGTACGCTGCGTTCTTGTTTATTTCTTTGAATACGAGTGTTTCTATAATTTTCATCATATTCAATTTCATTATTTTCGAGTTCTTGCTCTTGATTTTCGTCCATTATTTATTTAATCCTGCGCTATTTAAAATTAGTAATACAAGATGATCATAATCAATACCCATAGCATTTGATTGTGCAGGTAAATCGCTTGTATCCGTCATTCCAGGACTTGTATTAATTTCTAAAAAGTATGGTTTATTATCCTTCATCATAAAATCAATTCTTGACACACCGCTGCATCCTGCCGTTACGTGGGCTTTTACGGCTATATTCTTTATTAACGTTGTTGTTTCCTCGTCTAAATTTGCGGGTAATATAAATTCAGATAAACCTTTAGTATATTTTGCATCAAAATCATACCATTCAGTTTTTGTTCTTATTTCAAGGATTTCAGTTGCAAAAACGCTGCCATTATTTTCTAAAACACCAACCGTTATAAAATATCCGTTTATAAATTCTTCTATCAAAACATCATTATTATATTTTACTGCTTCATTATATGCATTATCAAGTTCTTCAGGTTTATTTACTTTTGTCATACCAAAACTTGAGCCTTCTGAAACAGGTTTTGTAATTAAGGGATAGTTAAGTCCTTGTGTCTTTTTATGCACATCTTCACCTTTTTTAACGAATACTGACTTTATTAAAGGTATTTCATCACAAGTAGCAAGAACTCTTTTTGTATATTCCTTATTCATACATATAGCAGATGACATTACGCCACACCCTGTATATGGAATTTTTAAAATTTCAAGTAAACCTTGAATACAGCCATCTTCACCGTATTTACCGTGAAGTGCATTATACGCATATTCTATCTTCTTTTCTTTTAACACTGACGCAATATTTTCATCTACAACTATTAATTCTGCATTAATATAACCTAAACGTTTTAATGCTTCGTAGCAATTTTTTCCTGAACGCATTGAAACTTCTTTTTCCGATGACATTCCACCACATAAAACACCTATTTTTGCATTTTTATCTATTTTTGCTTTAATATTTTCCATATTTCTTCCTCTTCTTTTGAATTATTACCAATATAAATAACTTCTGGTTTTAGTTTTATATCAAAATTTTCACTAACTTTATTGTACATCAATAACATTAAATTTAGAACATCATCGGATTGAGCATTATCGGAATTAATTATAAAATTAGCGTGATTTTCCCAAACCTTTGCCCCTCCATAAGATAGTCCTTTTGCTCCTGATAAATCTAATAATCTTCCTGCAGAATTATTTTGCGGATTTTTAAAAACACTGCCACAATTAGGTAGAGCAAGTGAAGGCTGATGTCTTCTTCTAAAATCAAGATTTTTTTTCATCTTTTCTTGTATTTTAGAAAAATCAGATTTAATTAAATCGAATTCTGCGGATAATACAGTATAATTTCTTAATTGGCAAACAGATTTTCTATAATCAAATTGCAAGTCATTTTTGGTTAATACCATCACAGATTTATTTTCATTATCAAACACTGTTGCACTTATTAATCTGTCACTAATAGACTGTTCATTTGCAGATGCATTCATATAAACAGCCCCCCCAACAGATGCAGGAAACCCTATCATAAACTCAAATCCGCTTAAATTTTGTTCAGACGCTAATTTAGAAGCCATTTGTATCTTTACACCGCACTCTGCATTAACTTTTGTATTGTTAAATAACACTTTTTTGCAGTTTTGAGTAAATATAACATCACCGCTATAACCATAAGAAGAAATTAATACATTTGAACAGTTACCCAAAACAATAGGTGCTTCAAGTGTTTTCAAAAGATAAATTAATTCTTCTATTGATTTTGGAAAATATGCCCGCTCAATCTGACCACTAATTTTAAATGAAGTCAGATTTTTTGCATTATAATTTGTTCTAACTTCAATATCCATACTATTTTTTATCCAAAGTCAATAAGTCTTTTCCAAGTTCAGTAATTGTCCCTGCGCCAAGTCCTACAACAATATCATCTTTTTTTAATTTCGGATATATAGCTTTTGCAACATCTTGTATTGAACCTGATATGTATTCAGCATTTTTCAATTGTTTTGCAAAATTTTCACCATTAATACCTTCAATTCTGTCCTCAGACGCCGCAAAAACATCTGTAACTACAACTTTTGAAACACCCTCAAAGGCATTAATAAAGTCTGACCATAAACTTTTTAATCTTGTATATCTGTGCGGCTGAAAGACTGCAATAATATTTTTATCCTTAAATTCTGCCAGTGCTGATAATGTTGCATTTATTTCCGTTGGGTGGTGCGCGTAATCATCATATATAACAGCACCTTTTACTTCTCCTACATATTGAAAACGCCTACCCATGCCTGTAAATGATGCAAAATAATCTTTTAATTTAGCCATATCAACACCTGACTCACGTAAACTCGCATAAACAGCAAGCGCATTTATAACATTATGTTTTCCCAATAATTTAATATTTAAGTCATCTATAAATTTTCCTTGATAATATACATCAAATGAACTTCCAACCGGAGTTAAATTAATATTTTTTGCCACGTAATCCGCATCATTAAAGCCATAGGTTATAAATTTATGACCTTTTAACATTAAATTACCTGAGCTATCATTATTTATTATAACCTTTTGATTATCGTTCATTTTGGCTAAAACTTTTTCAAAAGTTTCGACAAGTGATTCTAATCCGTTTTTATAAAAATCTAAATGATCAGCCTCAAGATTATTAATAACAAAAATATCAGGATTGTACTTTACAACAGTTCCATCACTTTCATCTAACTCGGCAATAAAGTAATTATTACTTTTATAATTTGAATTAGTATGAATATCAGGAATAATTCCGCCCACAACATAAGAAGGGTTTAGTCCTGCTTTATCAGTCACATAAGCAGCAAGCCCGCTTGTAGTTGTCTTACCATGAGTTCCTGCATAACCTATAAAGCATTTTGAACGCTCTGAAAGCTCTTTTAAGACATCAGAACGATGCAAAATCGGTAATCCAAGCCTTTTTGCCTTTTGAATTTCAGGATTGTTTTCCTTTATTGCGGAACTCGCAACAACCGTACACTTATCAGGCACATTAATTTCATCGTGACCTATGTATATTCTTGCACCTAAATCTCTTAATTCATTTAAGTATTTACTGTCATTTATATCTGAACCTGAAACTTCAAAACCTTCTTGCAAAAGATATTTTGCAAGTCCGCTCATTCCAATTCCACCAATAGCAATAAAATGATATTTCTCTTTTTCCACTGCAACTATCCCAATAAATTGTGTACATTCTTAGTATATATCAAATACATTTTATTTTAAAATCTTTAATATATTTTAACGATTTTGATTTATATAACAATAAAACAAAAACTGTAACAAATGTAACAAACACACTTGAAAAAGAATTTACCATTTGATACTATAAAATACGGAATGTGTGTTAACTAGGGGAATATAATGAAAAAAATTATAATAATTACAATAAGTATTCTTGCAATTGCAGTACTGGGAAGATTTTTATATTACCAATATGATGGTTGGAAAGAATCAGAAAAACGTAAAAATGCTGCAGCACCTGCCGTTGTTGTACAAGAAGTAGGAACAAAAGAGGTTATAAGAAAATTTGAAGCACCTGGCAGAATAGTTTCTGTTTCAAGAATTGATGTTGTTGCACGTATTAGCGGATATTTGACAAAATCATATTTTAAAGAAGGTGACTATGTAAAAAAAGGTCAGGTTCTTTTCGAAATTGAACCTCAAGAATACAAGCTTGCTGCTGATAAGGCAAAAGCTAATTTAGATAATTCAATAGCACAGCTTACATTTTATGAAAAACAACTTATCCGTGCAAAAGAACTCGTAAAACACGATTACATTGCAAAAGCAAAATATGATGAAACTCTTGCACACAGAGATTCATATAAGGCTCAGGTAAATTTAAATCGCAGTGCATATCAAGATGCTTTAAGAAATTATTCATACACAAAAGTTCATGCACCGGTTGATGGTCAGGTAGGTATGATAAAAATTACGGTAGGAAACTATGTTACGGCTCAATCAGGAGCTTTAACAACAATAAACAGTACCAATCCTATATATGTTTCGTTTCCTATGGATATAAAAAATTATGATGAACTTGTGAAAGTTGATAAAAATCCTTTTGCAAAACGCAAAGTTGACTTATACCAATCAGCAAATACAAAATATCCTTATATCGGCATTCAAGATTTTCATGATAATAATGTTGACCAAACAACCGGTTCAATTATGATGAGAGCAACATTTCCAAATCCTAACGGAGAACTTATAAACGGCAACTATGTTTCTGTATATGTTTATTCATCTGAAAAACAAAGTGTTCCTGTTGTACCTCAAGTTGCTGTAATGGAAAACCCGCAATATAAATACGTTTATAAACTGGATGAAAAAGGTCTTCCTCAAGTTCAAAAGATTGAAACTATGGGACAGGAAGGTCAAGACTGGATAATCAAATCAGGTGTTAAAGAGGGTGACAAAATTGTTGTTGACGGTTTACAGAGAGTAATTCCTGGAAATAAAATTAGAATAATGTCAGATGAAGAAGTTCAACAACAAAAAGCAAAAATAAAAGAAGAAGAACAAAAACTGGAACAAAGCAACAAAAATGATAAATAGGTAAAATATGGCCGAAAATAGCGAAAATAATATAAATTCAACATCACAAAAAGGGATTAATCCTTTTATACACAGACCCAAATTTGCAATTGTAATTTCTTTAACAATTGTTCTTGCCGGTCTAATTATAATGTTAGGATTACCGCTTGAAGATTACCCCTCTATTACACCTCCACAGGTCAACGTAACGGCAACTTATACAGGCGCAAGTTCCGATGTTATAAGAGATACCATAGCTGCGCCATTGGAAGCACAATTGAACGGTGTTGAAGACATGGTGTATATGACTTCAACATCAAAAAACGGTTCGTATTCTTTAGATGTTTTCTTTGAAGTTGGTACTGACCCTGATATGGCAGTTATTAACGTAAATAATAAATTACAGCTAGCCCTACCAAGATTGCCTGCGGAAGTTAGAACATACGGGCTTACAGTAAAGAAAAGACGCGGTGGTCCGGGATTGTTAATGGTAGCGGTTACATCACCGAATAATATATTTGATTCTTTATACATTGCGAACTACGCTGCAATATACATCAAAGATGAACTCGCACGTATTAAGGGAGCAAGTGACGTAAATGTTTATGGTTCTTCTGCTTATTCAATGAGAATATGGCTTGATCCTGTTAAACTTGCGAATTATAAACTTGCAGCAAGCGATGTTATAGCTGCAATTCAATCTCAAAATACACAAGCCGCTGTTGGTAATCTTGGTTCAGAACCTCTTGCTGCACCTCAGGATATAAAAGTTACACTGAGAACAAAAGGAAGATTAACAGACCAAAAACAATTTGAAAATATTGTTGTATATTCAAATCCGGATGGTTCTAATATAAAATTAAAAGATGTTGCAAGAATAGACCTTGGGGCTGAAAGTTATGATTACGATTCATTTATTGGCGGAAAGAAAAATGCCGTTATTGTAATAAATCAGTTACCGGAAGCAAATTCTATTGATTTGGCTAACAAATGTTCATCAAGTCTAAAAAAATTAAGTGAAAGTTTTCCTAAAGGAATGGAATACAAAATAGAACACGATGAAACTGATTTTATCAGAGAATCTATCGCTGAAGTAGAACACGCAATAGGATTAGCAATTTTACTTGTAGCATTGGTAACGTATGTATTTTTAGGTTCAGCCAGAGCCGCATTTATTCCATTGTGTGCAATTCCGGTGTCATTAATAGGTGTATTTATATTTTTAGGACTGCTGGGATTTTCAATAAACTTGCTAATGCTTTTTGGTTTGGTTCTTGCAGTTGGACTTGTTGTAGATGATGCGATTGTAGTATTAGAAAATGTTCAAAGGCATATTCAAGAAGGCAAAAAACGTATTGAAGCATCAATAATATCTATGTGGGAAGTTACAAGCGCCGTTGTGGCAACTTCATTAGTATTAATGGCGGTATTCGTGCCTGTTTGCTTTATGCCTGGTGTTAACGGTAAAATGTTCCAACAATTTGCAGTATGTATCGCTTGTTCAGTTGGATTATCGACTATTGTAGCTTTATCATTGACTCCTGCGTTGTGTGCAATGATGTTGAAAGATGAAGGTCAAGAAAATGAATTGAAATTTATTAAAAAGTTTAATGACTGGTTCAACAAAGCACGTGACAAATACTTGGAAGGAACAAAATTTTTCGTAGAATCTCCAAAACATACTTTAATTACTCTGGGTGCTTTAATTATATTTGCATTAACAATGTCATATTTAATTCCGACAGCATTTATTCCAACAGAAGATAAAGGTGCAGTAATCGTACAAATTCAACTTCCTGACGGTTCTTCAACAGTTAAAACAAAAGAAATATCTACGCTTGTTGAAGAAAGATTAATGCAAATAGATGGGGTTCGTCAAACAATTAATATTGTAGGATTTTCCGGTGAAAATACTGCGCTTATAATTATGCAATTAAAACCTTGGCACGATAGAAAGAAAAAAGAACAATCTTCTTCTGCTATTGTTGGTAAAGTGAGGGGCATGTTTAAAAGTTTTCCGTCAGCTACCGTTGTTGCATTTGAGCCGACACCAATACCCGGTTTAGGTTCTTTTGGAGGTTTTGAATACCAATTATTAGATAAAGGAGATCGTTCACCTCAAGAATTATATGACGAAGCCATAAAATTAATCATGGCTGCAAATGCAGATAAAGATTTAACATCAGTATTTACTACATATACTGCTAATCTGCCGCAAATACTTGTTGAAATTAATGAAAAACAAGCCTTATCACAAAAAGTTTCGATTAACGAAATTTATACTACACTTGCAGCAATATATGGTGCAACATACGTAAATGACTTTAACAAATTTGGTCGTGTATATCGTGTTATGGTACAAGCCGATGCACCATTCAGAACATCAGAAAACGATTTAAAACGTTTATATGTAAAAAATAAAGAAGGAAAAATGGTTCCTATTTCTTCAATAGTTAAATTTTCACCAATTGTAGGGCCATACAGTTTAACCAGATTTAACATGTATAATGCCGTAACCATAAATGGTCAAGGTGCAGGAAATATTTCATCAGGTCAGGCAATGAAAAAAATGGAAGAATTATCTAAAAAAGTATTACCTGAAGATATGAGTTTTTCGTGGTCAGGAACATCATTGCAAGAACAACAATCTACGGGACAAATTGGCATAATTTTAGGACTTGCGCTAATATTTGTATATTTATTCCTTGTTGCATTGTATGAAAGTTGGACTTTGCCGATTGCAGTAATGATGATTGCTCCTGTATCTATGGTAGGTGCGTTATTTGCTCAGTATGTTGCTGGTTATTCACTGGATTTGTACTGTCAAGTCGGCTTAATTATGTTAATAGGGTTAAGTACAAAACAAGCAATTTTAATTATTGAATTTGCAAAAGATGCGTATAAAGAAAATGGCGGAAATGAAGTTTTAGCTGCGATGCAGGCAGCAAAATTAAGATTTAGAGCTGTAATGATGACAAACTTTGCATTCATTTTGGGTATTTTACCGTTGGTATTTGCAACAGGTGCAGGTGCTGTCAGCAGACACTCGGTTGGGATGACGGTTTTCGGTGGTATGATGACTGTTGCATTTATAGGTACAATGTTAGTTCCAGGATTTTTTGTATGCATTCAACGTATGAAGAAAAAATCAGGACAAGCAATAAAAAATCATTCAAAATTTTCAAAAATTATGAACGATATTAAGTCTGCACTCCATAATTTACTATTAAAAGTGCAAAATATAGGTAATAAAAATGAAAAATAGAATCATATTAATAGTATTAATAACAATCTTTATTACGGCAAACTCGGTTTTTGCGGAAGAACATTCTGCTGTTTTAAAAAAAACAAATAAAACAGATGAAATACCAATAGGTAATGTCATAAACGATACAGACTACCCTGATGCTAAGAAAATAGCACCTCTAATTGATGAACTTCAAACATTTGATGAACCGAAAGTTATAGAAGGTTCAGTCCAAAAAACAATTGATGTTACATTAGATGAATGTATTAAATATGCTTTAGGCAACAATCCAAGGATAAGAGAAGCAATTGAAGAAATTTCCGCATCTGATTTTAGAATAAAACAAGCATGGTCTGCTTATTTTCCTCAATTTACTTGGACAAGCAGCGGTTCAAGAAACAGAAACCTTTTATTTAGTGATGCCATCGGCAGCGCAGATGCAACATATAACTATTTTATTTTAGGTCAAATTTCGGTAAGCCAATTGATATATGACTTTGGAGTTACTCAAAATCAGGTTACCATAAAAAAATTGGGCTATAAAACAGCACAAGAACAACTTATAAGTGTCGTTAATGATGTTATTAAAGAAACAAAAGACAAATATTACGCTCTTTTATATGCCAACGAAGACATGAAAGTAAAAGAAGATAACGTAAACAGATTTGAAATGTTTTATAACCAAGCAAAAGCAATGTATGAAATAGGTATGAATCCAAAAGTTGATGTTACTATTGCGGAAGTTAATTTGAGTAATGCAAAACTACAATTAATACAAGCTAAAAAAAATCTTGAAGTTAATGCTGCTCAATTAAATAATGCTATGGGTATAAATTTTATGACTCATTTTAATATACATGAAAGATTAAAATATGCACCGTGTGATATAACTCTTGAACAAGCAATAGAAATTGCGGAAGATTCACGTCCTGATTTAAAAATTGCAAAGTTAAATATAGAAAGTTCAAGGCAAAAAATGCAATTGACTAAAAAGTCTTATTTTCCAAAAATAACAGCACAAGGTAATATTGCTGTTGGCGGAAGAAATCCTGCATCAAATTGGGGTTATGTTTGGGGCGGATATTTAGATTTCCCTGTTGTTAATGTTATGAATATAAATAATCAAATCAAAGAAGCCCGTGCTAATTACTCAAAACAAATGGCTACATCTACACGTACCGAACAAAATATAGAACTTGAAATTCAAACTGCATATTATAATTTGATAGAAAAAAGAAATCAAATACCGGTTGCTTTTTTAGGGATGAAACAAGCTAAAGAAAACTATGAAATATCATTCGGCAGGTACAAAGTTGGTGAAGGTAATCCTATTGAGTTAAAAGATTCTCAAATTACTTACATGAATTCACAATTATCATATTATAATTCACTTTATCAGTATAATTCGGCAAAAGCAAACCTTGAAAAAGCAATCGGCAAAAATCTAATGTTTGGTGAAGAATTAATTGATTTAGAAGAAACAAAAAATAAATAAAATTTGAAATTCAATATCATAAAATATCCTCTTAATGTAGGTATAATTTTTTAAAATTTCATACATAATGTATGTATGGAAAGAGATGAGAGCAAAAAAAGGGACAGAAGCACTAATCCGTTTTCTGTACCTGAAAAATTTAAACAAGCTACAAGTCCGTTTTTGATAGATGGGTTCGATTCAACTATGCTGGAAGAAAGAGCATATCTTAAGATTGATGATGAAATGCTTAAGTTAGAATATAGAATAAACCAATTAGAAGAGGATTTAATGATTATTAATGATGAAATCTTGGCTGCAATTAACATTGATGACCACTCAAGAATCGAATTTCTTCAAACAAAAAAAGCCAACATCAAAAAAGAACTTGAACGTCTTAACAACAAATATTTTGACATAGGTGCAATGTCAAAATTTACAACAATTTTAAGCTACATTTTTAGAAAACGTTCACCAAAAGAGAAATCATTGTTTAATCAAATAAAATATTTTATCAATAAATATATATTTGCTACATTCTCAAAACGATTAAATTTCACATTTAATCTAAAAGAATCTTTATCAAAACTTGCAGACATAAATAGAAGCGTAGATGAGCTAATAAGCCTGAGAATTCCATTCGGTGGTTTAACAGGCAGATATGAAAAATTAACAAGCTACATAAACAAAGCAAACGATATACATGCTAAAATTGCAAAAAATGTCAATGAATTTGAGGATAAAAAAGAAACAGCTAAAAAACTCAATTCCGTTGGTGGTTTGCTTGATATAAGCCAATAAAAGAGAATATAATCCAATTAGCACATAATTAAAAGAAAAAGCACAATTTATTTGTGCTTTTTTGCTGTTTGAATTATAATAAAGTAAAGATTAAATTAAGGAGAAAAAGATGAACGAACTTTTGAAAAAAAGTGCAACTGAACAAAGAAAAGCACTTTTAAATAAAGAAGTTTCTGCAACAGAACTTGTAAAAGCTGTTTATGAAAGAATTGATGAAGTGGAAGACAAAGTTAAAGCCTTTAATTCGTTAACAAAAGAAACAGCTCTTGAAACTGCCAAAAAAGTTGATGAAAAAATTGCGCATAATGAAGAACTGCCTCTTTTGGCAGGCATACCGCTAGTTTTGAAAGATAATATGAATCTTGTAGGTTCAAAAACAACAGCTTCAAGTAAAATTCTTGAAAATTTTGTTTCACCATACAATGCAACTGTAACAGAAAAATTATTAAATAACTTAGTTCCGATTATAGCAAAGGCAAACTTAGATGAATTTGCAATGGGTTCATCTAATGAAAACTCTGCGTTTGGAAAAGTTCATAACCCTTGGAATTTAAATAAAGTTCCGGGAGGTTCTTCAGGCGGTTCAGCAGCTTCTGTTGCAGCTTGCGAAGCAACTTTATCCTTAGGCTCTGATACAGGCGGAAGTATTCGTCTTCCGGCAAGTTTTTGCGGTATTGTTGGTATGAAACCTACATACGGACGTGTTTCAAGATACGGTTTGATAGCTTTTGCTTCATCTTTAGACCAAATAGGACCTTTTGCAAGAACAGTTGAAGATGCTGCAAATTTATTGCAAGTAATTTCAGGTCATGACACTAAAGATTCCACATCTTTGGATGTTCCTGTTGAAGATTTTTCAAAATCTTTAAACAATGATATAAAAGGTAGAAAAGTTGGTGTAATAAAAGAATTAATGGGCGATGGCTTGAGTGATGACGTAAGAAAAGCCGTTGAACTTGCGATTGATACGTATAAACAACAAGGTGCAGAAGTTGTAGAAGTTTCACTTCCTAACTTGAAATATTCTATTGGTATATATTATATTCTTGCAACAGCAGAATGCAGCTCTAATTTAGCCCGATTTGACGGTGTAAAATACGGTTACAGACACCCTGATGCACAAAACTTATTGGAAATGTACACAAAAACACGTGCAGAAGGTTTTGGAGCTGAAGTAAAAAGAAGAATAATGCTTGGAACTTACGCTTTATCTTCAGGCTATTATGATGCTTATTACAAAAAAGCTCAACAAATGAGAAGACTAGTTAAAGAAGATTTTGATAAAGTGTTTGAAACTGTTGATGTTTTAATTTCACCAACATGTCCAAATACCGCATTTGATATTGGTGCGAAATCAGAAGATCCTTTGGCAATGTATTTAACAGATATTGCAACAATTTCTGCAAACCTTGCGGGTATCCCTGGAATAAGCGTTCCGGCAGGATTTGATTCTGATGGTATGCCAATAGGGTTGCAATTGTTGACTCCACAAATGAAAGAATCTGACTTGTTTAATTTCTCATACAAATTTGAACAATCTCACGATTTTTATAAACAAATTGCAAATGTGTAGATTTTAAATGTTAAATAAAAGAAGAAATGCGGCTGCAATGCAGCCGCATTTCTTCTTTTTATACAAATTATTTACAAGATGTGTTTGATACTCCATCTAAAGTAACAGATGAATTATTACATTTTCCGCTATTATTTGCCTTTAAATAATCCATATTACCATATTGAATTACCCAAGCAGTGCAATTTTCACCCTTGCTGCCTATACAAGCAGAAACATTACTGCTTGACCAAGGTTCAAATCCATTTTCTTTTTTGTCTTTTTCTACAGAAAAATAAAAATGGTCAGAACCTAACTGATGTTTTCCTTTATTCGGTCCATCTATATCAACATCAACTGCCATCCCATCACAATTAGCTTCTATTGATATTGAAGTACCATCAGACAACATATAATCATATCCAGGATTTGGAATCCAAGTTGATTCCGTTCCATCTGTATAATTTGTTATACTACTAGCAAAACACGGACTATTTGAACTTTGATACCCACAATCTTTTGATATTTTCATAAATTCACTCAGTCTTCCGGCTGCTTTTTTGCTTGATGACTCACCATCCCAATTTAATCCCCATTCCGTAAATGGACCATAAACAGCCGTTGCTCTGCCATAGGCATCATTAAGATTTTGATATATTTTTTGCAATTTAACAATTTTTTCTTTGTCGCCTGTTGATGAATTTAAATTCGGAAGTGTAAGCGCAGCAACTACACCGATTATACCCATTACAATTAGGGTTTCAGCTAAAGTAAATGCCAGTGTCTTTTTCATCTTATCTCCTTTTAGAACTTTATATTTATTTGATTATTTAATGTTTTACATAAAATTATACAAGTGCAGCATTAAAAAATCAATAAATTATACAGTGTAGCGTAATTAAAATTAACATTTGTTTGCTTGATAATAAATTTTATGGGTATAAAAAAACTTTTAGGTAAAAGATTAAAAGAAATTAGAAAATCAAAAAATCTAACGCAGGAGCAAGTAGCTGAAATGGTAGGTGTTGAAACACCTAGTATTAGTAACATTGAAAATGGTAAATTTTATCCTGCTGCTGAAAACTTAGATAAATTAATGGAAGCTTTAAATATTTCCCCTCATGAACTTTTCAATTGTGAAAGTCATACAAATCCTGATGATTTAATATTGGAAATGGTTAATTCAATGAAAGGTAATGCAAACTTAGCAAGATTAATGTATAAATTTTATTTGACTGTAAAATATTAAATTACTCATATCTTAAAGCTTCAATAGGATTTAATAGTGAGGCTTTATATGCCGGATAGTACCCAAAACCTACACCTACAAGCCCTGAAAAACCAAGTGATAATAATATGGAAAATGCGGAAACAGATACATTCATAGCACCTGTAAGACTGATTATGCCTGATATAACACAACCGATAAATACCCCTATTAATCCTCCCAACATTGATAGAAGAAAAGACTCAATCAAAAATTGAATTCTGATATCGCTTGCCTTAGCACCTATTGCCATTCTTATACCTATTTCTTTTGTTCTTTCGGTAACAGATACGAGCATAATATTCATTATACCAATACCACCAACTAGTAATGACACAGATGCAATTGCACCAAGCAAAACTGACATTGTTCTTGCTGAGGATTTTATAGTTTCTTGCATTTCTGCGAGATTTCTTATCTCAAAATCATTATCTTGAGTTTTACCTATGTTATGACGATGTTTTAACAATTCTTCTGTTTCAGCTTGGGTTTTTGAAAGTATTTCATCGTCCTGAGCTTTTATTGTTATCATGTTTACAGTTCCCGGAAAATTTGTCCCAAAAACTTTTTTTTGAGCAGTAGTTATAGGGATAAACACTAAATCATCTTGGTCTTGCCCCATGCCTGATTGACCTTTTACCTTCAAAACACCAATAACTTTAAATGGAACATTGCCAATTCTTATAGTTTTGTTTATTGGATTTACATCTCCAAAAAGCTCTGTCGCAACGGTATTACCAATAATTGCGACTTTTGTATTATTTTTTATATCTTCAGGAATAAAATTTCTGCCTTCGTCAATTTCATAATTTCTTATAAAAAGATAAGAAGCAGTTGTTCCTCCAACAGAAGTTGACCAATTTTGATTTCCGTGAGTTAACTGCTTACCTTCTGCTGAATACGGAGCAATCGCAAGAATACCCGTAACTCTCTTTTCAATAGCTTCTGCATCTTTTAAAGTCAATGTCGGACGTGTTCCCATTCCCATTCTTACTCCACCAGATTTAGCAGAAGCTGAACGAATCATGAGCAAATTACTACCCATTGAATCCATGTCTTTAGCAATTTTTTCTCTTGCTCCAGTTCCGACTGCAAGCATTACTATTACTGCACTTACACCAATAATTATACCTAAACTGGTTAAAGCAGAACGCATTTTGTTTATTCGTAAAGAATTAATTGCAATTTTAACAGTTGTTTTTAAATCTATCATTTTCTTTTTACCTCATCAGAGATAATATTTCCGTCTTGAAATTTTACAATTCGCTTGCAATATTCCGCAATATCAGGTTCATGAGTAACCAGAACAATAGTTTTACCGTGCTTTTCGTTTAATTCAACAAAAAAATTCATAACTTCTATACTCGTTTTTGTATCTAAATTTCCTGTCGGTTCATCAGCAAGGATAAGCGGTGCGTCATTAACAATAGCTCTTGCTATTGCAACACGTTGCTGCTGCCCGCCTGACATTTGATTTGGCATGTGATTTTCTCTTTTTTCAAGTCCGACTATTTTCAAAGCTTCTTTTGCTTTTTTATGTCTGGTTTCTTCATCAACACCCTTATATATCATTGGTAATTCCACATTATCAATTGCAGACGTTCTTGAAATTAAATTGAAACCCTGAAATACAAAGCCTAATTTTATATTGCGAATTTCTGAAAGACCTTCGCTATCAAGGTGTAAGACATCTATCCCGTCAAGGTAATATGAACCTGAATTTGGTTTATCCAGAGTACCTAATAAATTCATAAAAGTAGATTTACCTGAACCTGACGCACCCATAATTGCTACAAATTCACCCTTTTCTATGGATAAAGACACGTTATTCAAAGCGTTAAACGCTGCTTCTCCTGATGCGTATGTTTTTATTACGTTTTTAACTTCTATAAGTGCCATATTAAAACATTCTCATCGGTCTTTTATTATTTGAATTCTTTTTTGACTTACCGTCATTGGCAGCAACTATAACTTCATCACCTTCTTTTATATTACCTTTAAGAATTTCTGTATAAGAGTCATCGCTTGCTCCTATTTCTACATTAATTCTTTCAGGTTTTCTGCCTTTTAATACCCATACACCTTGGTGTTCATATCTTTTAATTTCGCCCCTTGTTACAGGTGCGTATTTTAGAGCTATTGAAGGAACACAAAGAACATTTTCTTTCTTTTGGGTAATAATAGAAACATTTGCTGTCATACCCGGTTTTAAAATTAATTCATCATTATCTACGGAAACAACAACCGTGTAAGTAACAACGTTTGAAACTGTTGTTGGTGAAATTCTAACTTGAGAAACAGTACCTTTAAATATCTGATCTTGATAGCCATCAAGAGTATAATCTACTTCTTGACCTTCTTTAATTTTTCCTATATCAGCTTCTGAAACACTAACTTCTATTTGCATCTCTTTTAAATCTCTTGCAACAGTAAACAGCTCCGGAGCTTGAAAGCTGGCTGCAACAGGCTGTCCAGGATCTACATTACGAGTAACGATTACACCATCAACCGGTGAATATATATAGGCAAATGAACGTTGTCTTTCAGCATAATCCACATCTGCTTGTGCCTGAATAATTTTTGCATTTGCAGCTTGCAGCAAAGCCTTATTAGACAAATAATCAGCTTCTGCTTTATCCAATTCACTTCTTGCCATAAAATTACGGGCAACAAGATTTTTACAGCGTTTGTAAGTCTTTTCACTATTAACGGTTATAGCATTTTGTTTTACATAATCTGCTTTTGCACTTATTAAATTTGCATGTGCTTTTTCACAATTAGCATCAAATAAGCTTGTATCCATCAGTGCTATTAACTGTCCTGCCTTAACTTGAGAATTATAATCAACATACACTTCCATCATTAAGCCTGATACTGTTGAACCTACACTAACAGTATTTACAGGGTTTATAGTACCTGAAGCTTCTACTACCTGTTCTATTGTATGTTTTTTAGCACTTTCAGTTTTGTATTTGCCAATACCTGCTTTTAAAGCAATTGGTTTAATAATAAAACTTAGCCCTGCTATAATTGAAAATATAATTAAAATAGTAAATATTTTCTGTTTATTCATTATTGTCCCTTTTCAGTGTTCTCTTTCTCCGTTTTTTCATCTATTTTTGCTATTTCGAGTTCTAATTTCGCTCTTGAAACATTGTAATCAAAAATAAGTTTAACATAATTTTCTTGAGCTTTATTATAATTTTCTATCGCATCATGAACTTCCAAAAAATTTCCCAATCCTACTTCGTACCTACCTAAAGCTAACTCGAGATTTTCATACGTTTGCTTTACAGCCACATAAGTCAGTGGAATTTTCTTTTCGTATTGAACCATATTAACATAAGCTTTTTGTACATTGAAATATATATCTTTAGACAATTTATCCAATTGTGTATCTGCTGCATCTAATCTGGCTTTTGCCTCTTCTATTTTATATTTAATATCCATAACATTTATGGAAGGAAAGTCTAATGACCCTTGAATAGAAAAACTGTTCGACGTAGCACTGATTGCATTAAGCTTATAACCGCCTTTAGCTCTTAAATCAGGCAAATATTGTATTTTTTGATAGGTTAATTCTTTTCTTAAAGCATCTCTTGCAGCTGTGTAAGAACGCAAGTCAGGTCTATATTCCTTTGCAAGTTCAAGAGATTCTTCTAATGTATAAGGAAACTTTGAATATTTATAAGAATGATCTATAAGTTCATTTTTTTGTATTGATGTTTCCAAAACAGAACCGTCTTCATATTCCGGAGATTTATATTCTGCAATATTTTGAGAAGTATTTTTTAAATGGACATCCGCATATTTGTTTTCAAATTTAAATGTTTCAATTTTTGCAATTGAATATTTTGGTGAACCCTCAATATACATAGAATTATTAAGTGCAACAACAGCTACATCATAAGCATTTACAGCAGTTTCATAATTTATTTTTGCATTACTCAAATTAACTTCCGAATTAACAAGGTCAATTTTTGACTTTAATCCTTCTTCAAAATAAGCTTTTGTTTGCTGATATTGACGCTCATTAACCAATATATTTGCTTTTTGAACTTTAATGTTTGCAACAGCTGCTAAAACAGCATAATAGTTTGTTTTTACATTAAATATTGTTTTAATTATTTCATAATTTAAATCATAATCTGCTGCAATTTTATTTAACTTAGCCTTTTTAATTCTTGTTCCGACCTTACCAAAACTGAATAGTAATTGGTTTAAACCTGCATTGAAGGAATATGAATTCATAAAATCCGAACTTCCAAGGACATTAAGATAATCACCGCTATATCCTGTACCCAAAGTTAAGGACGGGAAATAAGAAGCTTTTGACTGTCCCAAAAGGGAATTCGCAACACTTACCAAATCTCTATATCTCTGAATTGAAGGACTATTTTCAATAGCAATCTTTATACAATCATCAAGAGATAATTCTGAACCATCTTTTATTTGTGTTTTTGTATAACTTTTAATATCCAATTGTATTGCATCTTTTGAAATTTTATCTGCTTTATCTGCTTTATCTGCTTTTACTCTTTTTAAAAAACGTTTTTTTGTTGAACTCGAAGTTTCTTGCTGATTTTTTGATTCATCAGCCACATCAACAATAGCATTTGCAGTATTTGCAAACATTAAAACTACCATTATAAAAAACAGTTTTAAAATCTTTTTCAAAACAAATTCCCTTACAAAAATATTATACTTAATAAAAAAACATTTTTACACTAATATTAAATTTTTGTTATAAGAATTAATTTTACCGACACAACATATTTTTACAATGTAAAAATATGTTACAGGCATGAACTCAAGACCTGTTTTGGTGAGGGATTATTTCTTAATATTATTGAGTTTTAGAGATTTAAAAAAAAAACGTGAAATCTCGTGAAAGTTGCAAAATTCAAAAAGTGCGTTATAATTAAAATACAGACTAAAAATTCCTCACCAAAACAGGTCTTGAGTA
>DJYG01000015.1 GCA_002450015.1 Cyanobacteria bacterium UBA6984 | reverse complement strand
AAAATAAAAATGGCACAATTTGAAGGACAAGACAGACGTCAAGCAACATTAGATAAAGTTTTACCTGAATATGGTATGAAAACTATTGATGAAGCTCGTGAATTATGCTTATCAAAGGGTATTGACGTTGAAGAAATAGTAAAAGGTATTCAACCAATTGCATTTGAAAATGCTGTATGGGCTTATACATTAGGCTGTGCAATTGCAATCAAAAAAGGTGTGAAATCAGCAGCAGATGCAGCAGAAGCAATAGGTTTAGGTTTACAAGCATTTGCAGTTCCTGGTTCTGTTGGAGATCAAAGAAAAGTAGGTATTGGTCATGGTAACTTAGGAGCTATGCTTTTAAGAGAAGAAACAAAATGTTTTTGTTTCTTAGCCGGTCACGAATCATTTGCAGCTGCTGAAGGTGCAATTGGTATTGCAAGAAATGCTAACAAAGTAAGAAAAGAACCTTTAAGAGTAATTTTAAACGGTTTAGGTAAAGATGCAGCTTTAATTATTTCAAGAATTAATGGTTTTACTCATGTTGAAACAGAATATGATTATAAAACAGGTGAATTAAAAGTTGTAAAAGAAAAAGCTTATTCAAACGGTGAAAGAGCAAGCGTAAAATGCTATGGTGCAGATGATGTAACAGAAGGTGTTGCTATTATGATAAAAGAAGGTGTTGATGTTTCAATTACAGGTAACTCAACTAACCCAACTCGTTTCCAACATCCTGTTGCAGGTACATACAAAAAATGGTGTGGTGAAAACGGAAGAAAATACTTCTCAGTAGCTTCAGGCGGTGGTACAGGTAGAACACTCCACCCTGATAACGTTGCAGCAGGTCCTGCATCATACGGGATGACAGATACTATGGGTAGAATGCATGGTGACGCTCAATTTGCAGGTTCTTCATCAGTTCCTGCTCACGTAGAGATGATGGGTGTAATCGGCATGGGTAATAACCCTATGGTTGGTGCAACTGTTGCTTGTGCTGTTGCTGTTGAAAAAGCTATGGCTTAATTGATTTAAGTAAGGCATAAATGTAAAAACAGGATTGTAAATATTTTACAATCCTGTTTTTTTATTAATTAACCTAAAACCATATTAACTATCTTAACATTAAAAATTCATCTTTAAAGGCTGAAAGCATTTGTGCTGATTTTTCATAAGCATGTTCTTCATTTTTTTGTTTTAAAATTTCGTAAGCATTATCAAAGAACATATTTGCTTGTGTACAAAATTCAGGATTTTTTATCATAAATTTTACATCATTTTCAACATTATCAGGTTTTGATACTTGAGAACGTCCTAATGATTCTGCTTTTGGATTTGAAAAATCTGTATATTCAACATCTTCCATACCCTCAGGTGCAGCTTGTTTTTTTGCTTTGTCACGTTTTATATCTACTTTTTGAAATCTAAGTGCGTTTATATTATCAAATTCATTCATTTATTATCTCCTTTTGTTCTGTATCTGCTTGAAAACTTAAAATAAAAATTTTTGCTACTTTTTAAAAATATACTTTACAAAACTTAATTTTTATTTAATTTTAAGTCAAATAAATATGTATTCAAAAACTAAACTTGCGAAAATATACGACTATGATATACTTAAAAAGTAGGTGTTTATGATTAATTTTATTAAAAATTTATTTTTAAAGCCAGAGGAAGAAGATTTATTGACCAAGCTTCCTGATAGTGTTTTATTATTAAATCCACAAGGAAGTTTTCTGTGGTTTAACGATTTTGCTCAAAAAAATCTGTCAGATATAAAAGAAAATTTTGCAGATTGTTATATTGACGATTTGTTCGAAAACGCAATGGATATAATTGTTAAGATAGCCAACTTGGAAAAAACATCAATAGTAAGGACTAAATCAAGTTTAAATAAGGATTTATTTTATGAATTATCTGCAAGAAAAACTGATGATGGATTTCTTGTAATAATGAGAAATAATACTCAAAATTATAAAACGTTAACAAGCATATTGGTAGAACATGAAAGTTCAAAAAAAATAAACCGCGATAAGAATAATTTTTTAGTAAAGCTTTCCGGAGAATTTAGAACTCCGCTTCAGTCAATAATTGGTTTTTCACAAGCCATATTAAATGGTCTAGGTGGTGAAATTAATGAAAAACAAGAAAAATACATTACTATAATTAATAAAAATTCCGAAGAAATTCTTTCGTTGTTTAATAAAATTATTGATTTATCTATGTCCGAATCGAATTTATTTGAACACAAATTTAGCTACTTTGATTCTGTAAATATATTAAATAATGCTATAAAATCAAATCAAAGTGAGATTGATGCAAAAGATTTAAACATAATTACAAATATTTCATCAGATATAAAAAGAACGATATATTCTGATGAGCAGCTCTTGGAATTAATATTAAGAAATATAATAGAAATTGCTGTGCAATCTACTGATGTAGGAGATATTGCAATTGATGTAAAACATCCTGAGTTGGAACTTGTCAATAATAAAGGGCTTGTTCCGTTTGAAAATGCAAGCGAAAAATCTTTTTTGATGTTTTCAATAAAGGATATGGGGCTTGGAATCAGTGATGCAGAACTTGATACATTGTATGAACCGTATGCGCAGCTTGATAATCCGAATAAAAAGAATGTTGTTCGTTCAATGTCATTTGCGACAATAAAAAATTTAATAAAAATGTTGAAAGGTAATATGTGGGTTGAAACAGAGCCTATGCAGGGTTCAACTTATAATATAATTATTCCGGCTGAAAAGGTAATGCAAACAAGCAATGAGTGAAGTAAGACTTGAAAATGTTATAAAAGCGTATGATAAAAAGCGCGTTATTGACGGTGTAGATTTAACAATAAAAGATAAAGAGTTTATTGTTCTTGTTGGTTCTTCAGGTTGCGGTAAATCAACAATTTTAAGAATGATTGCAGGATTGGAAGAAATTAGCGGCGGAAATATTTATATTGGTGATAAAAAAGTTAATAATGTTCATCCGAAGGATAGAGATATAGCATTTGTATTTCAAAGTTATGCTCTATATCCTCACATGACAGTTTATGAAAATATTGCTTTCGGTTTAAAAATGAGAAAAGTTGATAAAGACATTATTGACCAAAAGGTTAAAGAAGCCGCTGAAATATTGAATTTAACAGAATATTTGGATAGAAAACCTAAACAATTATCAGGAGG
This sequence comes from Cyanobacteria bacterium UBA6984, assembly GCA_002450015.1. Classification (GTDB taxonomy): domain Bacteria; phylum Cyanobacteriota; class Vampirovibrionia; order Gastranaerophilales; family Gastranaerophilaceae; genus UBA6984. The sequence continues at coordinate 26,942 of DJYG01000015.1, read as the reverse complement.
TCAACGTCAACGTGTGGCTTTAGGGCGTGCAATTGTTAGAAATCCAAAAGTGTTTTTGATGGATGAACCATTATCAAATTTAGATGCAAAATTGCGAGTTCAGATGAGAGCTGAAATAAAAAAATTACATGAAAAATTACAAACTACATTTATTTATGTAACACATGATCAGACTGAAGCGCTCACAATGGGAGATAGGATAGTCATATTGGATAAAGGTAAAATTCAACAAGTAGATACACCATTGAATGTTTATAATAATCCTAAAAACAAGTTTGTTGCAGGGTTTATTGGTTCTCCACAAATTAATTTTATTGACTGTAAATTAATAAATGATACGCTTGTTATGGTTGAGCCTGTCGTAGAACTAAGCAGTCAAATAGCTGATAAATTGTCTGGTAAGTCTGAAGTTACAGTGGGAATAAGACCTGAGTTTATGATAAATCCTTCAGGACATATTAAGTTAAAAGTAAAAACTGAAATGACTGAGTTATTGGGTTCAGAGCAAATAGTTTATTTTTATATTGGAAACAACAGATGTTGTGCAAAATTGAGTACTGATTTTCTAATTGAAAATGAATTAGAGCTAAGTTTAGATGAAAGTAATTTTTTGTATTTTGATAAAGATACAGGCGAAAGATTAGCATAGATTATAGTTTATAAGGAGGTAAATATGGGAATAATGCAAGGTAAAAAAGGGGTTGTATTTGGTGTATCAAATAACCATGGTATAGCGTACGCTATTGCAAAACAATTGTTTGATGAAGGTGCTGATATTGCATTTACTTATGCAGGTGAAGTTATGGAAAAAAGGGTTAAACCGCTTGCAGAAGAGATGAATTCTAAACTAATTATTTCTTGCGATGTTACTAAGGAAGATGAAGTTAAAAAAGTTTTTGAAGAATGTGAAAAAATATATGGTAAATTGGATTTTGTTGTTCATGCTGTTGCTTTTGCTAATAAAGAAGATTTACAAGGTGAATTTATTAACACTTCAAAAGCAGGTTGGGATTTAGCACTTGGTGTAAGTTCATATTCATTGATTACAATTTGCCGTGAAGCAAGACCTGTGATGAATGAAGGTGGTTCTATTTTGGCATTAACTTATTTAGGTTCAGAATTTACAGTTGCAAATTATAATATTATGGGTGTTGCAAAAGCCGCATTAGAGGCTTCAATGCGTTACTTAGCAATGGATATGGGTAAAAATGGTGTTAGAGTTAACTGCTTGTCTGCTGGTCCTATTAAAACTTTGGCTGCAAGAGGTATTTCAGGATTTGACCACATGCTAAAAGCTGCAGCGTTAAAATCACCTCTTAAACGAAATACTTCACTTGAAGATGTTGGTAAAGCAGGATTATATTTAACTTCGCCATTATCTAGCGGAACAACAGGTGAAATCTTGTATGTTGATTGCGGTTGCCGTACAGTATATGCATCACTTGATGAAATTGAAGTTATTAAATCATCACTTCAAAATTCATAAAATAAAGAAAAAAGAAAGGGCGGAGCCAAAGGCTCCGCCCTTTCTTTTTAAATTAAAAATCTATTTTTTGCCTCTGCATGAGTGGTTGCCATCCCAAGATAGAGTTTTTCCGTCAGGACATTTGCCATCTGAACCAAGTTTTAAGTAATCTTCGTTTCCAAATTGTATAACCCACGCTGTACATTTTTCTCCATCAGATGTGCATAAACCTGTTCCATAGTTTCCTACTGATGAAGGTTTAACTGTTCCATCATTGTATATGTTGAAGCGGAAGATATCATCACCCAATTTGTTCAAACCTTTGTATGGTCCGTTTACATCAACATATACGTAATGTATTGATTCATTGTCTAAAAATTCTGCTTCCGGTTTGTCAAAATAAAATTCTTTACCTGTATTTACTGTTGCAAAATTTGAATTTGGTTTCAGACCAGGCAAATATGCAGCATTTGCCATTTCTAAAGGTCCATACACTACATTTTTTTTTATTGCTATAGATGCGCCATTTACGAGAATCCCTTTTCTGTAATCGTCAGATGTATTTATATTAAGGCTACTTTCTGTGTTATTAATCTTTAATTGTTTTGCATCTTTCCAACAGCCTGAAGAAGTGTCACATTGTTTACTTAGTTTGAAATATTGACTAATAACAGTCCAAGCAGTAGATGTATTGTTCCCCCATGTTTCAATATATCCATTTTCTGCAACTGCTGTTGCATAAGCTGTATCAATAATCTCATAGCATTTTCTTAGCTGTGAAACTTTTTCGGCTTCATCAGTGTCACGTCTTGCATTAGAGACTGCTAAAATTCCAACAACACCGATAATTCCCATTACAACAAGAACTTCAACAAGAGTAAATGCTTTTTTAAAAATTTTCATATAAGCTCCTTTTTTTTGATATTATCAGTTTTAACAGTTGTTGTCAACTTAAAAATGATTAAAGAGATTTTTTTCGATATTTTTTTTATTATATTGAACTATGTTATTATTATAGCAAATTTCCACAAAGTTTTCATCTGTTTTTTCGGTAATTTCACCTATTTCATAGTACAAATTTTTGTCTATTTGCTTTAAATCATCAGGTGAAATTGCGCATATTAGCTTGTAATCTTCTCCTCCGTATAAAATCAAGTTTTTGTAATCAAAATCTTCAATTTTTTTATAATAAAGTATTTTATCAAAATAAATTTGAGCTTTAACATTGCTATTTTCTGCTATTTTTAGTAACGAATCCATTAAACCGTCCGAAGTATCCATCATTGCATAATTATGTTTTGCTGTTGTTGCAATAGCTTCGGATAATTTACTTGTTACAGTAGGCATTAAATGCTCTTTTTTTAATGTTTCGTATCCGTTTAAATTATTTTTTAGTGCAAATAATCCTGCTGCGCTTGATCCATAAAGACCATTTGTTATAATTTTATATCCGACACAGGCATTTTTTCTTGAGGATATTTTTCTATTTTTAGTTGAACCAATTGCGGCAACTGATATATATATTTTGTCGGCAGCTGTAATATCTCCGCCAACAATTTTAGCACCATTTAATGCTTGTTTTGCACCTTCATAGAATTCTTTAACAAAATTATCGTTAATATTTTTAGGTAAAGACAGAGAAAGTGTTAAATATTTTGCTTCTGCGCCTGATGCATATATGTCACTTAAGTTTACAGCAACCGATTTGTATCCAATTTGGTATGGTGTTGAAAATTTTCTTGAAAAATGAACATCTTCAACTAAGCTGTCTTGTGTAATTACGATACCTAAATCTTCTAAAAATGCGCAGTCATCTCCAATGTATTTTGAAGATAATATTTTTTGAATTGTACTTATAATTTCTAATTCTTTCATATTTTAATTCTAACACAAATAGCCTGTTATTAATACTTTTTAGGGGTAATTTAACAAAAAAATGAGTAATAATTTAACTATGAAATTTTTAGAACTTACAAAAAGAATATTAAAAATAAAAAAAGAAAATAATAAAATATATTCAACAAATCCTTACAAGCAAAATAAACAAGTTACGTTAATTTGGATTGAACCTAGAGATAATTAATTTAAAAAAGATTCTATGCGTGAAAAAACTTCATTAATATCATTATTTTTATTTTTACGGTATATTTTTATTGAATTATACCATTCTGATTTTTCTTCATATAATCCCCAACGCCAATCACCGTGATTTGGAACAATTAATATTGTTTCTTTTCCCATTGCACCGGATAAATTTGTTACAGATGTATCACAGCCGATTATTAAATCAAGATTTTCTATAAATGATGCTGTATCTGAAAAATCTTTTATTTTTATACCTGTATTTATAACATTATGTTTTGCCAAATATAGTTCTTCGTTTAATGTAATATCTTTTTGCAATGAATAAAATTGTATATTATTATTTTTAAACAAATTTTCAAAGACATTTAAATTTAAATTTCTTTCATCATTTTCTTTTGAAGATTTCCAAACAATGCCTATTTTCTTTTTATTATTATTAAAATATTTTTCTTTAAATTGATTTGTTTTTTCTAAATTTGATTTTAAATATCCGTTTTGTAATATTTTTGAATTGTTTTTGAATAAATATGGTAAGCCTTCAAAAGAAATTTGATAATCAATCATTGATTTATTGATGTTTTCATAAATATTTATACCATTTTCTTCAAATAATGTTTTTAATGCAGGATTTGTTGTAACAAAAAGGTTTAATTTTTGATAATCATGTTTTAATTTAATAACATATCTTGCAAAAAATATTGTGTCTCCCAGTTTTGTAACAGGATAAATATAAACTTTGGCGGAGGTTCTTTGTAATTCAAATTTAGGTTTGTTAATGAACTGAGGCAACTTTTTTCTGTAAAAATCAAATCTTATTTCATTGTAATACCAAGCATTATCGACATTTCTTGAATATAGCAAATTAGATGCCATATCATATTTTAAAGAGTCATCATCCGGATATTTATTTATGCCCATATTTATAATTCTTACGGCATTACCTATATCATTGTTGTTTCTGTATACTTCGGAAGCTTTTATGTAATCTGATACAGTTGGATTGCTTTTTATAATATTATCTATTTCATCATCAATAAAAGGACTTTCTATTGTAGTAATAGTTGAAAATAAGTAATAAATATATAAAAAAATGTCTTTATAATTTTTTTCAAAAGTAAAATTTGAATTTAATTTAATTGCTATATTTCTATACTTCTCAGAATTTTCAAAATCGTTATTCTCAAAAAAAGCATGAGATAATATATAATTGAGAATAGAACTGTTTTCATAGTTTAATAAATCAATATAATTATCATACTCATAGTTTTTATTTAAATGATTAATTAATAAGTTATATAATTTTTTTTCAAATTCAGCTACATTCATTTTTATATTATAGCATTCATTCTTTTTATAATGCAAGAATTATGTTTTATATTAGATTTATCTTTAAAAACTATTGGTCAGATTCTTCATGTCCTTTTAATAATTTTTCAAAATCAGAAGGTTTTAAATTTTGTACAAAGCTTTTAAATTCCTGAGCTTCTTCTTCATCTTTTGAAGGATCTGTTGAAACTGCGCCTGTTGCAAGAACTGTTGCTGAAACATAAATAGGTGCATCAACTCTTATTGCAACAGCAATAGCGTCAGATGGACGACAGTCAATTTCCATTGGTTCTTCACCTTCTTTTGTTAGTACAAGCGTTGCAAAGTAAGTATCCTTTTCAACATCGTCTATTTCTACTTTTTCAAGTTCATAACCTGTTCTTTTAATAATTCCTATGATTAAATCGTGTGTCATTGGTCTTGCAACTTGAAGGTTTTCAATTTTTCTTATAATTGCACTTGCTTCAGCTGAACCAATCCATATTGGTAGAGCTTTTCTATTATCTTTATCGTGTAAAACTACAATAGGAGAACCAGTTCTAGTATCAAGAGCTATACCCATTACACGCATTTCAATCATTATTCTAATCCTCTTTTATGTCTTCATCTGTAAATATTATATCATCAATTTTATTTTTGTTAACTGTTACTATATTTGCTGCGATTACGGCTGTAATCGGAACGCATACAACAAGTGCTATGCTTCCTATGATTGCTGAAGAAATTTCTGTTACTACTTGATTTAGATTAAAGAATTTTTGCAAATCTATATTTTGTGATAGTAGAACAAGCGGTAATGAACCTCCAATATATACTAAAATAAGCGTATTTGCCATTGTTCCTATAATATCTTTCCCAACATTCATGCCGGATATGAATAATTCCTTAGGTCTAAAATTCGGATTTATTGTATAAAACTCGTTTATGCTGCTTGCGATAGACATACTTGTGTCCATAACAGCACCAAGTGTTGCAAGCATCATGGATGCTGTTAAAATTCCTTTAAAGTTAAGAGTCGAATCTGCTTGATACAAAAACATAGTTTCTTCGCAGCAAAAACCGTTTAAATGTGAAAATTTTATTGTTAATAATGATAAAATAGAAGCAAAAATTAGGCTTCCTGCTGTTCCAAGAATTGCTGAGGTACTTTTTCTATTAAATCCGCCTACAAGGTACATCGTAATAATTGTAGATAATACAGATATAATTAGTGCTGATAAAATAGGGTTAAATCCATTTCTAACAAGTGGAACAAGTACAAATAGAATTAATAAAACAGTTGCTAAAATTGAAAATAAGCTGAAAAATCCCTTCTTTTTTCCTACATAAATAAGTAATCCTCCAAATAAGGCAATCAAAATATAAACAAAATTTATTCGATATATGTCAGCAATGAAGTAATCAACAGTGTTACCGTCTTTTTCGAGTTCTGCGTGTAAAATAACTTTATCACCTTTTTTTAGAAAAATATCATAATAAGGGTTGTTTGTAAGCATGTTATCAACAATAGTTGTTTGTCCTTTAAATTCACCTGTTAAAATTTTTACTGTAACAATCTGTTGTACTTGGCTTTTATCTGAATAATTTTGCTCTACGTCTTCGTAAGTTATTTTTTCAACTCTGCCAAGTTCGGATTTTAAAACTTTATCAGATGTGGGCGCTGAAAGTGCAGGCATTCCCAATAATATAAAAAGTATTGCTATTATATATTTTTTCATTCTTAGTCCTCAAAAAGACTTCTTTGAGTAGAAAAATCTTTAATTCCCAAATGTCTGTATCCTTGTGGCGAAATTTTTCTTCCTTGTGGAGTTCTCTGTAATAATCCTATTTGCAACAAATAAGGCTCGCATACGTCTTCTAAAGTTCTAATATCTTCTCCCAAAGCTGCGGCAAGGGTATTTATTCCAACAGGACCTCCATCATATTTTTCAACAATCATTTTTAATAATGCTCTATCTGTTGAATCAAGTCCATATTCATCTATTTTAAGTGATTTTAATGAGTCTTTTGCAACTTCATACGTAATTATACCGTCGTATTTTACAATTGCGAAATCAGAAACTCTTTTAACAAGACGATTTGCAATACGTGGTGTACCGCGTGAACATTTTGCAATAACTTCTGCTCCTTCATCTGTTATTTTTATATCCAAAATGTCAGCTGTACGTTTAACAACTTTTGAAAGCTCTTCAAAAGTATAAAATTCTAGCCTGTGAATTATTCCAAATCTATCTCTCAATGGGCCGGAAAGTTCTCCTGCTTTTGTTGTAGCGCCAATTAGAGTGAATTTTGGCAATGGTAATCTCATTGTCTTTACGCTTTGGCTTTTGCCCGTTGTCATATCAAGATAAAAATCTTCCATTGCAGGGTATAAAATTTCTTCCGTAACTTTGTTTAAACGATGAATTTCATCAATAAACAGTATTTCTCCACCTTTTAAAGACATTAAAATTCCAATAATGTCACGAGGTCTTTCCAATGCAGGTGCGGATGTAATTTTTAGGTCTGCTCCCATTTGTTCTGCCACAACTCCTGCAAGGGTTGTTTTACCCAACCCCGGAGGTCCGTAAAACAACATGTGATCTAAATTTGTTTCACGCTTTTTAGCGGCTTCTATGGAAATTTTTAAAGTTTCTTTTAATTCTGTTTGTCCAATATAATTGTCAAAACTTTTTGGACGAATAGAATTTTCAAAAGTTTTGTCATATTCTATTGTTTCTGCTTTAACAACAGGATTTTTTTTATTGTTTTGTTTAAAATTTTTATCATCAGATAGAATTGTCATAACAAAATAATATCATAAAATATATCTGTTTTATTCGAATAATTTGTATGCTCTGGTGTTTAGTGCATGTACAATTTTAATAGTATAGCAAAACGGCATGCCGATTGCATTACCATTTTCTATTTTTTGCAAATATTGTTTTCTTATTTTTGTTTCTTTAAGTGAAAATTATTCATTACAATAGGGTCGGATTAAAATGGATACTTGTAATATAAAATAAAATAATAAAATTTTAATATTTAAAAATAAAGACTGTTTTAATTATAAAACAGCCCTTATTTCAGCCGTACCACTACCTATCGAATTGAGCAAGTACTAACTCCACAATTAGTACCTCTTGACCAAAGTTATGACACCCGCAAAGATTACCTTAATGCTGCTGTGTTTCCACCCTGACATGGTTCGGTAGATTACGCCGCCATAATTCAGCCCGTCAACAATATTAATTATTTTGTTAATAGTCACGCAACCCTCACGGCAGGCTCTGCACCTCGCATAAGCGTTCGAGTCAAGAGATTCGCTAAGTCCCCGTGGAGTACGGCTTAGTTCTATTTTAAAATAAAAATTTTTATTTATCAATAACCAGCAAAAACCATGTTAGGCATGCTTTTTGGCTGATATTTCATACATGTAAAGGATTGCGATTAAAGTTAAAAAATGAAAAAATAAAAATGTAAGTAATGTGTTTATTACCAACTAGACAAAAATGAGAGGAAGTTTAATATATGACATCAGCTATTTCTGCCATATCAGGCGTTTATCATTAATTGACGCTATTTTTAATGATGATAAGAGAAAAGAAACAGATAAAGATAAAAGTATTGAAGATGTTTTTAGTCAAATTTTGGATGAGATTGCAGAAAATATCGAAAAACAAGTTGATGAAAATATGAAAAATCATAAAGTCGAAAATCATATTTCTAAATTTGGTCCGCCATCAGGACTATTGATTGAAGGTTTTGAATATTCTTAAATTTTAACTTAATCTTATTACTATCCATATTTTGCAGCGAACCATTGCGGTTCGCTTTTTTATTTTGTAACAAAAATATAATAATTGTAAAAAATACAGCAAAAATTTTTTTTATGTTTTTTAAAAAATACATAGGTGCAATTATAATGGAGAATTTAAATGACAAACATGAATCCCGTAAATTTAGTAAATACTGCTAAAACAATGTTAAAACAAGCTGTCCCTTCTTTTAAAGGTAATGAAAATGCCGTAAATAACAAGGGTTTGCAGGCTGATAAAGTTGAACTATCGGCTAATAAAAATTCTGTTGAAACTCCAGAGGCAAAGATGACAGCTGCAGTAAATAAAATTTTGGATGAACAATTGCAATTAAAAGAAGGGCAATCTGTTGTTGTAAAAGCGGACAAAACACATGTTCCTTTTTTGAAAATTTTTGCTGAAGAAGCTTATAAAAAGGGAGCAAAAGATGTTCATGTTGAAATAGAAAATCCTGAAATCGACGCATTGCAAAAACAATATTGTAAAGAGCCTGATTTTGCATATAAGCAAAAACGTGCTGAGTATTATGCAAATCAAGGTGCAAAAACAATAACTTTTAATGAAGAAAATAATCCTTATAAATTGTCAAATTTATCGGCAAAAGAAACAGAGGATGTAAAGAAATCTGTAAAAGTCGATATCCCAAAGAATGTTGAAGAAAAGCTTTCAGAGGCATTTAATGAAAAAGAAATTTTTCATACATTATTGAATGTTCAAAAAGGTCAACCGATAAAGATTTCTGCAGAACGTGAACATGAAAAAAATGTTTTAAAATTTGTTGAATATGCTTACAAAAACGGTTCAGGTCCAATAGATGTATCCTTTACTGAACCCGGTAATCCTATGGAAAAAGCAAAATTAAAATATGCAAAGGAAGAATATTTAAAAGATGTACCTGAGTATGTTGCAGATACTTGGAAAGAAATGGTTGGAAGAAAAACAGCAAGATTAATTTTACGTGGTCATGACCCTGAAGGCATGGCTGATGTTGATCCTAAACGTATGGTAATGCAATCAAAAGCTGTTAGTGAGGTTGTTCAACCAATTAGAAAATCAGGACCTGAAAGTCAATGGAATATTATTTATGCTCCTACTACAATGTCAGTTAAAAAGACTTATGCAGATATTCCGGATACTATGAAAGCTTTGGAAAAGGCCGCTGAAGATGCAAAAAATATTAACCGTGTAGGCGGACTAGAAGCGCACGCTGCAAAGTTAAATTCGGTTGCAGATAAAATGAACAAATTCCATTTTAAAGAAATTCATTTTTATAGTGTTGATCCTAAGACAAAACAACCTGACGGAAAAACTGATTTGCATGTAGGTATGCATGATAAATCAAGATTTAGAGCAGCTACAAAAAGTACTGATGACGGTGTTCAATATATGGCAAATACTCCGACAGAAGAAGTATTTTCTTCACCTGACAGAACAAAAACAAACGGTTGGGTTTCAACAACATTGCCTCTTTGCTTAAACGGTAATTTGGTTGAAGGCATAAGAATGCGTTTTGAAAACGGTAAAGCTGTTGAAGTTTATGCCGATAAAAATCAAGAACTTTGGAGAGAACATATTAAATCGGCTGAAGGAGCTGATATGTTAGGTGAAGTTGCATTGGTTGCTAATTCTCCAATATTCCATACAGGTAGAGTCTTTAACGATACATTGTTAGATGAAAATGCGGCTTGCCATATTGCAATTGGTGCAGGTTTTGATGATTGTCTAGACGGTGCTGAAGATATTAAAGATTACAAAGAACGCCAAGAATATATGAAACAAAATAATATAAACGATTCTAATATACATACAGACTTTATGATTGGTGGTCCAAACGTAATTGTTGAAGGTGTAAATGAAGATGGCTCAAAAGTTACCTTAATCAAAGATAACCAATTCCAAATTTAATTTCTTAAAAGATAAAAAAATGCTCTAAATTTATTAATTTAGAGCATTTTTTTTATAATTTAAAAAGTTTACTTTTTACGCTTAACTGCTGCATCTATCAACCCTTTAAATAATGGATGCGGTCTTTCAGGGCGCGATTTAAATTCTGGGTGGAATTGTGATGCAACAAACCAATCAAGTTTAGGAAGCTCTATCATTTCCATTAATTTTCCGTTTGGTGATTTTCCTGAAAATACTAATCCTGCTTTTTCTAAATCAGCAACATAAGCATTGTTAACTTCATATCTGTGTCTATGTCTTTCAAATATAACATCACTTCCGTAAGCTCTTTTTGCTACTGAATTTTTTGCTAAATGGCATTCATATTGTCCAAGTCGCATTGTTCCGCCATAAGATGTAACATCTTTTTGTTCAAGCATTAAATCTATAACAGGATTTTCGCATTCTTCACTAAATTCTCTTGAATTTGCATCTTTTATTCCTAAAACATTTCTTGCATATTCAATTACTGCACATTGCATGCCAAGGCATAGTCCAAGAAACGGTAAATTGTTTTCTCTTGCGTATCTTATTACGTTTAATTTGCCTTCTATTCCTCTTACTCCAAAACCTCCTGGAACAACTACCGCATCAAGGTTTTTCATTAATTCTTGACAGTTTTTCCAATCAATACATTCTTCTGAATTAATCCAATGAATATTTACTTTTGCTTCATTTGCATATCCTGCGTGCTTTAGTGATTCTACAACTGAAATATATGCATCAGAAAGTTTTGTATATTTTCCTGCAATAGCAACATCAATAGTACGTTTAGGATTATTGATTCTATTTACTAAATCTTTCCAAGATTTTAAATCAGCATGTTTGTAGTGTGTATTAAGCATATTTAAAACAACAGCTGCCATGTCCTGTTCTTCCAGTGCTAGAGGGACTTCATATATACTTTTCATATCTCTGCATTCAATAACCGCATCTTTTGGCACTGAACAGAATAATGCTAATTTATCTTTTTCTTCTTGTAGTATTGGGTGTGAAGTTCTGCATACAAGAATTTCAGGTTGAATACCATAACTTCTTAAAACATTTACACTGTGTTGCGATGGTTTTGTTTTTAGTTCTCCTGATGTTTCAAGGTATGGTAATAATGTACAATGTATTGAAATTGCATTACCTGCTCCAACTTCAGCCTTAAACTGTCTTACTGCTTCAATAAATGGTAAACTTTCTATATCACCTATTGTTCCGCCGATTTCTATTAAAAGAAAATCAGGTTTAAATTCATCTGTGGCTTTTAAAATTCTGGATTTTATTTCATTTGTAATATGAGGAATTGTTTGAACTGTTGCTCCAAGGTATTCGCCTTTTCTTTCTTTATTAATAACTGTTTGATATACACTGCCTGAAGTAACATTATTAATTTGAGAAAAATCAGCATCAATAAAACGTTCATAGTGTCCCAAATCTAAATCCGTTTCTGCCCCGTCGTTGGTAACAAATACTTCACCATGTTGAAAAGGACTCATTGTTCCGGGATCTACATTAATATAAGGATCAAATTTTTGTATAGCAACAGAAAACCCCCTCGCTCTAAGTAATCTTCCTAACGATGCCCCGATAATACCTTTTCCAAGTGAACTAACTACACCACCGGTAATAAATATATACTTTGTACCCATATCTCCCCACTGTTTAATTTGTAATTTTATTAGTTGATTTTTGGAACTTTAAAAAATCCGTTTTCTTCTTCAGGTGCATTTTGCATTAACGCTTCTTTTGTTTGTTCATATTTAACAACGTCTTCTCTCATTACGTTAACAAAATCAATCGGATGGGATAAAGGTTCAACATTTGAAGTATCGACTTCATTCATTTGGTCAACATATTTTAAAACGTCACCCAATTGGCGTGTGAATTTTTCTTTTTCATCTTCTGTTAATTCTAAGCGTGCTAACTTTGCAACATGCTCAACATCTTTTACTGTAATCATTTTTTACTCCATTTTTATTATTTATAGTATATCATGAAAAAATTTTTGTGGCACGTTCCAAAATTCCCAAACAATATGAAATTGTTATTCCATAATTTGTTATTGGTATATTTTTTTTATTTGCGGTTATTATTCTTGATAAAATTTCTTTTCTGTTGGTCATGCAAGCTCCACAGTGTATAATTAAATCATAATCGTCAATATCCGGAAAGTCGTGTCCGGTAAAGTATTCAAATTGAAGATTTTTTCCTGTTTTATTCTTGAGTAATTTAGGTATTTTTACTCTTGCTATATCATCTTCAATTGCGTGATGTGTACAGCTTTCAAGAAACAAAATTTTTGAATTATCTTTTAGGTTATTTATTGCATTTGCACCTTTTATAAATTCATTTAAATCACCTTTTAGTCTTGCAAATAGTATTGAAAATGATGTTAGCGGAATATTTTCAGGTACTATTTCCGCTACTTGCTTGAATGCTTGTGAATCAGTTATTACAAGTGATGGCGGATTTTTTAGATTGCTAATTGCATTAGCAAGTTCGTTTTCTTTTACACAAATAGTTATGCAGTCAGAATCAAGTAAATCTCTGATGGTTTGTACTTGCGGTAGTATTAATCTACCCTTTGGTGCTTCTTTATCTATTGGTATCACAAGTATTACTGTTGATTTTTCTTTTACTAAATCCCCTGCAATTTTCGGTGTATTTATATATTCATCAGGCAGCATACCTATTAATTTTTGTTTAAATTTTTCTATAAAGTTATTGTCATTTTCTGTAGATGTAACTATATATTCGCTTCTGTTTTCAGGTAAATTATCCTGCTTGTTTACGATTATTGAATAATTAATATTGAATTCTTTAAATTTTTCAATAAGTTTTTCTTCACATTCTTCAAGTTCAAATTTATCTGTTACTATAAATGCAACATCACATCTGTTTAAACATTTTATTGTTTTTTCAATTCTCTTTGTTCCAAGTTCAGTGGTATCATTGATACCCGCTGTGTCTAAAAATGTTATCGGACCTATTGGCAACAGTTCCATTGATTTTTCTACAATATCAGTTGTAGTTCCTTCTGTATCTGATACAATTGAAACATCTTGACCTGTAATTTTATTAATTAATGAAGATTTTCCGACATTAGTTCTTCCAAATATTCCGATATGTAGTCTTTGTGATTTTAATGCTTTCATTATATTTTCCTTATTTAAATTTTGTTAAGTTCTCCTAACAAAATTCTTGCCTATATTTTTATTTTAACATATAATAAAAATATAAATGTTAGGTACACTTAACAAATTGAGGAATTAATGGAACATTTATTGTTATTAGTTAAAGTTACGGCACTGTCAGGTGTCGGTGGCACGGGACTTGGCGGAGCAGTTGGTGCTTTGTTTAAGCGTGATTCATCAAAAACAGCTAGTCTTTTGCTTAGTTTTGCCGCAGGTGTTATGACTGCAATAGTTTGTCTTGATTTGATTTTAGGGGCAATTAATACAAAGACTAATATATTTGTTATATCTTTAGGTATTATTTTTGGTTGTTTGGTTGTTTACCTTCTCAATTTGTTAATTGATAGATTTACAAATAAAGAAGTTCATCATATAGATGTTTATCACCCGAAAACGGCTGATAATTTGGACGAAATTATACATAGTAATCATTTGTCAGAACATTTGAAAAAAAATGATACAAGATTATCTTTATTTGTTGCAGGTATTATTATGGCTTGTGCAATTGCTTTGCATAACATACCAGAAGGCATGACCATAGGTGCTTCTTTTGCTAATTCCAAATCAATGCAGGGTTCAGCTATGATTTTGGCAATTTTAATAGGTTTGCATAATATTCCTGAAGGCATGGCAATTGCTGTTCCTCTAATTAATGGTGGTATTAAGCGCAGACTAGCAATTTTTATTACGGCATTAAGCGGTTTTCCTACTGTTATAGGCGGAATTTTAGGTTATTTAATTGGTGATTTAGGACCTTTTGGGCTAGCATTGAGTTTAAGTTTTGCAAGTGGTGCTATGCTTTATGTTGTATTCGCGGAAATACTTCCTCAGTCAATATTAATGTATAGAAGTAAATTACCGGCTTTCTTTGTTATTTTAGGTTTATTGGTAGGTTTAATTGTAATTTATATGTAAAACTTTATGATACGCTTGGGTAGGCTCTTTACGGCTTACCCTTTTTTTTTGCAAAAAAAAAGAGTCTTTATAAGACTCTTTTGATATTTCTTTTTTAAAATTATATATTTTTATATACTATGCAGCTTTTTTATTTTCAGCTTCTTTTGCTTCAATTTTTGCGCTTAATTCTTCTACGAATGCTTTAACTGTTTCTTCAGTTGTTCTTCCATTTTTAGGAATTTGGAATGCAGCTGCATTTTTGTGACCGCCACCACCGTATTGTCTTGCGATTTCTGATACATCGAAACTTCTGCTTCTGATTGAAAGTGCTGCAGATCCGCCAAATTCAGATACTTTAAATCCAACTTCAACACCTTCTAATTCAGGTAATCTTCCGCATACATTTTTAACTGCATCTTTTCCTTCTTGAGCGTAACCTGCTTCTTTACAAGCTTTTTTAGCTGCTTTTATGTCTGCATCTTCAATGAAGTATGCAATTTTTCCGTTTTGAGAATATTGAATTTTATCTAATGCAACTTTTTCAGCCTCTAAAACAACTTTAGGTGTATTACCCATTGCATTCAAGTTAACTTCTCTATTATTAACACCAGCCTTCATTAATAATGCTGCATCTTCAAATGTCATTGGAGTTCCTGCATATTTAAAGCAGCCTGTATCTGTTAACATGCCTGTAAACATTGCGTCTTTTGCTTCTTTTCTTAATTCTTCAGGTTTTAAACCTAAAGGTTCTACAAATTGCATTGCAATTTCTGCTGCTGCAGGTAATGTGCTATCAATTAAGTTTTCTGTTTTTGCATATTTATTGTTAACTGTTCTTCCCCATTTTTCGTTATATTCTTCTTTGTATGGATGGTGGTCAATTTTTAAGCTGTATGTAGCTTTGTTCATAACACCTTTTCTATAATCAGGTGCCATTAATTTTGTTTCTGCGCAGTCAACAGCAATTGCTAAATCATATTTACCATATTTTTCTGCTGCTTTATCTGCATCTTCAGGTTTTCCTGGTTTATGTACAATAACGTTTACATCAGGGTTTGTGTTTAGGTAGTTATAATGTTCAGGGAATTTGTCACCGAATACGAATACGTCAACTTTTTTGCCTGTTGCTTGGTTAATTAAATTTGCCATAGCAAAAGAAGTACCAAAGCTGTCACCGTCAGGAGATGTATGACCTGATACAGCAACTCTTTGAACTTTTGGATCTTTCATAATTTTTACCATTCTTTCAATGGTTTCTTTATTATGTGCTTCTGGTGACCAACCTGTGAACGATACTGCCATTGATTTTCTTGGTTGTACTAAGCTCATACCCAATACACTCATTTTATCCAAAGCATTGTAATTGTATGCAGGTTTTATATCTGATTGTGCATTTTTTACAACATTTGATTTTGGTGCTGCATAATTTGTGCTTTTTACTGCATTAATAGCATTAACGTTCATTTTTTAACTCCTACCTTTTTACACTTGTACTTATATAAGGATTATCAAAAAAAAAATTGCCCGCATGGCAGGCAATTTTCCGTAAATGTTTACAAATGTTAATAGTGTAAAAGTGACAATATACGTGCTTTTTAAACTATTATGCAAGTAAATTGTTATATAAATCTAAATATTTTTGCGCACTGATTTTCCAGCTAAAATCTGTTGTCATAGCATTTTTTTGCATTTTTTCAAACAATTTTTTATTGTTATAAAAAGTGTTAAATGCATAATACAATGCTTCTTTCATATCCCAACCATTATAGCGCCAGAATTTAAATCCATTTGCTTTGTCTTGCGGTTCACCTGTAACCGTGTCGTCAAGACCTCCTGTTGCTCTAACTACCGGCAACGAACCATATCTCATTGCTATTAGCTGGCTTAAACCGCAAGGTTCAAATCTTGATGGCATTAAGAATAAATCAGAACCTGCATACATTAGATTTGCAAGTTTACTATTGTATCCAATTTCTGCTCTGATATTCGGTGAGTTATTTGATAGCCATATTAATAGGTTTTGATACTCGTCTGCTCCTGAACCTAAAAATACAAAGTCAGCAGGCATGTTCATCAGTTCACCTTCTTCGGCGCGTATTAAATCAATACCTTTTTGGTCAACAAGCCTTGATACCATTGCAACTAATGGTCTTTCAGGATTGTATTTTAGTCCAAAATGTTCGCATACAAATTTTTTGTTATCTTGTTTTTTCTTCAAGGAATTTGCATCGTAATTTTTAACCAATGCTTTATCATGTTTTGGATCAAATGCAGTATAGTCAATACCGTTTATTATACCGTGAATTTTTCCTTGATTCATTCTTAGTGTATAATCCATTCCTTCTCCAAATTCAGGAGTAAGGATTTCTTGTGCATATTTTGGTGAAACAACAAGTATTGCATCTGAATAATTAATAGCACCTTTTACCCAGTTTACCATTCCATAGTGTTCTAATCCCCATTCGTTATATACAATATCTTTTCGCATATTTGCAAAATCAAGAATATCATCGTGCCAAATACCTTGATAAGCTAAATTATGAATTTGGAATACATTTTTAGCTTTATTCCAAAATTCGTCATATTTATAATTAGCTTTTATAAACATTGGTATCATTGCAGTATGCCAATCGTGTGTGTGAACAATGTCGGCTTTAAAATTCAATGCTTTGGCATATTCTAAGACTGCAAGTGAAAATGCTGTATATCTTTCATGTTCATATCTCGTATCTAAATATTTTGGATAAACGTCTTTGAAACATCCAAAATACCATTCATTTTCTATAAAAAATACATTAATTTTTGTACCAGGTAACTTGCAAGTATGAAGTTTGAATTTGTGTCCTTGATGACCAAATGTAATCCACATTTCTGAATTTGGATATTCTTTTATTCCAAATTTTTCTTTATCAATGCACCCGTGTAGCGGAGTGAATATTGCGAGTTCAACTTTTTTTTCCAGTTCTTTTGGTACACTGCCTACAACATCGGCAAGTCCGCCTGCTTTTGAAAATGGAGCTACTTCTGCAGCTGCAAATAATACTTTCATTTTTCCTCCTATATTTATACTCAATATTTTATTTTGTAATAGTCAGCTATTTGTTTTGCCTGACTTAAGCAAAATTCAGCTTTTGAAAATTCATTTCTTGCTTTTAAAATTTTTCCATAAAGTGCTTTAAATAACATTAAAATATAGTAATTTTTATTTTTACTGTTTTCAAGTTCTATGATTGTATTAGAAATAATTCCGTATGAAGTATTAGTATCAGAGTTTTTTAATGCTAATTGTGCGGTAAAATATGCTGCTAGGTAAAATAAATTTTTCATACCGTTATTTTGAGATGTTTCAAGAACACTGCTAAATATTGCAGAGGCTTTTTTATCCTGATCTCTGTTCATATAAGCTTTACCAATCATTAGGTCACTAAATAGTTCAAGTAAAATAAAATTATGTTCTTTTGCACTAAGTTTTGCGTGATATATTTCGGATGCAAATGCTGTTGCATCTGTTCCATACTTAGCAAAAGCATTAATGATAAAACTTAAAGTTTGAGCAAATCTGTCTGTCGCATTTTGGTGTGGCGAAGGAGATTTACTACCGTGCATGATACTTTCTAAATCAAAGAAAACATTGTATGATTCAGGAATATTTTTTATTACCTGTTTTGCTTTATTATAAAATTCTTTAATATTTGGTTTTAATTGTACTGCCATTGCAAAAAGTATGTAACCAAAAGAATCTTTTAATAAATCTTCAAATTGCGTAGTAGTTACAGTCTTAGGTGCTAATGCACCTAAAGAAGCTCCTTTTATATTTTCAAAAATTTCTGTACCTGATGTAATACAATCTTCTAAATCACCAACATTAAACAAAATCTCTAATCTTATCAAAGAAATTAGTAGTGCTTGTGGACTAAAATCATTATCATTAGGATTAATGCCGCTTTTTTCCAACCTTGAAAGAATTTTATGTGCCATTAACAATGCTTGTGAATAATTTCCTGAAATTAAGCATCCTTGCATGATTTTATTGCATAGATTAACAACTTTTTTGTCGTCCATTCCTGCTTCTAAATTGTCAAGTATAATTTGAGTTATGTTTGATATTTTATCAGGAGTATATTTATATAATAAGTTTGAAATATTTTCGTAAACTTCAAGCTTATAATCTTCTATGGATTTATCTGTCGATTCTGTAACTGTATCAGATAATAATTGTAATACTTTTATACTGCAATTTAAATATGCGCTAAAATCTCCTAACGAACGGTTTATTTCTGATAAATTTTCCCACTGTACGAATTCTCTTTTTTTATTATTTGCAAATTTATATAATTTTGCTAAAACAGGGTGAGCAGTGTTTTCCTTGAAGAATGAAGTAACTATATGATTAGAAAAATCAATCCGTTCTTTTTCCGACAGAATACTTAGCATATTATTGTAGTACAAGTCATAATTTTGAACTTGTATTACGCCTCCGCTATTGTATAAATAACCTTTATTTTCTAAGTAACTGATGTAATCTTTTATATTTTCAATATCAAGGTTTAATAGTCCTTTTAGAGTCAAAGATGGTCCAATTAATAATATACTTGCCAGTAATCTGAAAAGATTTTTATCTAAAGTTTTTAGGTACTTTAATCTTTCTTGAATTAATTCATCTAGTGTAGATGGGAAAAGAATAGTGTCTGTTTTTGCAAGTTCAAGCGAACCGTTGTTTACGACAAATATTTCTGTATCCATTAAATATACAAGAGCTTGCATAAAAAACAGTTGCGACCCTTTTGAATTTTTAGAAATTTTCTTCATGTAGAATGTATCAAGAATATTCTTACACAACCCCATATTTGCTTCAATTAGAGCTTTTATAGGTGTAGGTTGAAGTGCAATTTCTGTGTATTCACGTCTTGATAACAGAAAATGAGCACTTTTATGTAAAGAAAAATCTTTGTCGCTTAATATTAAGTATCCTAAACTAAATCTATCAAATTGTCTTAGTATAGATTGCAAAATTTCGGATGACGTGTCATCAATTTTTTCGATGTTTTCAATTACTATAAGTGAGTTTTGTAATAGACCTGCAACTTTTTCAAATATTTCAAATAAGCCTGCTCTTACATCTTCAGGATGTGGAAATTCTCGAGCTTTTAAGTTAATAGTGTCAGAAAGAAATCCCTGACGTTCTATTTGCTGTATTTTTGAAAAGTCGTTTGAATCTTTGTCTATTCCGGCAGAACTAAATGCAAATTTATTCGAAACCAATTCACTGAAAAATGCGTATGGTTTATATTTCATTTCATCATAACAAGCTATTTGAATTATGGATTTAAATATATTGTTCTGTTTTAATTTTTCAATAATATCAATTGCGCGAGGCTGATATTCTTTTTTACCTTTTAATACAATAATACTTTTCGGACGCTTTTTAAATCTTTCAACAAGTTTGTTGCTTAATCCTTGTGACATTTCTTTTGTAAATTCACATGTAATTTCATTGAAGGAAATGCCATCGATGTCATATATAGAGTCTTCTGTTTCCAAATTTTCATCGGCTTCTTCAATTAAATCCGGTATAGATATTTCACTTTGTTTATTTTCTTCTTCCTCATCTTCTTGAAAATCCACGTGAACATAATTTGTTAAATCTAATTGATATAAGAATAAATTTTTATCTTTTACCCTCGTAATACCAATTGAATCCATAGGGTATGAATCACCCAGAATTTCATAGACGCTGCCATCTGCAATTAATTGTAGATTACTAATTAATTTGCTCATACTCTCATTTTGATAAATCATGTTAATGTTTACACCGGATTTATAATCATCATTCGAAGAATATGCGCTTCTTTTTATAATTGCAAGATTGCATTTTAAAATAAAATCTTTTGTCTTTAACAATTTATAATTTAGTTTTGTAATAAGATTTAATAATTCAATTGAAGATTTCATAGCATTTTTAACAGATGCTGCGTATGTATAGTCTTTGTTAAATCTTATAATGTATGTGTCATCTCCAAGTACACCACGTTTTAGGCCAATAGATTTTGTATAGTCGTATATGAGTCCGTTAAGTTTATCTTTGAATTTTTCATATAGTCTGTTTGAACCTAAAAGCGATTTTATATCTTTGATGTTTTGAAAATGTAAAGTGACTCCTGCAAATTCTTCAATATTTGAGCCTTGTAATATTGCGCTAACGTGAGTATCAAAACCGCATTTTGGACATTTCCCTATAATGGTTTGATTAATTTTTCCGCATTGATGACATTTATTTACAATAATATATCCGCATTTGTGACATGTATTAGAGGTATTTATTGCATTACAAATAGGACAAACAAGTTTTAAAACCTTTTTGCAATTAGGACAAGTTAATGCCTTGTCATCTATTTCCATTCCACATTTTGGACATTCCATGTCTTAATTCTACAACATATTTGTAAAAAATCAATTTTTTTGTATAATAAAAATGTAAACACTTTTGAAAGGATATATTATGGGTTTTTTATTAGATGTTTTAACTGATCCGGCGATTTTGATAATTATAGGTACGTTTGTTTCGCTTGCTTATTATACATACAAGCAATATACTTATGTAAACGGAAAATTAAAATGGTTTATAGATTTTTTGAAGAAATATAAAAAGGCAGATTTATCGTTTAGATTTGGTGAGTTTGATGCCGCAATTTCAAAAGAACCCTATGTTGTAAATTCTTGGCTTGAATTTAAAAATACTTTGGTATTTTCAGAAAGTATTGCTTTAAAAACCCAAGACGGAGTTGCGTTTCAGAATGCTTCAAATGCAGTTTCAAATATTCAAACGACTGTTGATCCATTGTATTTTTTCAATGTTGAATCATTAGTAACTTCAAAATATAACAGCAAATTAATAGGTGCGGCTTCAACCTTGTTAACAGGCATGGGACCTTTATTTACATTTTTAAACATCGCAATTTCTTTTACTCACGTTGATTTTTCAACTCAAGAATCAACTATTGCGTCAGTATCAGGTTTGATGGCAGGTATGAAAATAGCTGCGTTGTGTTCTGTATTAGCTGTATCTTTTTCATTAATATACATATTGGTTGAAAAATTGGCTTTCCAAAAAATGTGTCAACAACCGTTAAATCGTGTTCAAGAACTATTATATGGTTTATTTGATAACATTTCTTCTGAAAAATTCTTAATTGAATTGTTAAAAGAAACAAAAGTTCAAAATAGTAATTTAACAGGTTTATTGACTGTGTTGCCAAATCAATTTAAAGCTTCACTAGAAAATAGTATTGCTCGTTCGGTTAAACCATATCTTGAAAATCTTTTGTATGGAATTAATACAATGAATGAATCCATTAAAAATATAAAGATTGAGGTTAATAACAATAATGGCAGTGATGATGTAGATAAGCTATTTTAGGTAATAAGTATTATGATTAAATCAAGAGGCGGAAGTAATTCCGACGTAGAAGAAAACGTATTTTGGTGTACAATGTCTGACCTGTTGTTAGGGTTAGCGATTATCTTTATTGTGCTTTTTGTACTGGCAATGACAGGTTTTTCTCAGTCAAAAGCAGAAGAACAAAATATAAAAAATGAAGTAGCGCAAGATTTGCAAGAAAGTTTGAAAAAACAAAATATTGATGCACAGGTAGATCAATTAACAGGCGATGTAAAATTATCTGATTTACAGTTATTTGAGCTTGGCAGCTATGAGCTTTCACCAGCAGGAAAACAATTTTTAAATAAATTTGTTCCTATTTATATTAATGCAGTTTTTGATAATCCAAAAATTGCTGATAAAATTGAAGGTATTGTTATTCAAGGTCATACAGATTCTCAATCATTTGCAGGGGTTAGTTCAAAGGATGAACAATTTATTCGTAATATGGAATTATCCACACAGCGCGCAAATGAAGTTGCAAAATATATATTTTATACTCCTTATAACAAAAAATACAGTTCAAAACTTTATAAGATGTTGATGGTTGAAGGTAAGAGTTATTCACAGCCAATTCTTGTTAATGGTAAAGAGGATTACGCAAAAAGCCGTCGTGTTGAACTGAAATTAATTGTTAAAAGTACCAATTTAGAAGATTTTTTAAATTTAATAAAAAATGATGCAGGTAATAATAAAAAAGTAGTAAAGGAAAATTCAGGTAAGTAATGAATTTTTTAAATGAAAAAGATGTTCTTGAAACAATAAATATGATAAAACTTTATCACTTGGATATTCGTACTGTTACAATGTCCTTGAGTTTGCGTGATTGCATTTCTGATTGCGCAGATAAAGTCTATGAAAATGTCTATGATAAAATAATTAAATATGCTAAAAATCTTTATCAATATGCATCAGATTTAGAGGATGAATATTCTATTCCTATAATAAACAAAAGAATTGCAATTACACCCGCGTCAATATTGGGTGAATCTTGTGAAAATTTTGATTACGTTAGATTAGCTAAAGTTTTGGATAAGGCTGCAAAAGAGGTAAATGTTAATTTTATCGGAGGTTTTTCTGCTCTTGTTGAAAAAGGCTGTACAAGAGGTGATTTAGCACTTATTGAAAGTATTCCCGAAGCTTTGGCTTCTACTGATAATATTTGTTCTTCTGTAAATGTTGCAAGTTCAAAAGCCGGTATTAATATGGATGTCATATTGAAAATGGCAAAGATAATAAAAAAAACGGCAGAATTAACTGCTGATAAAGATGGCTTGGGTGCTGCAAAGCTGGTTTGTTTTTGTAATGCTCCTGGTGATAATCCATTTATGGCGGGTGCTTTTTCAGGCTATGGTGAACCTGAATGTGCATTAAATGTTGGTGTATCCGGTCCCGGTGTCGTTATGGCTGCAATTGAGCAATTACCTGATGATGCTGATTTTAGTGAAGTTGCAAATACTATTAAAAAAATAGCTTTTAAAATTACAACAACAGGTGAACTAATTGGAAGAAAGTTAGCGAGCAGATTAAATATTCCATTTGGAGTTATAGATTTATCTCTAGCGCCTACTCCTGCTGAGGGTGATAGTGTTGCGGGCATCTTTAAGGCAATGGGACTTGAACATGCAGGCGCTCATGGTACTACTGCTGCTTTAGCAATGTTAAATGATGCGGTTAAAAAGGGTGGAATAATGGCAAGTTCTCATGTTGGCGGATTAAGCGGTGCATTTATACCAGTATCGGAAGATGCCGGTATGATTGAAGCTGCAGCTAATGGCTATTTAACATTTGATAAACTTGAGGCAATGACTTCTGTTTGTTCTGTTGGTCTTGATATGATAGCTATACCAGGTTGTACTTCAGAATCGGTAATTGCAGGTATAATTGCTGACGAAATGGCGATAGGTATGATTAATAAAAAAACAACTGCTGTTAGAATTATTCCTGTACCGAATAAGAAAGTTGGAGATAAGGCTGTATATGGAGGCTTGCTTGGCGAAGCTCCGATTATCAATGTAGGAACTTTATCATCAGATAAATTTGTTAATCGTGGTGGTAGAATTCCTGCACCAATTCATTCTTTAAATAACTAACTAGGAGGTTTTTATGGCATATTCATTGAACAGATATGAAAATATGATAAAAGAATTTATTATAGAACAACAGCAAGACTCATATAACAAAGGTTCTATAAACTATCAGAGATATAATAATTTGAAAGTTTATATGGCGCCGTCAAAAGATAAAAATCCTCATATATGGATAAGAATCGGTATATCTGAAGCTTGCTTTTTAATTGAAGATGGAAGTGTTATTACAGGTTCAATCGGTCAAGATCAAAAATTTATTCCTAAATGGTTAAACAAATCAGGTATTAGAGAAGAACTGATGGAAACTTGGATTGCAGCAAATAAAGTTGATTTTGAAGAAGAACAAAAACAAGATTAGTATAAATTATGTAACATATTATTGCAATTTATTTTGTTTGTTATATTATTAATATATAAGTTAAGGATAGAATGTGATTTTAAAAAACACATTCTATTTTAATAGGTAACAATTAAAAAGAAGGAAATAAAAATGGGCATTAAAGGTAGAGTTGACAAAATGGTTGTTTTGGCATGTGAAGAATGCAAAGAAAGAAATTACACAACCGTAAAAAACAAAAAAACAAGTAAAGAAAGAATGGAATTAAATAAATACTGTCCAAGATGTCAAAAACATACATCTCACAAAGAAACAAAATAGTTTTAGACGTAGCAGTTTAAAAGCGTCCTTAGTTCAGTTGGTAGAACGTCGGTCTCCAAAACCGGATGTCGAGGGTTCGAGTCCTTCAGGGCGCGAGTTATATAAAAGGTAAATTAATATGAATGAAACAAAACAGGCGATAATTGCTTACTTTCAAGGTGTACGAGCAGAATGGGGCAAAATAAACTGGCCGGAAAAACAGCAAGTAATAGCAGAAACTCTTTTTGTTGTTGCTATTGTTGCATTTTTTACAGTTTCAGTTTACCTTATAGATATTATTTTTAAGGCAATTTTAGGATTGATTCCTAACAGTTAAGGAAATTGAGATTATTATGGCAAAAAAAGATGAAGAATTATTTTTAGATGAACAAGCTGAAGTAGTGAAGACAAGCCGTGATTTGGTTGGTGATATTGTAGTAGGCGAAGGTGTTCCATCCCAAGCTAAAAAAGCAAAGGCTGCAAAAGCTAAAACAGAAAGAAAACCAAGAGCTAAAAAGGAAAAAACAGATGCTTCTCCAAAAGCTGATGAAGCAAAAGAAGAAGTTATGGAAAAGCCTAAAAAAGCTCCTGAAAAGCGTTGGTATATTGTAAATACATATTCAGGATACGAAAATAAAGTAAAGGTAAACTTAGAAAAACGTATCGAATATATGAACATGTCAGAAAAGATTTTCAGAGTTGAAGTTCCGCAAAAAACTGTTACTCACGTAAAAGGCGGAAAGAAAACTGAAAAAGATGAAAATGTTTTTCCTGGATATGTTTTAGTTGAAATGATTATGGATGAGGATAGCTGGTATGTAGTTAGACATACAGCAGGTGTTACTCGTTTTGTAGGTACTGCTAAAAATCCAATTCCTGCAAAAGATAGCGAAATTAAAAAAGTTATTAACAGAACTTCATCTGCAGCACCTCAAAAAATTGAACTTGATGTTAAAGCAGGTGATAAGGTTCGCATTACATCAGGTCCGTTTGCCGAGTTTGTTGGTGAAATTACTGAAGTTTACCCTGATAAAGCAAAATTGAGAGCGAATGTTTCAATCTTCGGACGTGAAACTCCTGTTGAATTAGAATATAAACAAATTCAAAAATTATAATTGAGCTTGTTGCTCAGTACGTAGTTGTGGAAGGGATTTCCCGTTATTACCACAGAAAGGATAGAAAATGGCAAAAAAAGTAGTAGGAAAAATCAAACTCCAAATCGAAGCCGGTAAAGCAAATCCATCACCTCCGGTTGGTCCTGCATTAGGTCAACACGGTGTAAATATTATGGATTTCTGCAAACAATTTAATGCAAAAACTGAATCTCAAGCAGGTTACATTATTCCGGTTGTTATCGATGTTTATGAAGACAGAAGTTTTACTTTCGTGACTAAATCACCTCCGGCTCCTGTTTTAATCAAGAAAATTTTAAATCTTCCTAAAGGTTCTGCAACACCAAATAAAACAAAAGTTGGTGAAATTACTCAAGAACAACTTGAAGAAATTGCAAAAATCAAAATGAACGATTTAAATGCAACAACATTAGAAGCTGCTGTTGAAATGATTAAAGGTTCATGCAGAGCTATGGGTGTTACTGTAAAACAGTAACGTAAGTATGGAAGGACGTAAAAGTCCGTTATTACCACGAAAGGAAAATTAAAATGGCAAAATTAACAAAAAAACAACAAAAAATGCAAGAGTTGTTGGAAGGTTTTGAACAACCTACAACAGGTCTTGAAGCATTAAAAAAACTAAAAGAAATCTCTGAATCAGTTTCTAAATTTAATGAAACTGTTGAGTGTCACATGAGATTAGGTATTGAAGTTAAACACGCTGACCAACAAATCCGTTCAACAACTGTATTACCTGCAGGTTTAGGTAAAACTGTCAGAGTTTGTGTTATCGCTAAAGGTAATAAAGTTGATGAAGCAAAAGAAGCTGGTGCTGATTTTGCAGGAACAGAAGATATTATCGAAAAAATCGAAAAAGGTTGGTTTGAATTCGATACTTTGATTGCAACACCTGACTGTATGGGTATGCTTGGTAAATTAGGTCGTGTATTAGGTCCAAAAGGATTAATG
>DJYG01000050.1 GCA_002450015.1 Cyanobacteria bacterium UBA6984 | reverse complement strand
GACCTGTTTTGGTGAGGGATTTTTAGTCTGTATTTTAATTATAACGCACATTTTGAATTTTGCAACTTTCACGAGATTTCACGTTTTTTTTAAAATCTCTAAAATTCAGTAATATCAAGAAATTATTCTTCACCAAAACAGGTCTTGTGTTCATGCATGTAACATAAATTTACATTTGAATACAGTGATTAATTTTTTTAACTTTTATTGAATGTTATATTTTGTAAATAAAATAACAAAATTTCAAAATAATTGTCAATTTTTTTGCACATA
Organism: Cyanobacteria bacterium UBA6984; assembly: GCA_002450015.1. Taxonomy (GTDB): domain Bacteria; phylum Cyanobacteriota; class Vampirovibrionia; order Gastranaerophilales; family Gastranaerophilaceae; genus UBA6984. The sequence continues at coordinate 4,925 of DJYG01000050.1, read as the reverse complement.
TCATGTTTAGTAAAATGTATAGCTATGTATTTTTTTGGTGTGTATGACAGGAAATCAAAGTTATAATATAGGGCAAAAGCACAATAAAATAGATATAAATAGCATTAAAATAGGAGTTAAAGCAACAGATTTAAATCTACAAGACGAAGCTTTAAGTCTGTTTAATAGCGCAGACAAAAATAACAATCACAAACTTGATAATAATACAGAAATATCTCTGTTTAAAACATCAGCAAATACATATAACAACAACATTAGAAGACAAGCCCTATTATCATATAACTATAATGATAGTGATTTTACATTTACTTCTGCCTCAAGTGCTTATCTTAAAAGCGGTATAAGTAAAGCCGAAAAAATTGCTTATGAAAGAATGAGCAAACAGGAAAAAATATCTTTCTTGCGTAATAAAGGTTATTATAGAGATGACTTAAACCCAAATGTATGTGCATCAGATAATACAAGAATAAATACACCAACAGTTCAAAGAGCAAGGGCTAATGTCAAAATTGCAGAAGAAAAAACTCACGAAAAAAGAGTATCCTCTGTTGAAAAAGAACTTGCAAAAACATTTACACCTGCTCAAAAGAAAAATATGAAAGTTGTTGTTTCAAGAATGCAAAGCAACTATAAAGAAGCACAAGCAAGTTTTGACCAACAAATGAAAAAAGACGGTTGGGCAGCTGATACGGCAGATGCCATTTCTCATTTATGGAATAATAAAGTTATATGTGCAACCGGAAACACTGCTGATATGGTTAGAAGTGACTTAGCAGCTTATCAAAAGCAAACAAAAGCGCTAAATCAGGGAATTACGGATGGAAGTTTTGAAAGAAAGTTTCAAAACACTTTTGGTGTGCAATACAATCCTACAAACATAAAAAAATATGAACAAACAAAAAAAGAATATGAACAAATGTTTGCACAAGCACATGCTTATGATGCATTCACAACTGCAATGAAATCAAGCATGGATAAAATAAAAACATTAGAAACACAACTAAAAAGGGAAGAAGACTTAGCTAAAGCCGGTCGTGGTTCAGGTCTGGATTATACTACACCAAAATTGAATGCTGCAAAAATAGAATTTGTAAACAAAATGCAAGACATTTTAGGTATAAAAAGTAATCAACCATATCAAACACATAATCTTCAAGATTTTGATGAATACTTAAAATTATATAATGAAGTAAATCAAACATTATTAAAAGAAAAAAATGAAAAAGAACCTAAGCTAAAAGCAAAATCAGATGAATTATCAAATGCAAGAAAAAAAGCATACGGAACATCAAACGATATTGTAGCACGTGTTGAAAATTATAATGCTTCACAAGATACAGGAGCTGCATGCGTAAAATTTGTAGCAGGAGTAGCACTTAATGCTCTTGGACCGTCTTCGGTTATAGGAAGTTTGGTATATGGTGCCGCAACAGCAGCTGCAATGGATGTTGCAGATGCCGCAACTAACGGTATAGATAATGACTTTGATATAAAAAATACCGCAGTAAATACTGTATTGGGCGGACTTTTTGGTGCAACAAACCAAGCCATAGTAAATAAATATGCAGGCGGCGTTGCATCTAAAATATTGAGTTCTGCGTCAGGTCAAACAGTTTCTAAATCTGTCGGCAGTAAATTAACAGGATTTGTAGTAAAAGAAATTATAAGCAAAGAAGGCGTAAAACTTCCTGCCTATGCTGTTGAAGGAGTAACAAAAACCGTTGTTCAAAATATGGCAGGCATAAAAACAGGTAAAGAAACAACAGCCTCTCAGTTAAGTCAAGAGGACTTACAAAACGCAATGGCAGTTGTATCTGAATCTATGATGTTTTTAGCAGCTGCAAAAGATAATGGTAAAATAAAACAAAATGCCACTCAAGGTGAAATGGTAACATTATTAAACGAACATATTTCATCATCTATGCAAAACAATAAAAATTTCAACATATGGTTAAATAATAACCAAAAACAATTCCAACAATTATTAAACCAACTTGTCCAAAACGAACTTCCAAAACTAAACGGTCAAATGAAGGTTAAATAACAAATAAATTATCAATAATTTTCGAATAAAAAGACTCAGATTTTATTTTAAATCTGAGTCTTTTTGTATATTTTTATAATCTATTTCTTTTCAGAAGACGTCTTTCTTCTTTCTTGCTCTGCTTTTAAGCTATCTAATTCTGTCTTTGCTTTATTCATTGAATCAGTATTTGTTGTTTCAATTTTTTGTTGAGCAATAGTTTCATTGAAAGCTTTCATAGCTTTTGATGTTGCATCTTCTTTATTAGCCTTTGCTTCATCACGATTTTTTGCAGCATCTTTACGTTTAGTATCAGCCTCACCGCGAGCCTTTTCTGCTGCATCCATTTTTGCTTTTTCTTCTTGGACTTTTTTTGCAATATAGGCAACAGACCCTTCGGTATTTTCGCCTGCACTTAATTTTGCTAATTTCTCACTTTCTGAAGCAGATAACGACTCACCTTGTTTTAAACCTGCTTTCTTCGTTTCTAACGCACTCAGTTGACTTTGAGCAGTGGATAATTCTCCAGTTAATCTTGTATGTTCAGCTTGTGCAGTATTATACAAACCATCTTGTTTATTATATTCATCATCTTGCTTTTTATATTCAGCAGCTTGTTTATTTTCAGTTGTTTCAAAGCCTTCTGCAGCTTTTGTTTGATTTTGTTTTTCAGTATTTGCTGTAGATTTAGCCTCTTTTGCATCACTAACAATTTTTGAATAAGAATTGTACTCTGATTCCGCAGCAGATATTTTTGATGCCAATTCTGAATCTTTTAGATTTGCATAATTTGTATTACTTGACGAAGTTCTTGTAGTATTAGTAGTCTGTGCAGCTTTACTTGCTTTTGATAAAGATTTCATTTGTGCAAATGTATTTAAGCCACTTAGACCTAAGTTAAGTAAGGACGCAATAGTTGAACTTTTTTGTGCGCTTGTTTTTTTATTTGCATTTGCTTCAGCCTCTGCACAATCTCTTTTAGCTTGCTCAATCAGAGATTGAACTTCTAAATCAGAAACTGAACTACCTATTTGAGAATATTCTTTTGACACAGATGTAAATATACTTCTATATATCTCTTGCTTTTCGGTAAGACTCCTTGAACCAGAACTTGTACCTTGTTCAGATTGCTTACCTTTTATTTGATTAACATTGTTCACATTACCCATAATTTTTACCCTTTGCTATACACAATTTATAATCACACATGTCATGTCGGCACATAAATACATGAACTTTAGGGATTTTTAGACATATTGTAATATTTCTTTACAATATTTATAGAAAAAAATTCTTATAAAAATAACGGGGCTAAATGCCCCGATGTGTTAATGTTGTCATGTGTTTATTAATCTCTTATTACTTTTAAATGTATATTAAAAATTTGTTTTAGCTTTTAGCATTCCTGCTTTTAGACCTTGAGCCAAATCAGAACGACCATTCTTTTCATATATTTTGGTCATAGATTCTAAAAACTTCATACTGTCTATATTTGAAGGTGTTGTTGCATTGCCAAAACTTTGAGTAGGTCTGTTAATTCCTAAATTTTGCGCTGAAACGTTAACTCTAGAACCTACTGTTGACATTGCAGCAGCTTGTGGTCTTGAAACTTCTGTTTGAGGCATAGTCTTTGATAACATAGTATTATCAGCTGACATATAAGGATTTCTTGAACTTGACTTGTATGCTCTCAAGCCATATCCGGAATTTATATTAACAGAAGGCTTTGATATAGGCGATACAACTGCACTTTTGGTATATGATGATTTTTGAGATGATGAAGTTATTGCAGCTTGACGATTTGCCAATTCTTGATATAAATCAACATCTTTTTCTTTTAAACTTTTAGCTAAACCTATTGCGGTTTCTTGTTCTTCACGTTTAAATAATTTAATACCGCAGAACAAAATTATACCAATTAAGCCGGTTGTAACAATATTTGAAACTTTATCTTGAGATAATATGTTTTTAATTTTTGCAATTAAACCGTATGCCATAACACTATTATCTTCATCAACAAGTTCATCATCCTCATGATAAACAGGTTGATAAGAATCAACAGGAGCAGCTAAAACAATTGATTCTTTATTTGATTTTTTTTGTTTTTTAGGCGTTATAACAGATTTTGTACTAAGCGTTTCTGTTGTATCTTCACTTTCAACATTAATAGCTGAATTTGAAATATTTTTAGCTTTAATAATAATATTTAAATTACTTTCACCCACAGGTTCAACCATAATACTGTCAACTTCTACTGCATTTTTATATACAGTATTTAATGATTTTGCAGGCTTTACATTCTTTAAGGTCAAAATCATGTTATCAGAAGATTGAATTGTACGCTTAACATCAGTGTCTAATGTAGTATTCAAAGTAATATTATAAGTACTTTTAAGAGCATCTATTTGAATTTCATTCAAAATATTTTCTTTTTGTTGTGATGCAGCAGCAGATAAAGCCGTCATTGTAACAAGAATTAATGCTGTAAATAAACGTTTCAAAATTCCACCCCTTTTGTAAACCCATTAACACATCATACGATGTCTTTCGTTTGACATTATAAGTTTATACGTTTTTCAAAATGATTACATCAATCCCAAGATTTAAGTTATGACATTTTTGTATAGACCAAAAGATCAATAAAAATGTGAATATAAATTTAAATAAAAAAATATTGATTTTATTTTAGATTTATATTAAACTATGAATACAAATTGTATCATGCAGAAGTAACTCCTCGGTGAGGCTCGACGAAACGAAGTCAAATTAAAAGCCATTGAGTTACGAACGCAAAAAACAAGTTTACAATTGAATATATATGCGGAAGTAACTCAATGGCTAGAGTCCCTGCCTTCCAAGCAGGTTGTTGCGAGTTCGAGTCTCGTCTTCCGCTCCATTTTAA
>DJYG01000014.1 GCA_002450015.1 Cyanobacteria bacterium UBA6984 | reverse complement strand
GCATGTAGCTCAGCAGGTAGAGCACTCCCCTTTTAAGGGATAGGTCGCGCGTTCGAATCGCGCCATGCCCACCACTTTTAAAAGATAAAAGGTCCGAGTCAGGGGCCTTTTTTGTTGTTTTATTTTTATCTGCAACTAATTTAAATTTTTTCAGCTATATTGCAATGAATTTTACATGGATTTCCAATTGCAAGTGTGTTTGAAGGTATATTTTTAGTAACAACGCTTCCTGCACCTATTACGGAATTATCACCTATTGTTACACCTGCTAAAACGGTTACATTTGAGCCTATCCAAACATTATTACCAACAGTTATTGGTTTGCACCATTCTAATCCTTTGTTTCTTCTTGAGGCCTTTAGTGGGTGATTTGAAGTGTAAAAACCGCAGTTTGGTCCAATAAATACATTATCTCCAAATTTTACTTGTCCCGAATCTAATATTAAAAGATTGTGATTTGAGCAAAAGTTATTTCCAATTTCAATGTTATACCCATAGTCACACATAAAGGGTTGTTCTAATAAAAAAATTTTACCTGTCTTTTTTATAATTTTTTTTATTAAGTTGTTGCGTTCTCGTAATTTTTCAGGTGATATATTATTGTATTTATAACAAAGCTTTTTACATTGTTGTCTTTCTTGAAATAATTTGTAATCAAGTGAGGGATTATAAACTTTTCCATTTAACATTTTTTCTTTTTCACTAAAAAGTATTTGTTTTCTACTTATTATGTGTTCGATTATTTGTTTGCAAAAAATAGTATTTATCATTTTATTGTCCAAAATTTATTGTTCTAAAGTGTTATATCAAAAAATTATGTTTATGAGTATTACCCGTGTAGAGAAATATATAACAAAACTTTAAAATAGTGATATTTAAAAAAAATATTATATAATATATCTAGTTTAATATGTTTGAAAATAACATTTTAAATTTTATTGTATTTGCATAAGAAAGTTTAATATGGAAAAGCAAAAATTTTATATTATATTTTTATTGATTTTACTTTTTATAGGGTTTAAAGCATGTTTATTGCTTGATTTTAAAATCGTGCCACAATATGATATTTCTGTAGGAGATGACTTTTTTGCAGAGGGAAAAATGTTTAATGGTGAGAGTAAATCAAGTAATAATAGTAATAATAATGCAAAAAATAAAAGAAAACCCGTTGAATATTATAATATTACTTATGCAAGAGATGTTAAATTTATTAATGTAAATCCTCCTACACCATTGAGTGGCAAAACAAAGTCAGAAATTTATGATTTAAGAAAAAATTATGTAATGTCTTCTGTATTTGCAAGTAAAAATTATAAACCTTCAGAGGCGGTTTTTGGAGGAATTGTTAGTGGAAAACCTTGGATTTCCGCAAATGTTTGTATAAATCCAAATACCGGTAAGTTGGGTATTACTGGTCCATCTGAAGAATCAAGATTTATAAATAATCCTATAGTGCTTGTTGCAATTGAATATCCTTATCCTGTAAGATATACTGATTCTGATACTTGTTCAAGTTATAAATCTGAATTGATACCAAAAGAAATTTCATATTCTAAAAGTAAAAATGAAGTTACAGTAACTTATAATTATTTACCATTTACAACATATAATAATTCTTCATTTTATATGTTTAATGGTGTAAATGCGCGTGATTTAGGTTATCCTTATGCTTATGTTGATAATTCAAAATCTACATATAAAGTCGATTTTGTAAATTCTGATAATATTAGTACAGGTGTAAAAGAATTTCAAAATTTTATACATCTTGGTGGTTCTTGCGGATATGAAGGTGGTTGTAACAATGGTTCTCCGCGTCAGTCTTTTTTAGAATTTAAATCAAATGATACTTCATATAATTATAAGTATCGTGAAATTTATATTAAGTTATGGAAGAAAAAACCAAAAAATACATCAGATAAACCTGATGTAGTCGAGCGAATAATATTAGAATGGTCGTAAATATGTTGAAAAAATTTATAGCAATATTTTTATTATTAATAATCCAAAGTGTGTACTTGGTTGCTGAAGCCAAAACTGTTAGAGTGAGGGCTCTAGCTAATTTTAGCAGTCAAAATCCACCAAAGTTTTACAGAGTAGAAATGTTAGAACCATTTTATGTAGAAACTGAAAATGTTCAACTTGAGGCGGGATATATTTTAGATGGTTATATAGCAAAAGTAATACCTCCAAAAAGATTGAAACAAGATGCTACATTTGTTTATGTTCCGACAAAATATACTAATTTAAACAAGCAGTCACGTTCATTGTCAACGCTTGTTGGAGCTAGAACTACAAAATTTGATGCAAAAGATTTAGTAATAAGTTCAGCGCTCGTTCTTACAATTGGTGTTGTTCCTGCTTTACTTGCAATCCCAGGATTTTTTGCTGCCGAAGGTGCAATAAAAGCAAAAGATGGCGAAAAAACAAAAGCTTCGATAGATAATGCTTATGAAAAATCATATCTTTCTATTGGTGAAAAGGGTAATGATTTGCATATATTAAAAAATGAAGAATTTCTTTTAAATCTTGCTGTTATAAAATCTCAAGAGCCGAATTATTCATTTTCTCCTGTAAACTAGATTAAGACCGTTACAAGTATTTGATACCATGAGGGTGTTTAAGGTATTAATTTGTATATTTCAGTATATACATATTTTTTGTAAAATTATATTGTTAAAATTTGTCGCTAAATTTGAATAATACTATTTTATTCTGTAATGGAATATAGAACTGTTATATTCTTTTTCTCTGCAAATTGCACCTACTTGTAAAAATAATTAAGGACTTTGTGCAAAATATATTTGGTAGTTTTATAAATTATTTGCAGTTATGTGCTGTATTTAAAATTAAAGTTGATACGATTTTTTGTTTCTAGTGCAAAATAAGTAAAAAGGATTGGTTTATTTCAATCCTTTTGGAATACGCTCGATGCTAATGTCTTAACCTGTTATTATAAAACGTATCTACGTTTTTTATATGTTAATGCATACTCAAAAGAAAATTCCTTTGCACTCTGCCCACAAGTTGCTCGAACGCAAAATGGTGTTCAAATCTTGGCACAAACAAAATTTTAGGAGATAGGATTAACCTATCTCCTAAAATTTACGCCCGGCGCGATTCGAACGCGCGACCCTCTGCTTAGAAGGCAGATGCTCTATCCAGCTGAGCTACGGACGCATATATCTATAAATTTCTTATTAAGTTTATTCTAGCACATAAAAATTTTATGTGCAAGTATAAAATTTTTAAGGTATAATTTTTTTATAATTTATTGAAAAAGATGAGGAAGAATTATGCTTAAAGGTAACGAAATCAGACAATTATATTTAGATTTTTTCAAAGACAAACATCAACATACAGTTGTTGAAAGTTCGTCACTTGTTCCTGACAATCCTACCGTACTTTTAACAACTGCTGGTATGCTACAGTTTTTGCCTATATTTTTAGGAATTGTAAAATCTCCTTATAATCCTGCTAGGGCGACTTCTTGTCAAAAATGTGCAAGAGCCGGCGGTAAAGATTCTGATATTGAAAATGTTGGACGTACTCCACGTCATCATACTTTCTTTGAAATGTTAGGTAATTTTTCTTTTGGGGATTACTATAAAAAAGAAATTATACCTTGGGCATGGGATTTTGTTACCAATATTTTAAAGTTAGACAAAGATAGACTTTGGATAACTATTTTCGAAACTGATGATGAAGCTTACGAAATTTGGCGTAATGTCGGCGTTCCTGATGTACGTATTAAACGTAAAGGTAAAAAAGATAACTTTTGGGGACCTCCTGGGGCTTCAGGTTCTTGCGGACCTTGTTCAGAAATTCACTATGACTTAGGTGAACAATTTAAATGCTCTGATAATTGTGGTATTGATACATGTGAGTGTGACCGTTGGGTTGAAATATGGAATTTAGTATTTACTGAATTGTATCAAGATGAAGATGGCAACCAATCTCCTTTGGAATCAAAAAACGTTGATACCGGCATGGGATTAGAACGTATTGCAATGGTTTGTCAGGGGGTAACTTCTACTTTTGAAACAGATTTGTTAAAACCAATTTTAGACAAAGTTGTTGAAATGAGTGGTGTTCCATATAAAAAATCTGAAAAAACAGATATTTCTTTACGTATTATTACTGACCATGCTCGTTGTGTAACTTTCTTGATTAATGACGGAGTTATCCCCGGAAATGAGGGAAGAAGTTATGTTTTAAGAATGATTTTACGTCGCGCATTACGTCACGGTAAAATTTTGGGTATGGATTTGCCTTTTTTACATAAGCTTGTTGATGTTGTAGTTGAAAATTATAGCGGTGCTTATCCTGATTTAGCAAAAAATAAAGATAAAATTAAAGATGTTATTAAGAAAGAAGAAGAACGATTTAATAAAACTCTTGATAGAGGTTATAAATTATTAAACGAATTTATTGATAACAAAAAAGATATAGATGGCGAAAATGCATTTAAATTATATGACACATACGGTTTTCCATTCGAACTTACAAAAGAAATTGCTCAGGAAAACGGTTTGAATGTTGATGAAGACGGTTTTAAAGTGGCTATGAAAGAACAAAAAGACCGTGCAAAAGCCGCAACACAAAAGATTTCAGTCACCGGTGATATAAAATATGCCAAAGTTGAAGAAAAAGTTGGAGCAACTGAATTTGTAGGTTATACAGATTTGGAATGTGAGGCAAAAATTCTTGAAACTCTTGAAGGCGAAGGTTATATAGATGTTGTCCTTGACAAAACGCCATTCTATGCAGAATGTGGTGGTCAAGTAGGTGATAGCGGAATTATTGAAAATGACAATTTAAAATTGGAAGTTTTAACAACATTCAAAGTTAATAAGTTATTTGTTCACAGATGTTTACTTGTAAATGGTGAAATTGAGCTTGGCACAACTGTTCACGCTGTTATTGATAAAGAACGAAGAGGACAAATAAAAGTTCATCATACATCTGCTCACTTACTACAATCAGCTTTGCAGCATGTACTTTCAGGTGATGTTCATCAAGCAGGTTCGCAGGTTGATGAAAATAGAATGCGTTTTGACTTTACATTCGACAGAGCAATGACAAAACAAGAAATCCAAAAAACAGAAGATATGATTAATGAATGGATTAGTCAAGATTTGGATGTAACAACTAAAGTTATGAATATTGATGAAGCAAAAGCAACAGGAGCAATGGCTTTATTTGGTGAAAAATATGAAGATGAGGTTCGTGTCGTTTCGATAGGTGATGATGTTTCAAAAGAATTCTGTGCAGGATGTCATGCATCTCATACAGGTCAATTAAGACTTGCAAAAATTATTTCTGAAAGTGCAATTGCAGCAGGTACAAGACGTATTGAAGTTGTTGTTGCAAAAGCAGCATTAAAATATTTATCAGAAAAAGCAAACGCAATAGATAAATTGGCAGAAAAATTTAAAGCTCATTATGATGAAGTTGAAGTTCGTGTTGATAAACTTGTTGAAGAAAATAAAGAGCTTCAAAAAGAACTTGCAACTGTGAAATCGGCTCAAGCAAAGGATAAATTCAAAGAATTTGCTTCAAAAGCTGTTGATATTACTAGCGGTAAATTATTTGTTCAAAAAATGGAACAATTAGACGCAAATGCACTTAAAGAAGGTGTGGAAATGCTTGCAAATAAATTAGGTGATTCTGTAATAGTAGTTGTTGCAGGCACTTCTATTTTTGTAAAAGTATCTGATAATTTTGTTGCAAATGGAGTTAATGCAGGTAATATTGTAAAAGAAATAGCTGTTGCAACTGATGGTAAAGGTGGCGGACGACCTCAATTTGCACAAGGTGCTGTAAAAGACCTAACAAAAGTTGATGTTGTACTTTCTAAAATTGAAAATGATTTAAAAAAATAATATATAACGATAACACAAATAAAAAGTCAAAAGCTAAACTTGAGCTTTTGACTTTTTTATTTATAAAAAACTATTTACATGTAATAATTCGTTTCAATAGGGTTGATTTTACTC
>DJYG01000038.1 GCA_002450015.1 Cyanobacteria bacterium UBA6984 | reverse complement strand
GTAATCATTCTTGCAACCCAGAAGAAAATAATATCAAAACCTGTTACAAGAACGCTTGTAGGGTAGAATTTTTTGAAATCATCTGTTTCAGTTTGTGGAAATCCCATAGTGGAGAATGGCCATAAACCTGATGAAAACCATGTATCAAGACAATCTGATTCTTGTGTATAATGTTCAGGATCAGGATTTTCTTTTGCTACAACCATTTCACCTGTTTCGTTATGGTAATACGCAGGAATTTGATGTCCCCACCATATTTGACGGGAAATACACCAGTCACGAATATTTTCCATCCAACCTAAATAATTCTTTTCCCAACGTTCGGGAACAAATTTAATTCTTCCATCTTTAACTGCTGCAATAGCTTCTTTTGCCAAAGGTTCCATTTTTACAAACCATTGTTCTGACAATAATGGTTCAATTGTAGTATTACAACGTTGGCATTTACCTACATTGTGTTCGTGTTCTGTAATTCTTAGTAAGCAATTATTTAAGCTTAATAAACCAACTGTTTTTTCTCTGGCTTCATAACGGTCCAAACCTTGTACGTCAGGATGAACTTCAGGACAAGACTTCATCTTCCCTTCTTCATCAATAACCCAAATTGGTTTTAAACCGTGTCTTTTACCCACTTCGTAATCGTTAGGGTCGTGTGCAGGAGTAATTTTAACAGCACCGGTACCGAATGATTTATCTACATATTCATCTGCGATAATAGGAATTTTTCTTTGAGAAAGCGGAACATAAACATATTTTCCAACTAAATCTTTATATTTGTAATCATTAGGATTAACGGCAATAGCAACGTCACCATACATTGTTTCAGGACGTGTTGTTGCAACAACTATTGCACCTTGTTCATCACATAGAGGGTAAGAAATTTCCCACAAATGTCCTTTTTCTGTTTCATATTCTGTTTCGATGTCTGAAATTGCAGATTGACAACGAGGACACCAGTTTACAATGTATGCTCCTTTATAGATTAAACCTTTTTCGTAAAGTTTAACAAACACTTCTTTAACCGCATCAGAACAGCCTTTATCGAATGTAAAACGTTCTCTTGTACGGTCGAAAGAAACACCTAAACGTTTGCATTGATCGAGAATTGCTGATTTATGTTCATTAGTCCATTTCCAAGTTTCTTCAATGAATTTTTCTCTGCCTAAATCGTGACGTGTTAAGCCTTTTTTTGCAAGTTGTTTTTCAACGACGTTTTGTGTTGCAAGTCCGGCATGGTCAGTTCCCGGAATCCAGAGAGCTTCATAACCTGCCATTCTGTGATAACGAGTTAGAATATCTTGCAAAGTTTCGTCTAAAGCGTGTCCCATGTGCAGTACGCCTGTTACGTTTGGAGGTGGAATTACAAGTGAATATGCAGGTTTTGAAGATTTAGCATCTGCTTTAAAATATTCGCCTTTTTCCCAAAATTCATATATTTCTTTTTCTGTTTCTAAAGCATTGTAAACTGTTGGTAAATCATTAACGTTTGTCATTTTTTGTTCCTTCTTCTTTCCGAGAATAAAGTAACATAAAAACACCCTTGCGTAAAGTTTTGAATTTTGTTTTATTTGCAAAAAGTAACGGTTTCACTTAATTTATCAGGGCATTTTAAATAGTCCATATTGCCGTTGTTAATTACCCAAGCTGTACAACCTGAACCTTTTGCAAAACAATTTGATTTTAATTGTGTATCATTAAAGTTATATCCACCAGGTAGTAATTCACTGTTATCTATATCTATTCTAAAGGAAAATATATCTTTACCATGAGTATTAGTTCCTTTATTGGGTCCATCTATATCAATATAAACAATAGGATCAGAACGACTGAATAGTATAGATGTTCCATCCGCAGTTATAACTTTATACGTATCACCTGCCATAAACAAAGCATCAAGATTACTACCTTGAGCTCCGTTTAAGTAGTTACTATTACTTGATGTAAAACATCCTGCATTTTTATTAAGTCCACAATTCTTAGATAATTTTATAAACTCGGTAATACGTTCACCAATTTTTTGAGATTTGTCTGAAGGTGAACCATTATTAAACCATTCATTCATTGGACCATAAACTACAGTTGCACGTCCAAAAGCATCTGTTAAATTTTGATATATTTTCTTAACTTTAGCAACTTTTTCTTTTTCACCTGTTGAACTATTTAAGTTTGGTAATGTCAGTGCTGCTACAACACCGATTATGCCCATTACTATTAGTGTTTCTGCAAGTGTAAATGCTATTTTTTTCATAACTACTCCTTTTAAACATCTTATAATGGTCTTTAATAATAAAATAAAAGTCATGTAAGTATGATTTTAACGTATATTATACTCTTTGTCAAGTTTAAATAGACCATATTATTACCTTATTAATTTAATTAAGCATTTTACAATTAAAAAAGAGGTATTTATGAACGAAACCGAATTTAAAAAATTTTTTGGAAAAAGAGTTAAAGAGTTAAGAATAAAAAAGGGCTTAACTCAAGAACAACTTGCTGAAATGATTGAAGTCGGAGAAAGAAACCTTAGTAAAATTGAATGCGGTAATGTTTTTGTTAAAGCAAAAACAATAACCAAACTAATAGAAGCACTAAAAGTAGAACCAAAAGAACTTTTTGAATTTTCTCAATATCAAAAACACGAAATCTTAAAGAAAAATTTAATTGATGAAATAAATAAAGACAACATAGATGTTGAAATGATGTATAAAATTTACAGATCAATAAAATATTGATTTATATCTCGTTCGTGAACGCGATGTTTAATTATATTTCTTTTTATGGCATTTGCATTTTTTGACAGGGCATTCACCGTTTTCGTTTAAGTGCAAATCATTTGGTGTAATTGCCTCAACATCAAAATTGTATTTTTTTGCCAATGCTTCAACTCTTTTGTAATAAGTAGATTTATCCGCTGGTTTTTCTAAAATCAGTACGACTTTACCCCGTTTACCTGTCATAAGCTGATAATGCAAAGCCTGACCTACACTTTCTGCCCATTTTTTTGCAAAATCAAATTCTACGGCATTATCTTTTGTTAAGCAATCAACTCTAGTATAATCTCTGTTTTTATACTCGGTTATTCCGTTATGAGCTTTACACCAAACTTCTTGATATGCCAATTCGCTGTGTTTATGCCCTGTTGTATCTCCGGAATAATTACCATTTGTATTATTTAAGTTAAAATCAAACGGAATATAACCATAAATATTCAAAACATAAATCACTGCACCGAAAATTAATGCAGTAACAAAATACATAAAATTTTTCTGATATTTTCTGATTATTTTTTTAAAAAATTTTTTCACTCTAACATACCTGTATATTAACAGTTCTCCCAACTATTATTTAGAATTATACAGTATATTTAAAATTTTTATATCAACTAAATATTATAAATTTGTATTTTGCTATTGAAGTTTGCCGCTGTTACGTCTTTCAATAATTTGAGGCATAACTTCTTTTGCATTTTCCGCCCATAAAGAAACGATATTTATAATATTTTCAGTACATTTTTTCATTGTATCAAGTGAAACAAATTCTCTGACAGAGTGATAATTTATACCGCCTGTACCTAAATTTGGTGTAGGCAAACCTCTCAAAGTTAAGCTTGAACCGTCTGTTCCGCCTCTTGCAGCTGATTCAACGGGTTTAAATCCGCTCATTTCTAATCCTTTTTTAGCAAATTCAACAACTTGAGGTAGTTCGTCTAAACCTTCTTTCATATTGCTGTATTTTTTGTTTGGATTAAATGTTATTTTACAATTTGGATATTCTTTTTCAACTTCTTTTATAATATTTGCCAAGTTATTTACTTTTTCTTCTTCAGCTTTTGAATCAAAATCTCTTACAATCATTTTCATTGTAACTTTGCCCACATCGCCTGAAATTGAATCAACGTGATAAAAACCTTCTCTGTCTTTTGTTTTTTCAGGAGTTTCATCTTTTGGCAAACGAGAAATAATTTCATTTGCAATAGTAATAGAATTTACCATTTTGCCATAAGCGTGACCTGTATGAACCTGAACACCTTCGATAGTAATTTCAGGGTTATATGCATTGAAAGTTTCTGTATCAATTACATCAGCTTCAGAACCGTCAACTGTGTATGCTAAATCTGCACCGAATTTTTTAAGGTTAAAGTTTTCAACACCTGTTCCAATTTCTTCATCAGGTGTAAATGCTATTTTCAATGTCGGACGTTTTAATTCAGGTCTTTCATTAAATACTTTCAACGCTTCCATAATTTCGGCAATACCTGCTTTATCATCAGCACCTAAAAGAGATGTACCGTCTGATGTGATTATGGTATTATTTTTGTATGGTGCTAAATCTTTTTCGCTAATCTTTACACCATTTTTTAATTCAATGTCACCTTTTTCATATTTGTGAATTTGTGGTTTTACATGGCCGGTTGGAGCTTGTTCACTTGTATCCATGTGGGCAATCAAACCTACAACAGGGGAATCATCTCCGATATTACCTTTCATTGTAGCTGTTAAAATACCATTTTCATCAATATCAATATCTGTTAGACCGATTTCTTTTAAATCAACAGCTAGTTGTTTTGCAAATTCAATTTGTTTTGATGTACTTGGACCAACACCTTTTTTAGCAGCTTCACAAGAACCTGTATCAACTTTAGCCATTTTTACAAATGTATCTTGCAATCTGTTTGTATTTATATAGCTTGCATATCTGTTTTGTTGAACATTTTTTTGACCAAAATTAACGGGTTTATAAGAATTAATTGCATTTACTTTCATTTTACACACTTTACCTATACTACTATAACGAGTTTTTTAAGTGTGATAAAAACTATAAATTGACTTATATTAAAAATTTATTTACAAAAGTTTAAATTTATATCTTCGTAAATTCTTTCTATAACCTCTTCCCAAGTTGTTTTTTGACGGAATAATTTTATACTGTCATACCAATCACATTTAGAAATATCCGTATGCCAACGCCAATCATAATATTTAGGCAAAATCATATAACATTTTTTACCCATTGCACCTGCTAAATGTCCGACAGATGTGTCATTACAGATTACAATATCGAGATTTTCAATTGCTGCAGCTGTACATGAAAAATCTTTGAATGTTGAAGCAATATCAATAATGTTATATTTGCCTTGCAAAGTTTTTACTTCTTCTTCATCGGTTGTAACTTGAACTGAATATAATTGTGTATTTGGCAATTCAAAAATTTTAGCAAAGCTATCGGGAGTTATAGCTCTTTCTGCACCAATAAAAGTATTACCCTGCCATTTTATAC
Organism: Cyanobacteria bacterium UBA6984; assembly: GCA_002450015.1. Lineage (GTDB taxonomy): Bacteria > Cyanobacteriota > Vampirovibrionia > Gastranaerophilales > Gastranaerophilaceae > UBA6984. The sequence continues at coordinate 5,019 of DJYG01000038.1, read as the reverse complement.
CAATTTTTAATTTGTCATTATTAAAAAATTTTTCTTTATACCATTGAACTTTTTTAGGTACAGCATGCAGAAATTTATCACTTCGGTAAAAAATTTGTTTGTTATCTAAATCTAAAAAGTAAGGTAAACTCATTATCGGACATTGATAGTCGCATTCTGACGCCATTTCATTAGTAAAATGCATTATTATTTTTGAACCATATCTGTTTTCTGCAAATAGTGGTAATAATGGTATTTGAGGCTTAAAATAAACTTTTTTACAACATTTTGTTAACAATTCAATATACCTGTAATACATTAAGGTATCTCCTAAACCCGCTTCGTAATACACGTATATGGTTTTATCAGCCAAATCTTCGCCGTGCCAAAACGGGATTTTTTTAAATCTTTCACCATACAATTTATATTGTGTCTGAATTGCATGAAAACGACTTATCCTATGTTCAAAATAGGGATAACCTTTTTTGTAATCTTTTGTTTTAAAATATGCTGTTGCTAAAAAATAATGTCCTTCTGTGTCATTCGGTTCTAACTGAATAAATTTATTAAGACATTCAATAGCTTCTTCTTGCCTATCTAAATCAATATACACAAATGCGAGATTAAAATAAACTTCCGGCAATTGAGTAGTAAGTTTCAAAACTTCTTCATAATAGTTTGCTGCAAGCTCTAACTCTCCTTTATTTTTATAATCCAGAGCTGTATTAAATAATTCTAAAATTTTATTTGTATCTATCATAAATCTTTCTCATGTAATATTGCTATTGTATAGCATATTTCTTGTAAATAGTTAAAAAACTTTATTTCCTTATTTAATCAATATAATATTCTCTGTATGGAAGCATTTTAAATCCTGCTTTTTCATATACATGAACAGCATGCGAATTTTCTTTTTCAACTTCAAGTCTTAATAATTTATCAGAATATTTGTTTTTTATAAATTCTATAAAATCTGGAATAATTCCTTTATTTCTATAATTTTCTTTTAAATATAAATCTTCAAACCAAATACATTCTTTGCCAAATTCTGTTGAGAAACTTTTTGCTAGCATAGTATATCCAATAACTTCATTTTTATACAAAATAATATAACTTTCTAAGTAAGGATTATTATTAACAGAGTTATCAAAGTTTGCTTGAAAAATTTCTTCACTACCATTTGTAAAAAGAGCCGGTGAATGATAAAAAGTTCTCATCATATCCAAAACATCAGCCCTGTCATTTTTATTCATCTGTCTAAATATAATATTATCCATAATTTAAGTATATTACAAAGATATTAGACTTTTATCAATTGTTCTGTGCAGTTTTTGCAATCAAAATCTATCCTTGTTCAGTAAGGACTGCTACTACAATAATTTCCCACAATATTTTTTATAAAACCCCAAAATACTAATTTTTAGTAATCAGGCTTAAATTCTAAAATATCATTTGGTGTACATTCCAGAAAATTACAAAGTTTATTTAGTGTATCAAATTCAATTGCGCTTGTTTTATCACTATAAAGATTTTTGATTGCAGAATAACTAATACCTGTACCTCTTGATAATTCTGCTTTATTTATTCTTTTCTTACCCATTATTTCAGATAGTTTATTTATTATCATGCCAACATTTTATATTATCTAAAAAAATAAGTTGACAGTAGCTTTTATACAAGCTATTATAGCTTGTATAAAAGCTATTTAATTTAATAAAAGTTTAAGGAGAAGAATATGGAAAATAATGAAATGGTTAAAGATAAAGCAATAGAGGCATTATTCTGCGAAATGAGGCATGATTATAGTGATTTTTTAAGTGGACTTAAAGTAATTGTTAATTCTGCTGAAAATGATTATACAGGATTAGAAAAAGAAGATTTTGCTAATGCTGTTAACATTATTGTAAAAAAAATGGAAAAAACAAATAGAATTTTAGATAAATGTTTTGATTTAACGATGGAAAAATATGAACTTAAAGAGAACGTTTAAAAACCTGAAGATATAAAAGAAACTCTTGAAAGCATTATAAAGAGTTTATAAAACATTCTTGCCAAGATATTTTTTTTAAAGTACGATTTAATCAAATGGTCAACGAACAAAAAAAATTATCCATAGCATTCTATTGGCACATGCATCAACCATCTTACAAATTAAATCAAGATAGTGATTACTTGCTGCCATGGGTTAGAATGCATGCTGTTAAAGATTATTTGGACATGGTTCTTATAATGAACGAGTTTCCGAAATTAAAACTTAATTTTAATCTAGTTCCAATGCTTTTGCAATCTTTAACTGATTATGCAGAAAATAATTTTCAGGATATTCATTCACGATTAAGTGTAACACCTATTGAAAATCTTTCAGATGATGATAAAAGATTTATTTTAACAAACTTTTTTGATGCAAATTTTACATCAATGATTTCTCACCACGAAGCATACAAAAAGCTTTATGAAAAGAGAGTTTATCAGAATATTTACGATATTGAAGAATATTCCGACCAAGAATATTCAGATATTATGGCATGGTTTAATTTAGCATGGTTTGACCCTGTTTATGGAGAAATTTATCCCGAATTAAAAGAATTATCTGAAAAAGGTTCAGGATTTACACTACAAGACAGAGAAACTATTTTAAAATATCAATATGAGATTATAAAACAAATAATTCCTACATATCGTAAATTTATGGAAGACGGAAAAATAGAACTAACTACAAGTCCTATGTATCATCCTATTTTGCCAATATTATTAGATATAAAATGTGCGCACAGAAATATTCCAAACCCTGAAGTTTTGCCTTCAAACTTAAAAATGGCAAAAGACGCTATTGCACAGACAAAAATGGCTTTAGACAAAATGGAAGAAATTTTCGGACGTCGTCCTAAAGGAATATGGCCGCCTGAACAATGTGTAAGCACAAAAACATTGGAAATGCTTGCCGATTTGGGTGTTGAATGGACTATTACAGATGAAGGTATTTTAGCAAATTCTATAAATTTTGATTTTGTAAGAGATTTTAAAGGACATTTAGCTGATCCTTATTATCTTTTAAAGCCTTATGAATATGTTTCAAGAACTAATGCAAAAATTAATATGATTTTTAGAGATTCGATGATTCCAAATCTTATAAGTTTTGAATATCCGAATACAGATTCTCAAAAAGCTGCAAATGATTTGTATGACAGAATTAAAGTTATTCAAAGTAAAATTTTTGCATCTCCTGATGAATCACATCTTTTGACTATCGCACTTGACGGTGAAAATTCTTGGGAAAATTATGCAGATGATGGTTCAGAATTTTTAAGAGCAATATACAAACTTATTGAAGATGATAATTCACTTGAAACTGTTTTAATTAGTGATTATATAAAACAAGATAAAAATATTAAGAAACTTTCAAAATTATATTCCGGTTCTTGGATTAACAGAAATTTTCAACTTTGGATTGGAGAACCCACAAAAAATCAAGCTTGGAATGCATTAAAAAAGGTTCGAGATGATTTTATGCAATTTTTAAGTTCAAACCCAAGTCATCCGAATATTGATAAAGCTCGTAATGAAATTTATATTGCAGAAGGAAGTGATTGGTTTTGGTGGTTTGGTGAACCAAATAATTCAGGTCAAGACCATATATTCGACTACCTTTTCAGAGAACATCTAAAAAATGTATATAAACTTTTGGATTTAGAAGTTCCTGAATATTTGAATATTCCTATTGCATTGCCAAACAGTCCGTCAAGTTTGCCTACCGCTACAATAACTCCTTCTATGGACGGTCAAGACAAAATTGATGATGAATGGCTTAATGCAGGAATTATCACATTGCCCGAAAATCCTTATTCTGAAGATATAAAATTGTTTGATAAAATTAAATTCGGATTTGATAAAGATAATATTTACTTAAGATTTTATATAGATAAAGAAGCTAAAGAAAATAACACTCAAGCTGTAAGACAGATGTTTATTTATTTAAGAAATCGTTCTAATTTGCAAAATTTATCTCATATTAGATTAATCAGTCAAACAGAAGACATTTATCAACTGCTAAGAGAAAAGTTTGGCGCAGAAATTAAACTTTCATTTGTAAATGGCATGCTAAGACCGCTTCAATTTTCAAAATCAATGTCAAATGGCTTATGGTGCATTCAAAATAATGAACAAATAAAAATAGCCTATGATAATGTTATAGATATAAGTATTCCTTTTGATGCAATTGACATAGCAGAAGATGAAATGGTTGAATTTTTCTTTGCACCTGCTGATTCAGGAATAATTGAAAATGCAATTCCGCAAGAACTTCTTTTAACAATGCAAAGACCTAAATTACAACCTGTTAGTATATAATTTGAATATAAACAGTTCTGGTTCGGGCTTTGTTGTCAAAATCAATCAATACAACTTGTTGCCATGTTCCAAGTTGCAACGCTCCATCTATCAATGGAATATTTAAGGAATTTCCCATTATAGAAGCCCTTACATGCGCATAACCGTTTCCATCATGCCAAGTTTCATCATGGTGATATTCAATATTTTGAGGAGCAATACGCTCTAATGCTTCAGGTAAATCGACCAGCAATCCCGGCTCAAATTCAATAGTTGTTAAAGATGCCGTACTTCCTGAAACATAACACATGACACATGCATCTTTCAATGAATGCATATAAACAGTATTTTGAACATTTTTTGTTATATCTATAATATCTGTAAAACCATTTGTATGGATTTGAAATTTATCATTTATTACAGGCATGAATATCTCCTTATGTATATATTAATAAAAAAAAATTATGATGTTTAAAATCATAATTTTTAAAATTTATCACATATTTTTACAATTACATTTGTAACAAAATATGTAAATTTATATTAAAAACATGAACACAAAAGACCTGTTTTGGTGAGGGATTTTTGGTCTGTATTTTAATTATATCGCATATTTTGAATTTTGCAACTTTCATGAGATTTCACGTTATTTTTAATTTTTTTTGCCTAAAACTCAATAATATCAAGAAATAATCCCTCACCAAAACAGGTCTT
>DJYG01000002.1 GCA_002450015.1 Cyanobacteria bacterium UBA6984 | reverse complement strand
TAATAATAATTTTATTAAATGGTGTCGTTCTCTCCCTTATGCTCAATATTTTATTTTTGATGATGAAAATATTCCTTTTCAAATTGAAAAATAAAAAATAAAATGTTATAATATAATTACAAAATGAAATTATATTATAAATGAAAAGAGAAAAATTACAAATGACTAAGAAAGAAAGATTTATTGAATTTGTTAATGAAATTATGGATGCAGCCATGGTAAATGCATGGGACGATGCAACAAAAGAAGCTTGGAAAGATGCTTTTGATTTTTTTGAAGATTTAAAAAATAATAAAGTAAAAAATTCAGGAGCCATGACAGAAAACGGTAAGAAATTGCTTTCTTGGATGCAAGAGAATGTAGATACAATGAATAACTTGTTTACATCCAATGAAGCCGCGGAAGCTCTTTTTACCTCAGGTCGTTCCATTGCTGGCTCTATGCGTAAACTGAAAAATGATGGGTATGTTGAAAAAACTGGTAAGGATCCAGTTCGATACTCACTTACAGAAGCTGGAAAAAATTATCAGTTTGACAATTAAAAAAAATTTTGTTATAATATAAAAGTAAAAAGTTGATTTAATAAGGAGAAAATAAATAAATGAAAGCAAACGCAAAATTTATTAACACAGAAAAAATTGAAGGATATGTTTATAGTACAGGTAGTAATTTTAATCAGCTTTCTGAAAGGGTTTCTGGAGAAAATTCAAAAAATCCTGGTACTAAGTATATTGCAGGTGACCTTGATATTGTCGTAGATGAGGCTGGTTTAAATGTAATCACCGTTCATTATACTTATGTAACTGAAACTTTAAAGAGTGGTCAAACTAATAACACTTATGTTGCGCTCAAGAGAATTATTGATAATCCCGATAAAACTTGGGTAAATGGCGGCAAGGATAATGCATTTAAGGTTCAGTGTACTGGAGCTGCTATTGCACTTAATGATTTTATTGCGGGAGATGGTTCTAAGGTTGCAGCAATTAGAAATGAAAATGGTTTTTGTTCTATTGTAAATGAACTTGGGCCGGAGACGGAAAGAAATACTTTTACAGCAGATATGCTAATTACAAAAGTAACCCATATTGACGCTAATCCTGAAAAAAATATTACAAAAGATTTTACAACCGTTAGTGGTGCTATTTTTGGATATGGTCCAGTACTTCTTCCTGTATCTTTCGTTGTTCATAATGAAATGGGAATGAATTATTTTGAGAATCTTGATATTACTCCTTCCGATCCAGTTTTTACAAAGGTTTGGGGACATATTAATTGTATGACCATTAAAACGGAGAGGACAGAAGAGTCTGCTTTTGGTGAAGCAGCAGTCCAAACATATGAAAGAAAAAATCGTGAATATGTTATCACTGGCACCGCAAAGGTTCCTTATGATTTTAATAATGAGGAAGTTCTTACAGCAGCGGATGTAAAGAAAATGAGTCAGGATCGTCAGGTTATGCTAGCAGAGGTTGAAAAGAGATATAACGAACGCCAAGTTAATAAGGCTACGAATGGAGTTAATTTCAATGCGGCAGCCGCAACAAAAGCTGCTCAGACTGTGCCTGAAGGTGGATTTGTGTTTTAATAAAAGGGGGATTAATCCTCCCCCTTTTCTTTTTAAAGAAAGGATATTATAATTATGGCAGATATTAATATTTTTAATATTCAACCACACCAGGTTAGTCGAAATTTAAGAGGTTATTCTATCTTTTTTTATGGCTAGCCCAAGAGTGGAAAAACAACGACAGCCTCAAAATTTGAAAAAAATCTTCTTTTAGCTTTTGAAAAAGGATACAATGCTATTCCTGGGGTTATGGCTCAACCAATTAATAATTGGGCAGAATTTAGAAAAGTTCTTCGTCAGTTAAAAGATCCAAAGGCTAAAGAAATGTTTTATACTATTACCATTGATACTACAGATATTGCTTATGATTACTGTACAAAGTATATTTGTGATAATGCACTTCGCCCAGATGGCGGCTATGGAGTTGATAGCATTAGTGACATCCCATTTGGAAAAGGTTATGGATTAGTATCAAAAGAATTCGATGAATGTCTTAGATCTATTGTAATGATGGATTATGGTCTTATTCTTATTTCCCATGCCACTGACAAAGTTTTTAAAGATGAGGCGGGAAATGAATACAACAAAATTGTTCCAACCCTTGATAAAAGAGCCAACAATATTGTAGCTAGAATGGCCGACATTATTGGATATTCAAGAATTGTTACAGATAAAGATGGTAATAATTTAACAAAACTTTTTATGCGAGGCACATCTCGTTATGAAGCTGGATCAAGATTTAAATATACTCCAGATTATATTGATTTTTCTTATGATAATCTCGTGACTGCAATTAGTGATGCAATAGATAAACAGGCACAAGAAGATGGAAAAGAATTTTTTACAGATAAAAAGAACAATCTTTATAAAGATACAACCCAAGATCTTAATTTTGATGAACTTATGAAAAATTGTAATAATCTAATTAAGGAAATGATTGATAATAATTCAGATGATGTCTTTAAAGAATTTTATCAGCCTCGAATTGTACAGATTACTGATCGTTACCTCGGTAGGGGCCAGAAGATGAGTCAATGTTCTCGTGAACAAGTTGAAGCTTTATCTTTGATTTATGATGATCTCCTCTTACTTTCCAAAGAGACAAAATCAGAATAATTATAAATATATATAAACTTGTCAAAGGGCTACAATACTTTGACAAGTTTTCTTTTTTTTGTTATAATATAAATAGAAAAATATTTAAAAAGGAGATGTTGTAAATGTCACATCGAGTAAAATGTTTATATTGTGGTGAACAATTTGATAGAGATATTGAACCGACAAAACAAATCTCCGCACGTAGATACGCTCATATGAAATGTTGGGAAAATCATGTAGCCAATATGTCTCAAGAGGAAAGGGATATTGAGGCTTTTTATGATTATACAAAAAAATTATTTGGAGAAGATTATAATTATATTTTAACTAAAAAGCTTGCTGAAAGATATGTTAAAGAAAATAACTATACATATAGTGGTATGTTAAAAACATTGAAATGGTATTATGAAAAAGAAGGTAATTCTTTAGATAAAAGCAATGGTAGTATAGGTATTATTCCTTACGTTTATAAGCAAGCATTAAATTATTATTATGCGTTATATCAAGCACAGTTAGTAAATCAAGAAAAAGATATTTCCAATTTTACAATATCAAAAGAAAAAGTGGTAGAAATTGAATCGCCGCGAGTGTACGTGCGGCCGCCGCATATGTGGCTAGAAGAGGAGGATAATGAATGAGTTCAAAGTATGTTGATGTATCTGCAAATATGCAAGTAATTGGAGATGTTTTCATCAATCCTTCTCTTTTGGATTTAGAAGATAAATATAAATTTAACGAACAAGATTTCCCACAGGAATTTCATAGAATTTTATTTGGTTCTATTTATAATCTTCATCAACTTGGGGCGAAACAGATTTCTATTGAAGATATAGAAAAATATCTTGAACAGCGTCCAAAAAAGTATGCAGTATATAAAGTAAATAAAGGCTCTGAATATTTAGAAAATATTAAAGAAATGTGCCAACTGGCAGCTTTTGATTATTATTACAACCGCATGAAGAAAATGACTCTTTTGCGAATGTATAATAAAAATGTTGGCATGGATTTATCATGGTTATATGATCCAGATAATATTTTAGATGTAAAGAAAAAAGAGGCTCAAGAGACCTGGTTTGATAATACTCCTATTACTGAAATTGCTAATGTTATTAATGATAAAATTGATGAAATAAAAGCAAAGTACATTGATAACTCAGAAGATGGAGTAATTCAAGCGGGAGA
>DJYG01000035.1 GCA_002450015.1 Cyanobacteria bacterium UBA6984 | reverse complement strand
TACCCGAATAATCCAAGACAGAAAAAACCGACTGGATACTTCGCTAACGCTCAGTATGACGAAAACATACCCAAAACACTTGACAAATATAATGAAATAGTAAATAATATAGATGTAGGACACGCCATAAAGAATTTGAAGAGGTTTTCTCTATGACGTGCTTCACTCCTACGGTTTACAGTTTTAATGCTATTGCTACAATTGCTATTGTTAGCAGTAGCATTATTATTTTGTCAACCATAGCTGCCCTCCTTTCCGACCAATTTCTTCACTGTTGTGTGTGTCGGTGGATTGCGTTGAGCATACCTACAAATCCATTATATAAAACTTTTATCACACGGTCAATCTTTTGTCTTAACCTCGTACAAACGAGATACTTCGGTCGTTGCACTTCCTCAGTATGACAAAAATCAAAGATTTTCTCACAATGAAAGATGTCATATTAAACATCTTTTTTTATTTGGACTTTTTATTTGTTTGTGCTATAACATTGATATTGAAGTATGGGTACAATCAATCATTATATAAAATATATTATTTATATAGTTTTATTTTTTCAATTAAACTGCAATGGAGCAATGGCAATTGAAAATGTTGATGTGTCTAAAAATATTGATACCCAAAACACTTCTAATGAACAAGTTTTAACAAAAGAAAAATCTAAAAAACATTGGTTCAAAAAAAATAAAACTCAAGACTCTGCTGTTGCACTCGAATCCAAAAATAATGCCAAACTGGTTGGCAATATCAGTTTTGATGATGTTATGCACAAAGCAGAAGAACACGCTTATGATTTAAAAATTGCCGATTTTCAAGTTCTAATAGCAAAACAAGGCATCAAAGGCGCTAGAGCCGATTATTTCCCTAAACTTAACTTCATGATGGGGACTGAATATACAAAAAACTTCCGAAACGATAGAGAATCTACTGTTATGACTATCGGAGAAGCATACATTAACCCATACACAAGATACCAATCAGTTTTGGGGATAACTTTAACATACAATATCTTCGATTTTGGTGTTAGAGGTAATAACCTTAAAGCTGCGAAGGAAGATGTCGTTGTTAAAGAATTTCAAGAAAAACAAAAATTCCAAGAACTTAATCTCAACGTTATTGACACTTATTCTAAAATATTAATGCTTACAAAGCAAATCGAAATTAATAAAAAAATATTACAACTTGAAGAAAAGTCTTTTGAATACAAAACAAGACTCTACAACGCTAAAGAACTTTCCAAAATGGAATATGATGATGCAATTGTCAAAGTCGCAAACGTAAAAAAAAGAATTAGCGAACTTAAGTCAACACGTCAAGAATCAATTAACTGGTTATCATTTTATACCGGAGAACAATATGATTCTGAAAATCTTAAAGTCGGTGACATAAAAAAATCAGATTTTGATGTTAATGCGTTTCAAGATTACACAAAATGTATTACTTGGAAAATCCACGAACACAGTATTAAGAAAAAAGAATTTGAATTACGTGTTGCTAAGCACACGAACTATCCTAAAATTAATGCTTATTCTAAATATTACATTTATGGCTCTGACGGAACAAGCTATCCTGACAGTTTTGGTAATATAAAACCTTCTAACTTTACTGTCGGAGTTTCTGTTAATACTCAACTCTTTGATGGTATGAAAAACAGAGCTAATATCGGCAAAGTAAAATTAGAACTTCAACAACTCCAAGTTGAAAGAGATAAAGCAATGGCACAATTTATGGCTAAACTTGCCACTATGAGATCTAATCTTATTTATCTTGAAGAACAATCCGCTGAAAACGATAAAATGATTAAAGCTTTAGATGATAAGGAAAAATCAACACACAGACTTGTTGCAAAAAAATTAGTTTCACCTATTGATGAAAATGACGTCAAAGTTCAAGTTTTGCAACAACAAATAGAATCTGATAAAAATAAAATTACTTCAGAAGCTATTGTTAAAGGAATACAAATACTTACACAAGAGTACTAGGAATTGAATAATGGACGAAAACAAAGAAAATAAAGAAAAAGAAATACATTCTCAACAAGAGCAAGAACAAACTCAAACTCAAACTCAAACTCAAGAAAAACCTAAAAATGTTAATACAGGATTAATTTCTTTAGAAATTGTTGCAAGAATGAACAATGTTAACATTGATATGCGCGGAGTTGTCCGTGAATATGGCATTTCTACCGCAGACATTTCTCCTGAAGAAATAATGAGAATTGCTAAAAATAAGGGATTTAAAGTTAAAAAGAAAAGACTTAAACTGGCTGATTATCCTGAAAGATATCCTCTTCCTGCAATTATTCAGCTTAAAGATGATTCTTATATTGTACTTTTAGCTATAAAACGTGAAGAAGAAAAAGTCTTGACTCTTACTCCACTCGAAAATCAACCAACCGTACATACAATTGCAGAATTACAAGAACAAATAAAAGATGAAATGCTTGTAATTCGCCATAAAATGTTAAATACTGACGTAAAATTCGGTTTCAAGTGGTTTTTTATAGAAATATTTAAATATAAAAAAATTATTGGACAAGTGCTTTTAGGCTCATTTGTAGTTCAATTGTTCGGACTTGTTACACCGCTGTTTACACAGGTAATTTTGGATAAAGTTCTTGTTAATAGAACTATCTCGACACTTGATGTTTTAGCTTTTGCATTTATTGTTGTTGCTATTTTTGAATTATTGTTAAACCTTTCAAGAAACTATATTTTTATACATACGACTAACAAAATTGATGCAAAATTGGGCGCAAAACTTTTTAAACACTTATTCAGACTGTATTATGTTTATTTTGAAAACAGACAAGTTGGTAATATTGCTGCAAGGGTTAGAGAACTTGACAGAATACGTGAATTTATTACGAACAAATCTGTATCAGTATTAATTGACGCATTTTTCTCAACAGTATTCCTTGCTATAATGTTTGTATATAGCCCTAAGTTAACTTTTATTTCTTTAGGATTTTTAGCCGCAATAGGTGTTATTTACGTTATGATTACACCTGAATTACGTTTAAGATTAGAAGAAAAATTCCAAATGGGAGCACATTCAAATTCATACTTAGTAGAATCAATTACTGGTGTTCAAACAGTTAAATCTCTTGCCATTGAAGGTTCAATGTTCAAAAAATGGGAAGAAAAACTCGGAAAATACTTAAAATCAAGTTTTAACTTGGCAATTATGGGTAACTTCACCGGTTCTATCTGCGGATTTTTACAAAAAGGTATGACCATCGCTATTTTATATGTTGGTGTAATGCTCGTTATCGAAAATAAACTTACAATAGGTCAATTAATTGCGTTCCAAATGTTTTCAGGACAATTTGCAGCTCCAATGTTGCGTTTGGTTGGTTTATGGAATGATTTCCAACAAACACTTTTGGCAGTTGACCGTATCGGAGATATTTTAAACAGCCCTATTGAAATGCAATCCGGTAATGCTATTACTTTAAATCATGTTAAAGGTGATATTAAAATCGACCATTTATCTTTTAAATATAATGTCGAATCTCCTATGGTTTTGAAAAATATCAACTTAGATATTAAAGCCGGTACAAAAATCGGCTTTGTCGGACGAAGTGGTAGCGGCAAATCAACAATTACTAAGCTTATTCAACGATTGTATTATACAACTGAAGGTACAATTTATATTGATGGAATTGATATAAGAAATATCAATCCTGTATGGTTAAGAACAAATATTGGTATTGTTTTACAAGAAAACTTTTTATTCTCTGGAACTATCAAAGATAATATCGCACTTCCAAGACCTAACATGCCTATGGAAGGAATTGTTCAAGCGGCTCAAATAGCAGGAGCGCACGAATTTATTTCAAAACTTCCTAAAGGTTATGACACAGAAGTTGGAGAACGTGGTTCAAGCTTATCAGGAGGTCAAAAACAAAGAATTGCAATAGCAAGAGCCTTAATCTCTAATCCTAGAATTTTAATTTTTGATGAAGCAACTTCTGCTCTTGACTATGAATCTGAAAGAATTATTCGTGATAATATGGAAATGATTTCAAAAGGAAGAACAACTATTATTATCGCACACAGGTTATCTACAATTAAAGATTGTGATTTGATTGTTTGCTTTGACAATGGCAACATTGTTGAACAAGGTACTCATGAAGAACTCCTTCAACATGATGGATATTACAGAAAACTTTACATGGCACAATCAGCTTAATTAATACAATGAGGAAAATATGAAAAAAATCAGAGATATTTTAGAAAAAATTAAAAATATAATTATTCCAAAAGAAGATGATGCGCACGAATTTAAACCTATTCTTGCTGAAATTGAAGACAGTCCTATTAATCCTATTGGAAATACAATATTTTGGCTTATCATCATCTTTATTGTAGTTGCAGGACTATGGATGTATCTTGGCAAAGTAGATATTGTAATTACGGCAAGAGGTATAATCATTCCCGGCGGTGAAGAAAAAGTTGTTCAATCACTGGAAAAAGGTGTTGTTACAGCAATAAGCGTTAAAGAAGGCGATTATGTAACTGAAGGTCAAGTTGTAGCAATTGTATCTCCTGCGGAATATGAACCGGGGCTTGAATTAAATAACATTAGAGAAGAAGAAGCTAAAGTTGCAGAACAATTGGCTGCAAACAGAACTAAATTAGCTGTTGCAACTGCTAACAAACAAAGACTCGACGAAGTTAAAGATATTATTCCGCAAACAAAATATGACGAAGCTGTAAAAGAAACTGTAAGTTTATCGCACGAAATTGGTGCTCTAAGTGCTTCTTTATCTGAAATAAGAAATAAAAGAGTACAACTGGAAAAACAAAAACAAATAATTAAAGCTCCGATAAGCGGATATGTTAATACTGTTTTAGTTCACACAATAGGCGGTGTTGTCACTCCTGCTGAAAAACTTATGACTATTGTACCAAAAAATGCACCATTACTAGTAAAAGCAAAAGTTCTAAATCAAGATGTAGGATTTGTTGAAGTAGGTATGCCTGTTTCAATTAAAGTTGATACTTATAATTTCCAAAAATACGGTATTTTAAATGGTGAAGTAACGGTAGTTTCAGCTAACAGTGTCGAAGATGAACACTTAGGACCTGTTTATGAAGTATATATAAAACCTAAAAATACTACTTTAATGGTTGAAGGCAAAGAACAATCTATCAAATTCGGGATGACAACAACCAACGAAATTAAAATCGGAAAAAGAAGAATTATAGAATTCTTTATCTATCCGTTAATTAAATATATGGATGAAAGTATTAAAGTAAGATAAAACTAAGGTTGCCAATATACTTTAAACTTTTCAATCTCATCAAGGGCATTTTCATAATTGCCCTTGAATTGTATTGCTCTATCATCTAAATAGATGTATGCCGGATATTTAACATTTGTCACATCTTTAAAATATTTATCTATTTTATTTTCAACAAGCCAATTTAAAGAAAGTTTTGGACTCCTTGTTGTAAACAATACAAGCTCGTATTTTCCTGTTGAATGTAATTTTTTTATAAATTCTTTTGCACCTTTTTTTATTTCAGGAATATTATTTTCATCATATTTTGAATAATCATCTAACACTCCATCTAGGTCTATCATAATCGTACGTTTATGCATATCTACCTCCTGTTTGCTATTCTGCGCAAAAGAGTTATTTTGACAAAAAAATTGAAAAATAAACAAAATAAGAAATAAATAACATTTATTTTTATCCATATATACATTATCCATATATGGATAATATTGTCAAGTGAATTTTGTATTATGAATATATGCAGAGAAAAGATGAAAAAACACTCTTTCTACGTGAAATGTTAGGTAAGACAATAAGAGAATTAAGAAAAAGCAAAACAAAATTGTCTTGCAATAAACTTGCAAATGAATTTGATATAGGAAATGGGAATTTAAATCGAATAGAAAACGGTGTTGTTGATTGCAAAGTTATCACATTATGGAAAATTGCTGAAGCATTAGGAATGAAACCTTCTGAATTTATCAAACTTATGGAAGATAAGCTGGGTGACAAATTTACACTGATAGACGAGTAATTCCTAAATTTTGATTTTTGTTATTTTTAAAGTTTGTTAAGAATTTGGCACACAAAGAAAAATAGAGTATTATGTTGCTATGAAAAGTGGATTGATAGTTGTCGTTGATGACGAAAAAATGGTTACATCGGCATTTAAAACCCTTCTTAAACTTGAAGGGTTCACAAATTGTGTGCCGTTTAACAACCCAAAAGAGGCGATTGAATTTTTAAAACAAAATAAGCCTGACATAATCATTTCTGATTTTATAATGCCTGAAATGAACGGGCTTGAATTTTTATCCGAAGCTAAGAAACTTTATCCCGATGTTAGTAAAATTTTGCTTACAGGATATGCAGACAAAGAAAATGCTATTAGAGCAATTAACGAAATAGGACTATATAAATATATTGAAAAACCGTGGGATAATGACGATTTAATCATTACAATCCAAAATGGTATAGAAAGAAGCGGTTTAATAGATAAATTACACGAAAAAATTAACGAACTTGAAGACGCTAAAAAAGAACTTGAAAAATATTCACATAATCTTGAAGAACTTGTTGCTCAAAGAACTGCAGATTTAGTTCAAGCACACTCGAAACTAAAAGGAATTATTACATATTGCGCTGACGGTATTATAATTACAGATAAAAACGGAAACATAGAGCAAGCAAATCCTGCAACAGAAAATCTATCAGGTTTGAGTGAATCTCATTTATTATCATCAAAACTTTCTGATATATTGTTTGGCGGAAACTTAGCACAAATATACGAAGAATGTATCGAAGATGGCGAAGCTGTACTTAGAGATTGTAGTATTGCAAATACATTAACAGAAAGACAAATTCCGGTAGAAGTCAGCTTTGCACTAATTTCACCTGAAGATAGCGCAAATACTGAACATAAATTCGTTGGTGTAATTCGTGATGTCAGCGTACAAAAAGAAACTGACCGACTGAGAGATGATTTTATAGCAACATTAACTCATGATATGAGAACTCCGCTTACAGCGGCAATTCAAACATTGGACTTTTTCCTTGATGGTACTGTCGGTAACTTAAATGAACGACAACACATGCTTTTATCAACAATGAAATCTAATAGCGAAGGACTTTTAGGTCTTGTTAACAGTTTGTTAACCGTATATAAATTTGATGCAGGAAAAGTTGAACTGGTTAAGAGCAACTTCAATGCAAAAGAACTTATTATGCAAAGATATGAAGAATTAAAACCTCTTGCAGATAAGAAAAATATTGAATTTACTGTTAATTTTGAACCTGACAAAGATTTAATTATAACCGCAGACAGACAAGAAATAGGCAGAGTAATCGCAAACCTTTGCGGTAATGCTGTAAATTATACAAATCCTGGTGGAAAAATAGAAGTAACAGTAAAAGAACAAGCCGGAGATTTCTTATTCTCAGTATCAGATACCGGTAATGGAATTCCAAAAGAAGATATTCCTCATTTATTTAAGAGATTTTCCCAAGGAACAAGTAAAAAGCGTTCAACAGGAACAGGATTGGGTTTATACTTATCAAGACAAATTGTCGAAGCACACGGCGGAAAAATTTGGTTAGAAAGTAAAATTAACAAAGGCAGTGAATTTTCTTTTATTTTAACTGATGTTGTTGCAAAACCTATAAAAGAAAGGCTTACAGTATAATGTCAAATATTAAGGTACTTATTGTAGAAGATCATTTAATGGTTAGAATGGGACTTTCGCTTGTTTTAGAAAAAATGGGTGATATTGATTTAATTGGTGAAGCTGAAAACGGTATTGAAGGAGTAAATAAAGCTAAAAGTCTTTTACCTGATGTAGTTTTAATGGATATAGGTTTACCTGAAATAGATGGAATAGAAGCAACAAAACGAATAAAAGAAACCAATCCTGAAATTAAAATTTTAATGTTTACATCAAGAGATAGCGAAAATGATGTTCTTGATGCATTTGATGCAGGTGCAAACGGTTATATTATGAAAGGTGCAAATGCAGAACAAACGGAACGTGCCATAAAATCTGTTTCAGAAGGTACAGGTTGGCTTGATCCACAAATTGCAAGGATTGTTTTATCAAATATTCAACGTACAGATAGGCAAAATTCAGCTCCAACAGGAGAAATTAAATATAAAGAAGGCAAAAATATTTATGGTCTTACTGAAACTGAAATGGATATTCTTGCACTTCTTGTTGAGGGACTCTCTAATCCGCAAATTGCAGAAAAAAGATTTATTACAACTTCAACAGCAAAAGCTCACGTTCACAGCATTTTACAAAAATTATGTGTAGCATCACGCGCACAAGCTGTTGGTAAAGTGCTTACAGAAGGTTTAGTTTAATGTTTCGCAAGATATTTATAGCATTAACAATGTTCGCTATAACAGGGACAATGACTTGCTATGCCCTAAATACAAATGAATGGGACTATACACGCAAAGTAAAAGAAAAAGAAGCTAAAGAGAATTATAAAAAAAGCTTAATGCCTAAATCCGGATATATGACGGTTGAAGAATACGAAAAACAATCGGCAGCAAAGGACAAATCAACAGGCAACGGTGACTTTATAAAAAAAGTTGAGGATAGTAAAATGAAATATGTACCTCAACCTAAGTACAAACTTATTCGATACAATAATCCACCCGGCAGTGTTGAATTAAATATAGACAGAAAAAAATCCAGATATGACAGACAAGATATTTTACCCGGATTAATTGCACCAAACACAAGTATAATGGTTGTTCCTGTTGTATCTTATTATGCAAAAAATCATTCTACGGAAGGTGATGTTTATGTTGTTCCGCTAAGAGAAGGAATGCCTGATGTTGAAAAAGTTATGAAGGCAAATTTTGCAGCAAGAAACCCTGTTCCGATATTTTCAACAGACAGAACTATAATAGAATGGGGATTATTTAAAACAATTACACCAATTGATTTTTCACTTGATTTATCAAAAGTTGTTGCTAAAGAAAAAATAGGAAGCGCTGAAGATGGGATTTGGCAGACAAATGTACTTGTTTATGATTTTAATGAAAAAAAGAACTATAAACTTACTGAAGTCAGAGAAGCTATTCGTTACTATTGGAGAACAACAAAAAATCTTGATATGAAAGATATTCGTTGGGATATATATCCTCTGGGATTTGATGCAAAAAATCAAGACAGAATTATAATAACAGCTTATGCATACACTGGAAATCCGCCACGAAGTCTTGGAACTTGGAGTATTGACTACAAAGGTACGCAAGTTAGAATGGAATCTTTGACACAAGAAAATGTTAATGTTAGTACTATTGGATTAAAATTAATTCAAGATGGTTTTATGGATCCGGCAAGTGCAATTGCAGAATCAAAATTGGCGGAAAAATACGAAAAACAAAAGAAAAAAGACGAAAAAAAAGCTATTAAAGAAAAACATAAACAACTAAAACATGAATATAAAGCTGAAGTAAAAGAAATTAAAAAAGGATACAACAATCTGAAAAAAGAAGATACTTCAGAGTTTACCAGAGGACAAAAATTTAAACGTCATTTGCCAAGTGCAATTACAAAAACAGGTGGAAAAGCTACCGGTTTTGATTAATTTCAAAATTTTTAACTAAAATATCTTTGTCCGCTCTTGATAATTTTTTTATTCGGCATTCTTCTTTCATTGCTTCGGATTTTGTCGCAAAAGACTTACAATATGCTATTTTTATAGGTTTGTTAGCTTTTGTATATTTTGCACCCGTACCGGAGAGATGCTTTTTATAACGCTTTTCTATATCATCTGTATATCCGCAGTAATACGTATTATTCACGGTTAATAACATATAAGTGTAAAAGATTTTATTATTCATAAACTTTATGATATACTAAAACCATGATTAAAAACTCATTAAAACATATTAAATATTGCTATAACTTATCTAATAAAATGGAGTTAGGATTAGAATTTATAGAAAAAAATAATCTTAAATTATTTGAAAACGGAAAATATAATATTTTGGGAGATGACGTATATGCAAATATACAGGATTATCAAACAAAACCACAAAATGAATGTCAATGGGAAGCACACAGAAAATATATTGATATTCAATTTATCATAGAAGGTAAAGAACAAATAGGCATTGGCGAAATTCAAAATTTTAGAACTATCGAGCATTATAATCAAGAAAAAGATGTAGAATTTTTAAGCACATCATTACCGCAAGAAATTTTTCTATTAAAAGAAAATGATTTTGTAATTTTATACCCTCACGACGTACACAAACCTCAAATTTGTGTTGAACATCCTGATTACGTAAAAAAAGCCGTTGTTAAAGTCAGATTACAATAAAAAAAACATCTGACAAACCAAATCGGTACACAAGAATTTTAAGAGTTCGTCAGATGCTCTTTAACGCATATATATGAGTTAAATTTTATACTATACTTAAATGGGGTACATTATATAAGTACCCCTCCAAACATCTTAAATAACAAATCGTGACAAAAAATTTACATTCGGTAATTATTCCACGATTTTGCCATTAAACAGGTCTTTTACCATTTTTGCTCTGTCCGATAGCACCTCAGATTGTTTAATTGGTTGTTCGACATTTGTATTTTCATTTTCATCTAAACTCTCATCAGGATTTGCAACAAACTCAACCATATCAGGATTATCAGTTGGTTTATAAATATCCTTTAATGCTTCTTCTTTTTCTTCTTGTCTTTTATTTTCTTGAACTATATTTTTTAATTCTTTATCAATTGCAGCAGCGCTGCTATCAGAAGACTGAGGTAAACGTATAACTACATTTGTTTTTTGATTATTAAATAATTTATTTACAGCTTCTATTATCATTTGCTTTTTATTTGTATTATTTATGTTGTTTAAAAAACCTTCCTGTCTTACTGTAATTATAACCGTTTTCGGAGAAATTATTACAGGTTTTGCTTGTTGAATTAACAGTTGTCTTGTTGGCATACTGTCAATATTTTCTAAAAGTTTTTTCCATAAATCTTTGATATCTGATGAATTCAATTCGTTATTGTTAACAGAAACACTATCCTCTTTAGATTTTTCAATTGGTTTATTATAATTATTTATTTTATCTTCTGTATATTCATTTTTAGGAATTTCGACAGAATGTTGAACAATTGGCTTGGCAGCAAGCTTTTCTGCTCCTGCCGGTTTCATTGATGGCTTTTGAACAGGGTGTGGCGGAGTCTTATACTTTGGTTGAATTTCTTGAGAAATTTCACAATTTTCTAATTTCATTAACCTGTTTTGTATATCCACAAGCTTTGTATTTTCTGATAAATTAGACAAATCAATCATCGCAACTTCTAACCATGTGTGCTGATTTGTAGTTGTTTTTAATTCATTTATATAATGAGATGTTCTTTCTATTAAAAATATAATTTGATGAGTTTCAAGCTTTTCTGATTGTTTTTTTATTGTTTCCAGCTGGGTTTCTGTTGTTTGAGTCAATTCAAGCACAAGTTCTGAATTGCAATTTTTAACTATCAATATATTTTTAAAATAATTTAAAAGATTTAAAAGAACTTGAGATGGTTCATTTCCTGAATTATAAATTTCTTCAATAATTTCAATAGCTTCACTTGGATTAGAACTAATAATGCAGTCTGATAAACGACTTAAAATATCAAAAGACAACCTGCCTAAAAGAGAATTAATATCATCTGTTGTAATTGCTTTATCTGAATCAAGAACACTTAACTGATCTAATAATGCCAAGCTATCACGCATTCCGCCTGCTGAGTTTTTGGCAATTGTTAAAACAGCATCATCCTCAATATTAATTTTTTCAAGTTTGGATATGTATTTTAAATGTTTTACTATATCTTCTGTTGTAATTCTTTTAAAATCAAAGCGCTGGCAGCGGCTTTTTATTGTATCTAAAACTTTGTGAACTTCTGTTGTTGCTAGTATAAATATCACATTTTCAGGCGGTTCTTCAAGCGTTTTTAACAGAGCATTAAATGCTTGTACCGTAAGCATGTGAACTTCATCTATAATATATATTTTATATTTACCATTTACAGGTGCATATTGAATTTTTTCCAAAATATTTTGCGCATCATTAACAGAGCGATTACTTGCTGCGTCAATTTCAATTACATCCAGCGGAGTTGAATTTGTTATATCAACACAGCTTGCACACTTTCCGCATGGTTTTATGGTCGGACCTTCCACACAATTTAAAGATTTAGCCAAAATTCTTGCCGTTGAAGTTTTACCTGTACCTCTAGGGCCTGTAAACAAATATGCGTGTGAAATTTTATTTAATTTTATCGCATTTGCAAGTGCTTTTTTTACATGTTCTTGACCTACAATCTCTTCCAACATTTGAGGTCTGTACTTTCTATATAATGGAATATAATTTTCGTTCATGATATTATTATATCCTAAGCCAAAAGGAAATAGAACTATTATGAATTTAATTAAACCAAAAAGATTAAATTTAGGTGATACAATTGGTATTATTGCTCCGGCAGGATGTGTTGAAAGTAAAGACGGAGCTTTGAAAGCAAAAAAAATTTTTGAAGATTTGGGTTACAATATTGTTTTTGGAAAAAATATTTTTAATAAAAAAAATTATTTGGCTGGAACAGATGAAGAAAGACTTGATGATTTGCACACTTTTTTTGAAGATAATAATATCAATGGAATATTTTGCCTTCGAGGCGGATACGGCTGTATAAGATTAATAAATAAAATTAATTATGATTTAATACAAAAACATCCAAAGTTTTTTGCAGGATACTCAGACATAACAGCATTATGCATAATGCTTATGAAAAAATCTAATCTTATTACTTACCACGCGCCAATGTGCCAAGGTGATTTTGGAATTAATAAAATATCTGATTTTACTTTTACAAAATTTTTAAAGGCTTTTACTCATTTTTCAACTGAAAATGTTAAAGCTAAAAAAATATATCAATCAGGAAATGCTGAGGGAATTTTGTTTGGCGGCAACTTAGCAACCGTAACATCTCTATGCGGAATTGACTTTATACCTGATGAAAAGTTTATATTTTTTGCAGAAGATTTAAATGAACCTGTTTATAAAATAGACAAAATGTTTACACAATTGCTAAACATAGAAAAATTTAAACAAAATATTAATGGTTTGATATTAGGCGACTTTTTAAAATGTGGCGATAAACAGCTTTTAGAAAGCTTTTTTAAAGAACTATCAAAAGAATTAAATATTCCAGTCCTTGGTGGATTTAAAATTACTCATAACAAAAACAAACTAACAATTCCTATTGGTTCAAATGCTAAAATTTCTGAAGATAAATTTCTTTTTGAATATTAACTAAATCACCAAAAAGTCGGAAACTTTCAATAAAGTTTCCGACTTTTTTATTAACAACTAATATTATTAGTCACAAGAAACATTTTTTGTAAAGTCGAGAGTTTTATTGGCATCACTCTCACATTTGCCTTCAGATGTTGCTCTTTTATAATCTAAGTTTCCATTATAAACAACCCATGCTGTACATGCTTGAGATTGGTTTGACGTATTATTACCTGTTTTTATACAATTATCAACATATTTAAATTTTGTATCATCAGCAGTTCCAACAGGGTATATACCTTTTTTTGTGATATAAAATTCAAATAAATCTTGACCATGTTTGTTTTTACCTTTATTTGGACCGTCAACATCAATTAAAGCAACACCGCAAATTTCTTTTAAGTCTTGAACAATGTTACTATCTGCAGCTTTTGCAGTACAAGTTGTATTCTCATCCAAATAAAATCCTAATGAAACACCGTCAGCTTTTATAACTTTATACACAGACGTATTTTTTTCAGCATCACCCATTGTTTGGGTACCTGCTGTTCCAAACAATGCGGTATTATCACCAAAACAATTGCCTGTTTCATTAGCTCCACAGCTTTTTGTTAACTTCATAGAACCTATTAATCTTTTACTGAATGTGCTAGTATCAAGAGCACCCCATTCATCCATTTCTCCGTATGTTCCAACCATACGACCAAACGCATCTTCCAAATTTGTATGAGCTTTTCTTACTTTTGCAACAACATCTTTGTTATTTGTACTATTTGTCAAAGATGGAATAGTTAAAGCTGCAACAACACCTATAATACCCATTACAATTAGTGTTTCTGCTAATGTAAAAGCTAAATTTTTCTGAAATTTCATATAAATTTTCTCCTTTTTGCTATGTTCGCATTTTTTGTAATAATACAACCATTTTAAATAGTTGTCAACAAAATTATTCATCAATCTTTTCTTTATCATAAACAAGTTTTGCAGCACAACCAAATGCGTCTTTTGTAATTCTCTTAACACAATCTGAAGCTTTGTAAGGATATTTTTTATCTAAATCAATACCTGCAGGAATCACACCGTCAGAAGTTATATAGAATAAAAATATATCTGAACCATATAAATTTTTATTTTTTCCGGCTTTCGAATGATATATATCCGCAATTGCAGTACCACAAATATGTTTCAAATTAACCGGAGCATTTGCAGCATTATCAGTAATATCAATTCCACAAGTAGAATCCTCTATTTGAAATGCATAAGAAATTCCATCTGCTGCCATCAATTTTGCAACATCCGATGACGTACAAACCTCTAAACTGCCACCATTTGCTTTATAAATTTTCGGACAACCCGGCATACAATCATTATTTGTCGTTAAATTGCTTGCTGTACCGCAATTTGTTCCAAGCAATATACTATTTGCCATCTTAGCTCCGTAAGAAGCTGAACTTACAGTATCCCATTCTGAAATGCCACCATATTTTGTAGAAACATTTTCATACGAATTTGACAATATTGAATAAGCTTTTCTAACCTTCAATACGGTTTCTCTACCGTATGAATTTTGCACAACAATCGGAATTGTAAATGCTACAACAACACCCAATACAAGTAGTGTCATTAAGACTTCCGGCAAAGTGAATGCAAATTTATTACGATACATATACTTTTCTCCTTATAATGAACTTATTTTAACATTTTTGATTAAAAAGGTCAACAAAAACAAAAGGGAGATATTTTATATAAAATATCTCCCTTTTGCTAATAACAAATATTCATTTTTTTACTTAACACCAAGCATTTTCTCATACCAAGCAAACGATTCTATCTCAATACCATTGAAAGTCGTTTTCATGCACTGATTTTTTAGATAAGTGTCAAACTCATCCTCTTTTGACTCTTCATTCACTTGCTTTTTTGCTTTTGATGATGTCATGTTTTCTCCTTATAAAAAACTATACAGAAATACAAAATTGATAAAAAATAAATTTGCTGTTTTGTTTCGATAATATTTACAGATTTTAACACATTATTATCCAAAGAAAACGTTTTGAGAATTCACCAACAAGAATAGCTACAACACTAAACATATAATCATATAGGATTTTAACACCACTTTGAGCTATTATCCAACCTAAAAGTAATGTATTAGAAGTATGACTTATTGCTCCAATTAACAATGTGTATAAAATACCAATAAAGTGTATCGTTAAAACAGCAACAAAAGCAGCTTGCAGAATATTCTTTACCGAAAAGCCGTTTCTTAATATTGATGCAGCAAAAAATACAGCAGGAATATATGCAAATATATACCCAAAATTATAATCTAATAAATATTTCAGTCCACCACCAAGAGCAAAAACAGGATATACAAACAAACCTATTGCAATATAAACAAATACTGCAATTACACCAAAAATTTTACCCAAAAAAGCGGCAATAAAAAGAATTACAGGAATTTGAGGAATATACCTGTAATATTTAAAAAAATGTTGTTTTACATCTGTACTGATACCATCAGTATTTATGTAATTTAAAAAATCACCGGGAATTATAAAATGTGTAAATGACAGTTGAGTAAACGTTGCAACAATAAGCAATAACACACAAAAACATGTCAATATTAGCGTACCTAAAGTCATTTTTACAGGTTCGCCATTATATTTAAATACATTTTCTTTTTTTACAATCTCAGGTTTATCTATCTTCATAAATAATTATTTTTTCTTTCAGGTTCTTAAGATTTTCATTGTATTTTAATTTAAATTTATCCCAAAATATATTTTCTGTCCACATAATTAAAGCATCTTCGTTGTTATTTTGATAATAACCTTTTCTAGTACCTAAGGATTTAAATGCATACTTTTCATACAATTTTATTGCAGGTGTATTACTAACCCTAACTTCTAAAGTAAGATATTTAACCATATTTTTATAACACGCATCAAAAATTGCCGTGAGTAACGACTCTCCTACTTTTTTACCCCGATACTGCGGGGCAACTGCAATATTTGTTATGTGAGCCTCATCTATAACAAGCCAACTTCCTGCATAGCCTAATAAATTATTACTTTCGTCAAATGCGCAGAAATATTTGGCTAATTTATTTGATAATTCAGAATAAAAAGAATCTTTAGACCAATGATGTTCACCATAAGAGGCTTCTTCTATTTTTAAAATACCGTCTAAATCCTCTTTTTTCATTGGTGAAATTTTTATGGCAAATTTTTCCATAGCTCCATTTTACATTAAAAAGATTTTATGTAAAACGTATTTTTTTAGAGTATAATTGCCTTATGTTAAATTATTCAAAATTATTTGATTTATTTAGAAACATATATGCAATACCTGCATATAACTCAAAATACGGCAAAGCTCTAATGCCTTTAAGATATTTTTTTGAACTTACATATAAATGTAATTTAAAATGTCCATATTGCTATGTAGGGAGTAATCGTAACAAACAGGAACTTTCAACTCAAGATTGGTTTAACATTATTGAACAAATTCCATTTTATTCTATCGTTACACTTGTAGGTGGTGAACCACTTATAAGACAAGATTTTATACCTATTTTGGAAAAAGCTTGTAAAAAAACTTTTGGAAAAGTTAATGTTGTATCTAACGGTATATTAATTAATGATGAAATTATTCAAGCATTTATCAAAAATAAAATGATTTTATTATCAGTATCTTTAGATGGATATGGAAAAAATCACGATTTAAATAGAAATAAAGAAGGTATTTTCGACAAAATATATTCAAATTTAGAACTTATTAACAAATATAAAAAACGCCCAATGATTGACATTAAAACTATCGTCCTTGAAAACAATTTAGATGATTTACCTAAATTATATAAAATGTGCAGCGATATGGGATTTGAATTTTTATCAATATCATTTTTAAGAAATAACAATTTAAAACAAAATTCACAGCTTTTTGATAGTTTCATGCCTGAATTTAACGCTGATTATCCAATAAAGCTTTATTTTGACATGGAACATTTCAAAGAAATTTATTTAGAATTAGAAAGCTTAAAAAAACATTCTAAAACTCTTATAAGATTTTCACCAAAATTTGAACTTACTAAAAATCCAATCAAAAAAATTGAAGAATTTTTTAACACAGATATCAGCAAACCCATAAGTGAAATTTATAAACCTTGTAAATTTCCATTCTCAAATACATTTATTACACCTGAAGGCAATGTTTACCCATGTCTTTCTCAAAAAATAGGCAATGTAAAAGAAAACAGCATAAAAGAGATTTTCAACAAACCTAACTACTGTTGTTTCAGAAAAAATTTAAAAGTTTCTAAAGTTTTTGGAGCTTGTCAAATGTGCTGCGAACTTGAAGTCAGATAACTACCATAAGTATGGTATAAATTTATACTTGACTTTTTTAGTATATTCTCTATATTCAGGGTCAAGAGATAAGTGACGTTCTTCAGTTATAGCACGCATATAGTAAATAAACGTCCAAATTATACCACAGAATATTACCAAGCATATTTGTTCATAATTTGCATTTGATAATAATCTTTTTACTAATATAATAGAGGAAAACCACCATAATCCAACTTTTGTTGAATAAGCCGGATGTCTTACAATATTATAAGGGAATATTTTACAAGTGCCTCGATTGGTCATATTACTTGCTTTGGTAAATAAAGCAAATGACGCTGACACATATAATATAATTAAAACTAAAGCAACTGCATAAAATACCCAATTTATAAAATCAATAGGATTTGATGTAACATTCATAACAATTTCAGAATGTTTCCAAGGAAAATTTGTTGTAACTATATTACTGAATGGAGCATAACAAGCTAAACAAAAAACAATACCCAATATACTTGATTCAACTGTTCTTATTCTATTTTTTAAGAATGTTAACTCTGTACAGTATCCTATTGCAAAGAAAAAGCAATCAAAGAAATATAAAAGTTGGAATAGCACAAGATATATATTATCTCGATAATTAAGCAGTAATTTTGAAGATTTAATAACATACGTAAAATCATATCCGCTTTGCTGTGTAAAAGAAATTAGTTTAAATAGTTTATTCAAATATATTTGAAATTGGCTAAAATGAACTATGGACCATATTGTAAGCTGTGGTCCAAAAAAGAATTTTACAAAATATAAAATCAATGATTGTTGTTGTTTATATGTCGGCTTCAACCATTCAATAATCTCTGCCGACGTCAAATTTTTCTTTAACCCTTCTCTTTTTACTAATTTTAAAATATAATTCATAACTTCTATACTGTGAGAAACGTATATTGTCTTAGGTTTTATAGTAAATAAAAATAACGGAGCAAAAAGCAAATATGCAAAAAAAGCACACGTTATGACTTCATAAGAATATTGAAAATTTTGAGCAACAGTTTTAAAATAAGGATTAAAAAACAAAACCAAAGCACCCAAACCATATATAACACAGGACGAAATATAATGCATAAATATTAAATCATTCGAAGGTTTTGGTAAATTTTCATCATAATATGAAATATTATAGTTTTTATCGAAAAATTCTTTTTCATTTTCGTATGAAATATTTTCATTTTTTAATTCACACATAAATACCTCCAAAACATTGTTATCATTGATTATATCACAAAATTTTTTTTAATCCATGTCCGTGATATCCCGTACGTAAAATCACGTACGTACTATCCCGTACGTAATAAAACGGACTTTTTTTTAAAATAAAAAATGTATAATAATCACATAAATTTGAGTAAGGCTCACACCCTAGCAGGTAAAGCTGTTTTTCAAATTAATTATGGGAGATACTGTGCAATTATGGGATACATACAATGCTGCGGTGGATTGAGAGAATGCAAAACTTTTGAACTCATACCTGATGAAGAATTTACAATAAAAGAATTAGATTATATGGAAACTTGTCCGGTATGCGGACACACAGTTTTGCAATTAACTAAAATTGATAAACTTAATAAAATTTCTGTTTATAGAATTACAAATAAAAAAGCAAGAAAATTTTTTGAAAAATATCAAAAAGATATTTTAAAAGAAAAAATCACATACGATAATTCCTTTGCTAAAGCCTACGGAAAATTTTATTTAAACTACAACGAGTACGGACGTAAAAAGAAATGCTATTCAAATTTAAGTTCAATGAAACTAGGTTTGTTTGACAATAACGTTTAAACTGTCAAAAAGGTGAATATATAGAAATTTTTACGAATTTTCAATGTAGCATATAAATAATAGCTGAAAATTAAGGAAGTATAAATGGTAATAAGTAAACAGGAAAAAGCAGTTATAAAACTGCTGTGTGAAGGCTACGAATATAAAGAAATTTCTGAATGTTTAAATATTTCAGCCAGAACTGTAGAAACGTATGTAGAAAGGCTTATGTATAAACTGTGCGCACGAAATCGACTGGCACTAATTGCTACGTATGTACGAAAATACGAAAAAAAATAAAGGATTAATTAGTTATGAAACGAATTATTATTCATTGGACAGCCGGTGGTGCTGTTCCTAATAGCCATGATAAAGATTGTTATCACTATCTTGTAGATAACATGGGGAAAATACATCTTGGCACATTTAAACCTGAAGCAAATGAAAATTGTTTAGACGGAGAATATGCAGCACACACCGGTGGCGGAAACACAGGTTCAATAGGTGTTTCATTATGTGGAATGATGGGATTTAAAAATAAATATGAAATTGGTAATTACCCAATTACAAAAATTCAATTTGAATCCGCAATGCAATTTTGCGCAAAACTTTCAAAAAAATTTAATATACCTGTAACAAAAACAACTGTTTTAACTCATTATGAATTTGGAAAAACTCACCCAAATACAACAAGTGCAGGCAAAATAGATTTAATTTTTTTACCGCCATATTCATGGGTTGAACAAGATGAAGTAGGGAATTTTATACGTACAAAAATTAAATGGTATTTGCAAAAAGGAGAATAAAATGCAAAATTTTTATTATGACTTATCCGGCGGGATAAATCAAGCTTCAACAAAAACAGAATTGGGATTAAATACAAAAAAAATATTTTGGACTGATTCAAAAAACGTAGAAATATACCAAAATAAAGGAATAATAAGACAAAAAGGCAACATTAAAATTGGCACAGTACCTGAAAATGAAAAAATTTTATATATACACGAAATGAATACTGACACCGGTTCTGTAATTTTAATTATAACCGAAAGCGGCAAAATATATGCATTTGACGAAAATGATAATATTATACTTCTTAATAAAACTCTGCATTCTTCAAAAATAATATTTGCAAATTTTTTGAACGGAACAATTGTTGCTGGCGATAGAGATGCAATGTTTTATATAAAAAAGAATGCTAATTATGAATTTATAGATTGCAATTTGCAAGTAAACGGTACAACAATATACCCTGATGCGGTTGCAATATACAAAGGCAGAATTTGGGCAGCTGACGGAGCTGCGATATATTTTTCCGCACTCGGAAAATATAATGATTTTTCAACTGCGAATGATGCCGGTTATATAAATAATTTTCATACAGATACAGACAACATAACCGCACTTAAAACATACAAAGATTATCTTGCTATCTACAAAGAAAAAAATGTTTATTTGCTTACAGGTTCATCACCTGAAAATTTTAGCATTATACCATTTGCAAACAAAGGTGCATACTCTCCTAACGGAGCTGTTACGGTAAATAATAAACAATATTTTTATTCTTCAGGAATTTATACACTTGAAGTCGGAGCATTAAATCAAATCCTGCTCGGTAGCGAAATTACGGGAAATATTAAAGAAGAATTTAATAAATTTGATTATCTGAGAAGAAAAGAAACTTTTGTTCTAAATTACGAAACAAAAAATCAAATTTGGTATTTTATTCCATATTTAAATGACCAATACTTTCACACTATCTGGATAAATGATATTGTAAACCACGCTTGGTATAAAAGAGTTTTACCACAGGATATAACTTCAGCCTGCATATATCAAAAATATATAATTACCGCTGATGCAAACGGAAATTTATATAAAGAAGACATAAACAGCTCTTTTGACGGAGAACCAATTGAATTCATG
Organism: Cyanobacteria bacterium UBA6984; assembly: GCA_002450015.1. Classification (GTDB taxonomy): domain Bacteria; phylum Cyanobacteriota; class Vampirovibrionia; order Gastranaerophilales; family Gastranaerophilaceae; genus UBA6984. The sequence continues at coordinate 48,463 of DJYG01000035.1, read as the reverse complement.
TGGAAATCACCATTTCTTGGACTTGGTAATCCGACAATAAGAAAAACCATTGACGAATTTTATTTCATTTTAGATGAAGCGCACGAAAATAACTTTATATTCTCTGTCTTCAAAAATTTTGATGCAGAAAATAGAGATGATGTCGAAAAAATATATTCAAATAACAACAATAATCTTATTTGGTACAAAGAAAATCTTGAAGCAAACTCTCTAACAGAATGGAGCGACGATTATAACGAAGCTATTTGGGCAATAGACACTGAAACAAAATTTAAAGCAGAAATTTCAGAAGCAAATTATTCAATACAAATATGTGTAGAGGGTAACCAACTTGAACATAATGCCGCAATAATCGGAATTCAATTTAAAGAAATATTTAATGAGGACTAGTCATACCCTCAAAAATAAGTGTACAAAAGTAAAAGAAAGGAAAGAAAAATGACAGAAAATCAATCAGCAACAACCCCAACAACAACTGAACAAGGAAATTCTTATTCAGCATTTATCCCTGAAATTTGGAGTAAAAAACTTAACACTCTACTTGAAAAAAACTGCGTAATGCTTCAATGCGTTAACCGCAACTACGAAGGCGACATTCAAAACCAAGGTGACAAAGTAAGAATTATTACACCGGCAGATGTAACCATTTCAACAGTAGGCAATGAAAGTTTGTCATACAGCGAACTTGAGCCTACATCAATGGAATTAACTATTGACCAAAAGAAATACTTTGCATTTAAAATTAATGACGTTGCTCAAGCACAAGCAAATCAAGACATTATGACAGCTCACCTTTCCAATGCAAGACGAGCAATAGAAGAAGTACAAGATTCATTTTTACTTGGGATGCACTCTGACGTTGGAGAAGAAAACATTGTAGGCTCTGAAGAAGAAGCCATAGAACTTGATAAAAGCACTATATATGCAAAATTTGTAGAACTTGCAATGAAATTAAAAAATGCAAATGCTCTAACAGGAAACAAAAAGCCATGGGTTATAATCAATCCCACAATCGAATCATACCTGCTACAAAGCACGGAGTTCATTGGCGCACATAACGTTGCTGACGAAACAATAAGAGAAGGAGCTATCGGACGAATTGCAGGTATGGATGTTCTCGTAAGTACAAATTTAACCTCAACATCCGGACTTTTCTATGTTTTGGCAGGAACAAATGATGCTATAACATTCGCATCACAACTTGCAAGGATTGAAAGTTTGAGAGATAAAGATTCATTTTCAGATTTAGTAAGAGGTTTATATTTGTATGGTGCAAAAACAGTACAACCTAAAGCATTAGCAAAAATGGTTGTACAAGATCCATTTGCAACAACAGAAGAACCTAATACAAATGAAAATCCTGAAGGAACAACCTCTGATGGAGAATAATAATTTAATTTAACTACCCGATTGGTAAAATACATTACCCCCGACGCAGATTATTCTGCGTCGATTTTTATAGGAGATACAATGCTAAAAAATTTTAAAAATACAATTACGGATTTAGCCTTTTCTGCTGTCAACTATGCTGAAAATAAACTTAGTACCGCAACCGGAAAAGAAAAAAAACAAATTGCAATAACATTTCTTATAGAAAAATTAGCAATACCTAATGTTATTAAGCCTTTTGCTGCTTTACTTTTCAGTAAATTTATTGATAACGCAATTGAACAAGCAGTAAAATACCTAAATCAAGTAAAAAATGAGGATTAAACAAATGTCAGAAGAAATACAAGAACAAACAACATCTTCAACCGAACAAGTTGAACAAGCTAAAGAACAAAATTCAAATATTAAAGCTCAAATCGAAGAAAAACTTGATACTAAAATCAACACAGACGATCAAAAACAAAGATTGAGAAATAATTTAAAAGCCAACCTGAACGGATTACAAAACCTTTTAAATTCAGGACTTATTAACCGGCAGCAAGGACAAAATTTATTGAATCATATAATCAAGACGGCACTTGAAAATAATGTACAACACCCAATGCCGGAAGATAAACCTAAAACAAACTTTGATAATAATTCGGCTTTAAAAGAATTTGAAAAAGAAAAACCTGATTTTTTCACATCAGATGGACGTTCGGAGATTTTAAATTATTTAAAAAATGAGCAAGTTCAATTTGACAAAGATGAGCTTTCTAAAATCGCAAAAATTGTTGAACAAGTTGAAAAATCAGCAATAGAAAGATACTTAAAGAAAGCAGCGCACGATGAAAATTTGGAAAAATCAAATTCCGCAGCTAAGCAGCGCCTACAAGCAAATGCTCAAAAATCAAAAGGCGGCGAAAAGAATACTCTTCCATTTACGCGTGAGCAAATCGGAAAAATGACAAGTGCTGAATTCTTAAAAAATGAAAGTCAAATTATGGAACAGTTAAAAAAAGGACTTATAAAGTAGCACTATCTGCGGCAAGGTAAAATACCTTGCCGCTTCTTTAATACAGAAAGGAAAAATATGAACTATCTTGAAATTATTAATAAATGCTTGGTAGAATTAAATTACAAAAAAGTAAGTAAATTTGAAGACCTTGTAAAAAACGATCATCTTAAAATTAAAAACATTTTAAATATAATAAATGCAGAGATTTGTACGTTTGACAATTGGAATTTTTTGTTAAGAAAACAATCCATTACACTGCCGGCAAAAACATCTGAAATTTTAAATACAGTAAACGGTAAAATTAATACTTTGAGTATTGATAATAAAAAATTATTCTATACTCCAAATTATGAACAATTTTTATTTTCTGAAAACAAACATTTAGCGCAATATAGTGTTCTAAATGATAAACTTTTATTACCTATATATGACAGAGAAAAAACAATTGACATAATTTATTATACTAACAACTTTGTAAAAGATGCTCAAAATAATGAAAAATCAAGACTTGAAACGGAAACGGATATATCTTTAATACCAGAGCCTTTTGTAGAGCCATTATTGGTTTATGGGACTTGTATGAAAATAAAAGCAAATCCGCAATATAGCAAATTTGCATACTGGATGAATATGTATAAAGAAAATCTTGCAACAATGCGTTCAAAACTATGCATAGATGCGCAACAAACCCCTCAAATTATATTAAAACGAAACTAAAAAAATAGGCTAAACTGAAAGTTTTGCCTACTAATAGATTTTACACTAGCCGAAATATAAATAGCATAATTATAATAATATGCTTATTTATCACTGGCAAATATATTAAGAACTCTTAACATTATGGAAAAATTAACAGCACAACAAAAAAAATTTGTCACGGAATATTTGAAAAATCTTGATGGTGAAACAGCAGCAAAAAATGCAGGATATAAAGATAAAAATCTAAAAAAAACTGCAGAAATTTTACTTTCTAAAAATTCGATTATCCGTGAATTAAATTTACAACTAAATAATCAGATACAAACTTTGCACGTACAGAAAGGATATGTTGTAAAGAAGCTACTGCAAATAGCAGAATTTTCTCTTGAAGAAGAAGATATTTTAGACAAAGAAGGAAATTTAACAGGCAAAAAAAAATTACGAGATACTTCGGCAGCTCTAAAAGCTCTTGATAGCCTCTGTAAATACCTGTTTAATAAAGACGAACAAAATTCTCACCTTGAAGCAAAAATTATTACTATAAGCAACTTAAACGATAAAAAAATATAAGGAGATATTATGAAAAATAACAGAAACATTATAGAAGATGCACTTTTATCAGGCAAAAGTATTGATGAACTTATTAAAATTAAAATGAAAGAAGAAATTAAAGATGCGTTTAAAAAAGTATCTACAAAATTTGAACGAAAAAAAATCCATAATTTAAAATTAGTACCTAAAAATGAAATTTTTGGAAAAAATACCGTTTTTAAAAAATTCAACAAACAAAATAATACAATAAGCTATATAAATGGAATACAAGCAGAAGCACTCATAGGATTAGACAATTTAACAAGAGAAAAACTTCTACGTGGTGACATAGAAGTTTTTTCTACTGATAATGCTTTTGTAAAATTTGAGTATTGTGAAACTATAATCCGCAGCTAATACAGCTTGGAATAATTTCCATTAATAACATAATAAAGAAAATTAAAAAGCTAAACACTGCAAAAACTTTTTGAATATCACTAAAAACAAAACCTTTTTTGTTATTGCGAAAATCTTGTAATGCTTTATATTCCATAGCGTATGGTTGAACTGGTAATTGTTTTTCAATTTCTTCAAGAACTTTTGAAAATTTGATTTTAATAAGACTGTTATAAGAATCCATATTCAACCACCATAATGAGCAACAGATAATACCAATAACAGCAAATAAAGACGGAGCTGTTAATCTGCCAAATGAAAGACCATTAGACATAAATACAAGCAATATAAGAATAACTACAAAAATCATATAAAATTTATTTGTTGTAAAAGCCCTATCAATAAACTTTTCCTTTGATTCGGAATACAGTTTGTATTGCGCCATAATTAAATCTTCATTTGCCATTTTAACCTCCTGTTCTTTATAGGTTTAATTCTATATTTAGATAAGGAAAAAGTCAAGAAATGATTAAATTTGTAAAATTAAAAATAAACAGAGAAAAAAAATTATATAAGAATATTGGATTTTTAGAAGATATATACTATCTTTACAAAAAATTTGACAGATACCTAAATGATGATTACTCAGACAATAATTTGCTTGATGAAATTATAAAAACCGTAGAAAAATGTAATCCTTTTTTTTGGGTAATACTTGATAGCGAACAATTTGCCGGTTTTGTATTTTTAGAAAACATTATAGGAAATAAAAATAAATTACACTCTGCAGAAATAACAACTTGCTTTAAACCTGAATATTGGGGTGCATTTACAAAAAAATCCGCAAAAAAATTTATTCGATATTGTTTCAAAAAATACGGTTTTAAAAAGTTAAAAGCAAAAATTTTCAAAGAAAATTTTAAAACAGCCGCAATACTCAAAACTGCGGGTATGAAATTTGAAGCAGAATTAAAATCTGAAACAATGAAGAACGGCAAGCCACAGGATATTTTAATATACTCTGTTATAAAAAATAAATATAAGTTACAATAATAATTTTATAAAACAATATAACAATGAAATATACGCAAAAACTAAAAAATATCAAAAAATATATGGTTTTGAAATTGGGAAAGGTGAACATGACACTTGGAATAATGAAGCGGATGCTTTTAAACATACTTTTATGCAGGCTGATTTACATATTATTAATCGTATCAAATATCGCATAAATAATCAAAAATATAAAAATTAAATAAGCAAAACTAATAGGTACTAATAAAAGAGAAAATATATAAATTATTTTTTTTAATATATTTGTATTTATTGATAATATTGGTTTTGTTACTCTTAATTTTATTAAGAGCAATTCTATTAAAGTTCCCAAAATAAAAATTAATAATAAAATGCAAAACCAAAAATAATACTTGAATGAAAATGAAGTATATTGCATTAAATTACAAGAAAAATCATCTATACAGAATTTTGATGTTTTAATTCTAATTATTAAAAATGCAAATACATACATAATATTTCCCAATAATGAAAAATATGATAATACGTTTAGAACATAGTATTTACTTAATAAAAATTGGTTCATAAAAATAAATTAACATAAAAGGAGGTAAAAAAGAATAAGAACAACGACTTATTGTATTTAATTGAAGTTCTTCCACAATTTAAAAAATTTAAAGAATATATGTTTAGTAAAACATTGGAATATCAAAACAAATATGGATTTAATATTGGTTCCGGAGAACATTCAACTTGGAACAATGAATCAGATGCGTTTAAGCATGCATTTATGCAAGCTCGTACTACGGTAATTTATGGTACAAGCATAAGTAAAATATTTGCAGATTTACATGAGAGAAATGGTAACAAATATTATTCTCAAAGCTACGATGAAGAAAATATGGATAAATGGAACAATGCAGTTGGTAGAAAGATTGGAGAAGAAATAAAACAGGAAATAAAAAATAAAAATTATAGTGATGAAGAAATTGACGACCTTATTGCAAAAAAGGTTATGGAGAGAATGAGAGCAGGGAAACTTATTACTCACCCGTCGGACAAAAGAAAATACACAGGTTTTGCTGCAAATATTGGAGATGATATTGATTTACCTCAAGGTAAAATTTTTACCGCTGAAAAAATTGGAAAACTCTCAACTGATGATTTTCAAAAATTTGAAAATTATATTCATAAACAATTAAAAGAATTTGGAGTTCCTAGAGAATATCAAGCAAAAAATATGGTTTCAAGAGGGAATTTAATTTGGGTTGATGATTACAAAAGACAGGACGGAACACACGTCAAGGGTTATTACAGAAGAAAATAAATTTTAAATTTAAAAATAAAATATAAGAATAGCACACTAAATATACAGTTAAACAAAAAACCAATATTAAAAAATAATTTATTTATATGAAAATTATTTTTTAATTGGAATGTCTTTTGTCTTGTTACATTTAATATAAACTCCATCACAAGCAATAAAAAAAGAATAGTGTTAAGAACTAAAAATATGCTAAAGATATTAAATAAATTTTCTAAAGACGGAAAAATAAACTCAAGATGTAATAACTTTAGAAAACTTTCCAAACTGCTAAATCTATTTAGTGCGAAAAATTCGGTCAACACAAAAATACAAAACAATAAATATATATTACCAAATATCGAAAAAACATTTAAAGACAAATATTCTTTAAGCTTCATATCAAAAGTTTAACACAAAGAAAGGAAATAAAGATGAGTAACAATAATAATTTTATAAAACAATATAACAATGAAATATATGCTAAAACTAAAAAATATCAAAAAATATATGGTTTTGAAATTGGGAAAGGTGAACATGACACTTGGAATAATGAAGCGGATGCTTTTAAACATACATTTATGCAAGCTGATTTAGTTATTAAACTTGGTATAACAGGCAGTAAATTGGCAGGAGATTGGCACGAATTAGACGGAAGATTAAATAATCAACCGAAAAGTGAAGAAAACATGGATAAATGGAACAATGCTGTTGGTAGAGAAATCGGAGAAGAAATAAAACAGGAAATAAAAAATAAAAATTATAGTAATGAAGAAATTGACGACCTAATAGCTAAAAAGGTTATGGAGAGAATGAGAGCAGGGAAACTTATTACTCACCCGTCGGACAAAAGAAAATACACAGGTTTTGCTGCAAATATTGGAGATGATATTGATTTACCTCAAGGTAAAATTTTTACCGCTGAAGAAATTGGAAAACTCTCAACTGATGATTTTCAAAAATTTGAAAATTATATTCATAAACAATTAAAAGAATTTGGAGTTCCTAGAGAATATCAAGCAAAAAATATGGTTTCAAGAGGGAATTTAATTTGGGTTGATGATTACAAAAGACAGGACGGAACACACGTCAATGGTTATTACAGAAGAAAATAAGGAAAGGTAAAAATGAAAACACTAAAAAAACAAGACAAAACAGACAAAATGCAGTATTTAACATCTTCAATCACACAAAAATATGAAGATATGGAAAATTCAAGACGAAGTCAACTGAGTGATATTCGTCTTGTTAAGAATGCTATTTATGCAAATAACATTCCATCCGTAAACGAATGGCATACAAAAATTCAACTGCCAGATATTTACGAACTGGCTCAAACTTTAAAAGCCCATATTAGTGAAAATCTTTATTCTCATCCAGATTCAATGTTTGATGTATCAGGTAATACACCACAAACACAAATGCTTGCGAATCGCCAAAAAGCAATGCTTGTAAACACTTTTGAGCAAATGAAGCTTGAAGAAGAAATGGAAAAAATGATTGACAGCATTGTTGAAACAGGAGAAAGCACTATTTTTGTCGGTTGGTCAACAAAAACAAGAACCGTAAGACGTCCTCAATCTATTGAAGAACAGCTTGTTAATCCTTCTGAAACGGGTTTTGTTATAGAAGAACAAGTTATTTATGACAATGCCAAAATAAAATTTATAAAACCTGAAGATTTTGTTTTTGATAAAAATAATACAGATAATTGGGACAGCTGTGCAAAAATTTACAGAACATATTCTTCTATTCACGATATTATAGCAGATAAAGCAAATAATTTATTGACAGAAGAAAAAATTGAAAACTTAAAATCAATTATTTCAAATAAAAATAATAAAAACTCTGAAGCAGATAAAGCTGTTGATGGGAACAAGCTTGAAATTCTTGAATACTGGGGAGATATTGAGCTTGAAAACGGAGAAATTTTAAAAAATCAACTAATTGTTGTTGCAGGAAGATGTGAAATAATAAGAATGGAAGATAATCCGTTTGTAATAAATCCATTTATATATGCAAACATAATAAAAAATCCTGATACCCAAAGAGGAATTTCTCCACTGAAAGTTGCACTTATTTTAAATAATATTTCGTCAACAATATTAAATAAACAACTTGATGCACTCTCACTAATGATGAATCCTCCTTACTTAGCACCAAAAGGCTGTTTTAAAGGAGAACAAGTCGTAAAACCGGGGAAAATAATTGAATATGATTCAGCATTAATGCCACAAGCGCCTGTACCATTAAATTTTGAGAATGCTTTGCACGGCTGGGATTTCTTGAATTATTTTAAAACAACAACCGAAAGTGCAACCGGTATATTTAAAAATATGGCAGGTAATTTACAAAACGAAGCCAGAACAGCAACAGAATTAACATATTCTGTATCAGGTCAAACCGCCAGATTAAATATGCTGTTAGACGCAATTAATCGTAAATTAATTATTCCAATGGTAGAAAAAACAGCCGAAATTATTGCAAACTTTAAGCTTGGCAGAGAATTAATTTGTATTCACGAACACGGGAAACCAATGTTTTTGGAAATTGATGATACTGTCAGAAACGCAAATTATATTTATCGTTACGGTGACAGAAAAGCTACTTTAGAGAGAAAAACACGTTCAAGAGAATTGTTTGAAGTAGTTAAATCATTTGCGGAAGTTCCTGCCGTAAATCAGCAAATTAATTGGATAGAGTGTTTTAAATTTGCACTTGAACAATACGGAATAGAAAACGCAAACAATTTCTTAGTCCAAAACGAAAGTCAAAATCAAATTTTATAATCTATAAAACACTTCACTAATTCTATTTTATCGGCGGTTTTTAATACCGCCGATTTTTTTTACAGAAAGGAAAATTTATGACAAAATTAAGCAATGAACTTATAAATTTAGTACAAAAAGAAGATAATAAATTTTTCAATATTATAAATGAGATTAAAGAAAAACTTTTAAAAATATATAACAGTGATATTGTAAGACCAAAAGATAAAAATTTAATTTTTAAAAAATATTCAAATTTTGATGAACTTGGAAAATCTGCTTACAGGTATTTTAAATTAAAAGATAATGAACTATATAATGATGCACAAAAAGAATTTGATAATATTTCAAATGTTGTATTAAAAGGTGGCGTAACTAATACTGTATTTGTTTGGCATTCGGAATTTGGCGAACACACATGTGATGATTGCGCATCGTTAGACGGTACACAATACACATTGGAAGATGATATACCTGATTCTTTGCATCCAAATTGTAAATGCTATATTGAAATAGTTGAATTTGATGGAGCTGAAGAAGGAGAAGGTACAGAAAAAACGACAGAAAATAGACCAAAGAAAAATAAAAATGATGAACCATGTGATTGTTTAGATGATTTACCAAGTGAATTTGATGAACTTGTACAAGAGGCACTAAATTTACAACAAGATATTAAAGACATGTTAGCATCCTTATTTGATCAAATTAAAACAAAAGCCGGAAAACTTTATGAAAGTTTTTGCCAAAAAATTATTGATGAGGCATCTCAATGGGATAATGCTGCAGGAGATTTTGCAAGAAATTATAATGATATGCGTGATGCAAATACTATAAATGCAGATAAATATTTCCATTCCAAAGCAAATTGTGAGGCAACACAAAGAGGAGGTGCTGGTGAAGAAATTGCAAAAGCCATAAGTTTCCTAAGAGAAATTGAAGAAGGCACAAGAAAAGTTATTTTTGAAGGTGAAAATGTAATTGAACAAATTAAAGATGCAAATAGAGATATGGATGCAAATAAATTTGGCAGAGAACAAGCCAAATTATATCCTGGTGATGCTTGTAAAATTTTAATAGATGTTTTACGTCCAAATGGTTTGCCTGAAGAATATTAGAAGTTATAATAAGAATATGAAAAAAATTTTTATGTACACACTTTTTATAATAATATTTTTAATAGTAATATTTAGACCGATAGGAAAAACAAAAAATTTTGAAATAGATTCTTGTCTTGATAGAGGCTATTGTTGGGATTATATTCGCAATAAATGCGAAAAAAGTAATCAAGGATTATGCATAAAAAACAGTCAAGAATGTACAGAAAAAAAAGGCTATTGGGAGAAAGAAAAGCAGTATTGCGTATTTTCTGACTTTAAAGAATAATTATCGTATGAAACAAATTAAAAATGTAATTATAAATTCGATAAAATTTATAATCATAAGTTTTATTATATTGTTTATTCTATATATTAATGTTATCGCAGATGTATTTTCAAAAATTACAATTCAAAATTGCATTTATATTTTAATATCTTCTATAGCAATAATATATTCAATAATATTTATAATAAAAAGTTCGGTTAAAAATCTACTTATATTAATTTCACTTATATTGATATGGTTTTTATGTACAAAATATTTGCCTGAAGTATATAAAAATATAGATAGAGATATTTGTATAGATACAGGAAAATGTATTGATTAAAAATTAAATTTCAGATGAAAGCCGTCGGTCGGATTTTCAATCCGACCGACGGCTTTCATTATTTGGGAGGATAAAATGAATAATATTAAAGTAAATTACACGCTTTTAAAAGCACAAAGGGAATTTTTAGAAATTCCTCACGATTACAGCATAGATGTTGCCGTTTATCAGGGCGGTTACGGAAGCGGAAAAACGTTTTGCGGTTCGCTTCTTGGAATTTTGCTATGTCTAAAATACCCTGGTATAAGAGGGCTTGTCGGAGCGCAAACTTATACTCTTGTCAGAGATACAACACTAAAAACATACTTTGAACATTTGGACAATATGGGGTTTGCTGAAGGAAAAGATTACGAATGGTCAACATCTTTACAGTCTTTGAAATTTAAGAATAAGTCAGAAATTTTATTTAAGCACTTTGACGAACCTAATCACTTAAAATCTTTGAATTTAGGATTTGTAGAGATAGAAGAAATGTCAGAAGTTCCTTTTGACACATTCAAAATGCTTCTTGCCCGTATGCGTCAAAGAGTTATGCCAAATTGGAAGAATTTCAAATATAGAATTTTCGGTCACACAAATCCGGAAATGGAAAGAGGCTGGATTTATAATACTTTCATAAAAGACCCTCTGCCAAATTACAGATTAATTACAGCGCCAACCACTCAGAACATCTTTTTACCAAAGGGGTTTTGTGAAGAATTAAAAAAACTTTATGATGAAGATTATTACAGAATTTGTGTACTTGCAGAAAATGGTCATTACACATCAGGGCTTGTTGTGAAAGATTTTACTGACAAAAATGTTATCGACGTAAAATATCAACCCGAACTCGACATGCATATATCCTGTGATTTTAATGTTGATCCAATGTGTTGGGTTTTGGCACATAAAACAGAAGATAAAGTATTTTATTTTGACGAAATCGCAATGGAAAATACAACAACTGCAAAAGCTTGCGAAGAAGTTATGAGAAGATACCCTAAACACAAAGGTCAAATAATAATTAACGGAGATGCATCAGGTGATAACAGAAGCTGTACAAGCGAATTTACAAATTATGTAATTATCAAAAAGAAATTCCTTGAATTTGGTTATGACGTAGATATAAAAATAAAAGCATTCAACCCGCCGATAAAGAACAGAATTATGGCATTTAATTCTAAAATTCATAATGCAAAAGGCAATATATCACTTTTTGTTAGCCCAAAATGTGAAAAATTACTTTATAACATTTATAACCTCAAATATATAGAAGGTTCTTCTCGTATTGATGTGCCGAGTTATAGACAAATAAAGCAATCAAAAGAGCTGAAATACTTAATGCACCCTCTTGATGCCGCATCATACCTTGTGGATTACTATTGGCCAATAAGTCTTTAATTCATTATGTCAGGCAGCGCAAAGCGCTGCCTGACATAATGAATAATCAATAAAAGAAAGGAAAATTTATGGAACATTTATTACAATATTCACCAATAATTATTGTTGTTGTAATGTATTTAATTCAACAACGAATTGTTGTTACACCTGAACAATTAGAAAAAAAGCACCGAGAAATATTAGAAGATGTAGAAAATCGTTTTGCATCTTTAAGCACAGTAAAAGACCTTAAGGAACAAGTTTCTGATATGAAAGAAAAAATAGATAGAATTTATGAATGTATAATTGCAGTCAAATAGCAATAGAGAATAGCAAGCGTCAGTTAATCCTTTATATAATTGCTCAATTTACGCTTAATAAAAATAAGTTCTTCTTTTGTAAGATATTTTGATATACGTGAAAATTCATACATAATGTCTTCGTCAGAATACATGCCACATTCAACTTTTTTAATCCAATCATTTACTTCATGCGTAATCATAATGCCATTATACATTAAAAATTGACTTTTAAAAAAATAACCTTATAAATAAAAGTATGATTGAGAGAATTAAAAATTTATTAAAACTGAATAGAAAAGAAACAGCTCAAAATGTATATGCAAAGATTGACGAAATGTTTGACACACTTGGAGTTGACGAACTGTGCGTACAAATAGGTGAAGATTTACTTCCATATTCAGAAGAAATATGTAACAAAATCTGCGATTTGCGTAAAAAAGTCAAAGACAAAACCGGACTAATAATTCCGGCGGTAAGAATATTAGACAATTTTGATTTACAGGAAAATGAGTATCAAATAATGCTCAGAAACAAAAGCATGTTTGACGGTTATACAGTACCAAAAGAAGAATATGCCTCAAATGAAATTGCTAGAAATTTAGAACAAATTTGCATGGATAACATAGAAACTGTTTTAACTAATGAGATGGTTGAAAAATATATAGAATTTGTTCAACGCAATAACGGTTGGCTTGTTTGGTATATTGCAAGATTAATTCCGACAACAGGAATAAAAGTTATCCTTGCAGACTTAATCAGAAATGGCAAATCTATAAACGACATAACCTATATTTTTGAAAAAATTTGTGAACAAGCAACAAAAAGTAGGGATATATATACAATTCCGGATGCACACAAAATAGCAGAAAATTTAAAATTAGAACTTATATAATATGAAGCGCTCAAAATTGAGCGCTTTTTATCAAAGTTGTAAAAGAACATGCAGTTTGAGTATTTTTAACACTAGGTTTGATGATTATAAGTCCGCATTGTGGAATCCGAGCCCATGAGCATATATTATTTTTAATTTATTATAAATGGACAGTATAATTGAAAATTAAATAAAAATTTTTTGCGCTCGTTTAATGTTACGGATTCTCGTACACATTTGGACTAAAAATGTAATCGGCAAAGAAACCTGCTGTAGCAATAATAGAACCAACGGATTTATTCTTCTCAAGAGTTGAGCGAAGCTCAACTCCTCTATCAGATGAGTTAGCAAAAGTACAAGGGGGAGTGACGGTAAGCTTGCTTCCCGACAACTCCACTATATTTTTGCAACTATAGTTTAACACCTAACAGAGTTCTGCATCGCCAAATCCAAATTGTTTCAAACTTTCATGTTTTGCTTGAACACAGATATATTGCAAATCGGTTTTTGATTCCATTGTTCTAATTGCTTCCGGAAGAACCTTAACGCAAGAGCCTTCTTTAACTTTTATAACTTCATTATCCAGCGTCATTGTACCTTCACCTTTTAGGAAAATATAAATTTCTTCATTTTGTATATGTTTGTGATTAAATGGTAATTTAATTCCGGCAGGCATTGAATTGACAGAAATTTCACAGCTTGTTAATCCTAATAAATCGTGTAAAAAAGCCTTTCCGTTTTCGTAATTTTTGCCTAATTCAGCCATTGTTCCGATTTCTACATTTTTAAAGTTTGTCATAATTTTCTCCTTTTGTTTGATGTCTAACTATTTATTTAAAAATTTTTATATTTTTTGCAAAAGATTTTCTAAAGTATCTGATTCTTGCTCTGTCAGATTTTTATACAATAAATTATTTAAATCTTCCGAAATCTTTTCAAATATAGGCTTGAAATCCTGCCCTTTTTTAGTTAAAACTATATATGTATATCTGCTATCCTCTTGAGAAATTTCTCTTTTTATGTAGCCTAATTTTTCAAGTTTATCAACTAACACTGTAACTGTCGGTCTTGTTCTATGGATTTTATCTGCAATATCTTTCATTGTCATTTTGTCTTGTTCATAAAGGCAAATAAGAATATCGCCATGACTCGGTACAAGTCCATCTGCTCCGTTTTTCTTTAGTTGCTCAACAATAAAACGGTTTCCTTTTTCGTGAATTTTTGATACAAGTGCCAATAAATTTCTCATAAAATTATTATAATTAGATGTCTAATTATTGTCAAGCAGTAAAATTTTGTTTTTATTAGTTAGAAATTGTTCAATTTTGTCTGTCAGACATTTCAAATTAAGCCGATAATTTGTTCAATACTCTCTGATAATTTTTAGATATAATAATATTATTATGAATGAAAGTTTTAAAAGCATTATTAATCAATATAAAGACTTTTCTGAAGTTAAGGCGATTGCACTTGGTGGCTCAGGGGTCAATAATACTTCTGATCATTTATCGGATATTGATGTTTACATATTTGTAGAAAAAGATATATCCGTTTCAAACAGGGAAGAAATGGTAAAAAAAATCTCATCAAAATATGAAGTAGGATGTGAGTATTTTGGTTCTGGCGATGAATTCTTGGTGGATAAACTAGACTGCCAATTAGATATTATGTACTGGAATGTTAATTGGTTTGAAAATATTATTGAAAATATTTGGTTTAAACATTACCCTTCAAATGGTTATACAACTGCATTTTTATTTACATTAAATAATTTTCAAATAATTTATGATACGGATAATTGGCTTTTAAATCTGCAAAATTCTATACAAACTGAATATCCAAACGAGCTTAAACAAAATATTATTAAAAGAAATATAATGTTAATGAAAGATAAACCTTTTGCTTCATATTATGAGCAAATTGAGAAAGCCGTAAAAAGAAATGATGTAGTAAGTATAAACCACAGAATCACCGCATTTTTAGCGAGTTATTTTGATATAATTTTTGCGGTTAATGAACTTCTGCATCCGGGAGAAAAAAGGCTTATTCAATATGCAAAGGACAATTGCAATATTTTACCTGATAATTTTGAAGAAAATATCAAGAAACTGCTAATTCAGTCAAATTTTGAAACACTAAATATACTAAATGATATGGTTGAAAAACTAAGAAAAATTATATTGTAGTTCCCTTTTAAGCAATTTGTTGTTTAATTCATTCCATAATTATTGAATCAAGGTATTCTTGTTCGGTTTGGGTTAGCCTGTAGGTTGGATTTTCAACCCAACAAAAACTTTTGGGAGCAATTATGTGCAAAATTGTACAAGAATAGTGCAAAAAATGAGTAAAAAAGTGCAAGAAAAGTCTCTTTTGGAGTAGTTGATAATTTAAATCCTCAATCATATTCCGACCGCTACAATATAGTGGTGTTGGGCAAGAATGCCTAACCTACATTTGTTTTCTTCCAATCAAACTACTCAAAAAATACAAAAATTATATTTATTTACCCCAAAAAGCTAAATGTCAGGTTTTTCGAGAGGGCTTAGCTTGACCAAGCTCCGAGACAAGGCTCACATAAAAAAAAGAGTTCATAGAACTCTTTTTTAGTGGTGCCGCGTCTCGGAATCGAACCAAGGACACAGGGATTTTCAGTCCCTTGCTCTACCAACTGAGCTAACGCGGCATGTAATATTCAATTGTCTTTTGAAATCAGTTGGTAGAGCAAACTCTAACTCAATCTAACTTCGGTTCCGCTCCGCTCACCGTGACTGAGCTAACGCAACTAACTTAACTTAGTTATGTATTCATTTTACCGTATAAATTTTTATCGTCAAGTTTTTATTTTACCGGTGGCCCAAAAAGAAGTGTAACGTTTCTTCCTTCCATTTGAGGTTTCTTTTCCAATGTCATTGGCTCGTTTTTCAAATCTTCAACAAATCTTTCTGCCAAATCAAAAGCCAATTTTGAATGCTGCATTTCACGACCACGTAACATTACAACTATTTTTACTTTGTTACCTTGAGTAATGAATTTTTTAATATTATTAATTCTTACTTGATAGTCATGAACGTCTATTTTATATCTTATTTTTATTTCTTTAATATCTACTGTATGTTGTTTCTTTTTAGCTTCTTTAGCTCTTTTTTCAACTTCATACTTATATTTTCCATAGTTTAAGATTTTTGCAACAGGCGGATCTTGATTAGGATTAATTAACACCAAATCCAAATCGGCATCTTCTGCCATTTGTAGAGCCTCTGAAGTTGCAACAACACCATGATTTGTGCCATCTTCACCAATTAAACGAACTTCCTTAACTCTAATACGTTCATTCATTATAACTTTATCTTTTGAGTCTTTTTTTTGACTATATCTATCTTCGCCTGCTATGGTTTGGTTCTCCTTTTTAATATCCTACCAAATAATAATAACACAATTTTATATTTTTTTGAGGTATTTTTAATTTTTTAACTTTACATAAGTTAAAATAATAAAATATTAATTAAATTTTGTTTTAATTACACATTTTTCAACCAAAAAGGGCTGAAAATATTCAACCCTTTTATATCATATATTCATAGTCACGCAGTGATTATTTTTCGTATAATACATATCTTGCTGCATATCCGTTAGGAATAAGTTGTTGACCTTTAAATCTAACTGAATATTGGTCAGAAATAAACGCATTTGATTCTTGACAGAAACTACCACCGTCTTTACCGGCTTTTTTATCATCAGTTTTATCTGATGTAGTACCAGCAGCTGCGTCCCATTGACAGTGTGAAAGTTTGTTAGGATTTTTTACACCATTTACGTCAACAATAGCGGCACAAGTTTTATTATTTACATTATTAAAATTTGTACAGTGTGCTGCTGCTTGCGGATAGGATAAAACCATACCATCAGCAAAGAAAATTGTATAGTTACTACCTTCAGATGAACCAGCATTAGGAAACATTCTCTTTACGTCATCATCAGCAGTAGAAGTTGCTGTTTTTGCAATTTGCATCTTTTTATTAAGAATTTGGTAAATACTTGCCCCACCGCTATCATTTGTACCTGCATTTGCATCACCAAAATCTAAGTAATCAATTGCTACTGATAATGTTACAGCTTGGTTAACAGCTGAAACAACTTTTTTGAATGCTGTTTTGAACTCTGCTCTACCTGTGTTTGACATCAATGTAGGAATAGTCATTGCTGCTACAACACCGATAATACCAAGAGTAATCAAAACTTCTGCTAATGTAAAACCTGCGTGTCTTTTCATCATAGTTTCGTACCTTTCTTTATCTATGTCTTGTCTAATACTTTTTAATTATCCTATCAGATTATAATTACTAAGTCAAGCATATTTATAAAAAAAAACTTGTAAATAATAAAAATCCATCAGATAACTTATTATCATTATACCACAAGTTTTTTATTATATAACCCAAAAGTATTAATTCTTAAGAATATCTTTACATTTTTTTACATTTATCATTTATTGAATTTGCGGACAAGTACCCTGAAGACCAACAATATTGCAAATTGTAGCCTCCACAAAAACCATCAATATCTAAAACTTCACCTATTATATATAGATTTTTGTTTAATTTTGATTCAAAGTTTTTTGAATTAATTTCACCTAATGAAACCCCTCCACAAGCGACTGTTTCACCATCTTTGCGAGTTCCGACAATTTCAAATTTATATTTTCTCAAAAAATTATTAACTAATACTTTAGTATTAGCTCTTACAGCATAGCATTTTTGAGTTAAATCAACAGAAAAAAGAGTATTAACAATAGATTTAGGCAAAAATTCAGCCAATAAATTACCTAAATTTTTATGTGGATTTTCATCAAATAATTTTTGCAAATCCAAATCTTCATTTATAAAATCTACTGATATTTCATAAGGAAATGATTTTCTTGCATTAACAGAAGACAATTCAAACACAGGTGGCCCTGTAATTCCATCATTTGTAAACAATATATTTCCAAAATATTCTTTTTTATCTGAAAGAATTTTGCAATTTTTTATTGTTACACCTTGCACATTTTTAAAATTTTGTTTAGTTTTTAATCCAACCAATGCAGGCTTTGGAGAAACTATTGTATGTCCTAAATCCTGTAATGTTTTATAAGAGCTTTTTCCACCAATTGCTACAATTACAATATCAGAAAAATATTTAGCCTTTGTTGTTTTTATTTCATACCCACTATCTATTTTTTTTACAGAAAGAACTTCTTCTTTCTTAAATTTACAGTGATGCATTTGATTTAATATTTTAGTTCTAACATCTTGTGAGCTATTAGACAGTGGAAAGATTCTATTATCCTCTCGTGTATAGGTTTTTACTCCTATTTTTTCAAAAAAATCAAGAGTTTCTGCTGTACTAAATTTTGAAAAAACTGAATATAAAAATTTTTCACCTCTTGGATAGCTTTTAGCCAATTCTTTGAAATCATATTCGGCATGAGCGAGATTACACTTTCCTCCGCCTGTTGGCAAAAGGGTTTTTAGCGGTGAAGATTTATCAAATAAAGTTACTTCAAATTTTTTGTTTAAATTGCATGCTGCCATACATCCTGAAGGACCGGCACCTACAATTGCGATTTTACACATCAACTCTTGTTCCGTATAAAAATACCATTTCAGGATTTTCTAATTCTTCATAAAGCTGCATTACAGTTTTCTTTAATGTAGGATGAACAAAATTTGGCGATAATTCCAACATCGGAACGAGTGTAAAAGCTCTTTGATGAAAGAACTTGTGAGGTATAATCAAATTTTCATCATTAACAATTTCATCACCATAGAATATTATATCAATATCTAAAGTTCTATCACCATAATGACCTTCAAGTTCACGATTTCTGCCAAGTTGAGCTTCGACTTTATTTATTGTAGTTAAAAGTTCTTGAGGTGATAATGTTGTATTAATTTCTATCATGGCATTAACGAACCAATTTTTTGTATCAACCCCCCAAGGCTCTGATTCATAAAAAGCCGAAGTACGAACAAGACTTATACCTTCAATTCCGTCAAGAATTGAAGTTGCTTGCTGAATATAACCCACTCTATCGCCTTTATTTGAACCAAGGCTTAAATATACCATCGTCATATTTTAATTTTGAACCATGACTTTTATTTTGTCAATAACATATTAATTTTTATGTGATAAAATATTTATATGAAAAAAACAGTTATCGCTTATATACATACACATTGGGACAGGGAATGGTATAGAGAATTTGAAGTTTTCAGGATAAGACTTGTAAGAGTTTTTGACAATGTTTTAAGCATGCTTGAAAATAATAAAATTCCATCCTTTTATTTTGATGGTCAGACTTGCGCATTGGAAGATTATTTAGAAATAAGACCTGAAAAATTAGATTTAATAAAAAAACTAATTTCTGAAAAAAAATTATATATCGGACCATTTTACACTCTTGTTGATGAATTTTTGACAGACAAAAATTGTTTCGAACATAACTTAAAATACGGTATTGAATATGCAAAAAATCTTGGTTGTACTGACTTTATAGGGTATTTGGCTGATACTTTTGGGCATTCAGTGAATGTTACTAAAGTTTTTAAAGAGTTTGGCATTGATAAATGTGTTGTTTGGCGAGGATGCTGTGATGAAATTCATTCTGAATTCAAATTTAACGGTATTAATACTGTAAATTTGATTAGAGGATACTTTATGGACTTTTTCTCTGCACCTTTTGATATAGAAAAAAAGACCGAATGTATTAAAAATAATCTTGATAAAATTGCAGAAAAATCAGGTAATATATTATTATTGCCTATTGGGGCTGATCATTTAGGTGTAGAAACTGATATTGCTTCTCAAATAAGAGAAGTTAACGCCCGCTTAAACGATTACCAAATAAAATTAAGTTCACCATTTGAATATTTTGAACTGGTAAAAGACCGCTTTAATGAATTTGAATGGAATGACGAATTAAGAGATAATTCAAAAACATTTATATTGCAAGGCTCTTATTCTTCCAGACCGGACATAAAAAGGTATAATATTCAATGCTGTCACAGATTACCAAGAGCTGACAAATTACAAAAACATTTCAATTTAAATTATGACAAACTAATCGAATACGCATATAAAATGTTACTTAAAAATCAGGCACATGATGGTATTTGCGGATGTTCAACAGATGATGTTCACTCAGAAAATATTACTCGATATAAAAAAATCTTACAAATTTGTGAAACGATAGAAGACGAAGTTAAATTCAAATTAGGTTCAGGAGTTTTAGGCATAAATATTGGTGATAAACCATATTCCGGAATAATAGAATTTGAATCTTGCGATGAATTAATTGATTTACAAATGATTTCTAAACGTAAGGGGTTTAATAATGAAATTTTGCAGGATACTCAACGCATCCCTGTTACAGAAGATTATACGGATATATATACTTACCTTGCAGAAGTTGAAAATATAAGACCGACAGAACTAGCAATATTAAATCCTATTGATAAAGAAACAGATTTAAAAGTTGATGATAATTCTATTTCAAATTCAAAGATTTCACTGAAAGTTATTGGTAATAATATTCTTATTAATAATGATATTCAAATGGAATTGGTTGATTACATTGACAATGGCGACAGTTACAACGAAGGACCGGTCAAAGATGATTACGGAGTTTCTGCTGACATAATTTCAACAAAAAAAATTATGGAAGGAAATTTGCGCTGCGCTATAAAAATTAAAACATCATTTTTCGATGTAATTGTATCTTTGGATAAAAATTCAGAACTCTTAAAATTTTATATCGAATGGGTTAATGAAGATAAAAATCATTTAATTCAAGCAAAATTTGTTCTTAACAACGATATTGAATGCACATATTCAGAAGATTTTAATGAATTAATCAAACGAGAATTTGATTGTAATTATGATATAAGGCAAAATTTACCAAAAGAACGTGGAATTGAAGCAAAATCAAATACTGCGCCTATGCAAAGATTTGTTTGGACAAATAATTTTGGTATTTTTACAAAAGGAATTACTCAATATGAAGTGTTCAAAGACATGATTTCAATCCCTTTGTTAAGAGCAACAGGAGTAATTTCAAATCCTCATAACAGTTCTCGTTCAACTCCTGCAGGACCACCTCTGGAAACTCCGGACTTGCAAATGTTAAGAAAAAATATTGCAGAATTTTATATTTATAACGGCGACATAGATGGATATAACAGGAATTTGGACAAAGTATTTTCTGAAATTATATTTTAGTTAAAAAGCATAAAAAAATTATTCAACTAAAGCCTTAACTATTTTATAAACATCTTCAATTTTTTGTGGATTTTTATTCAATATCGTATTTATTTCAGCTAAAAGATGTTGGCTTTCTTGTTTATGTTCAAATTTAAATACGTCAAGAAAAGATACATCAAGAAATTTTATAATATTTTCTAGTGTTTGAAATGATGGATAATTTCTACCATTTTCGATATTACTTATTGACGCAGGTTCAACATTACAAAGTTCAGCAAGTTGCTCCTGCTTAAAACCTTTTCTCTTTCTTAATTCTTGAAGTCTTTTACCCAAAAGTTTTTTATTATCCATAATTGTCTTTCATTATTACTAACATTTTTATGTTAAAAAAGACAAAGTTCAAATTACATGTTTTTATACTTTACTTTTTAGTAAAAATAAAGTACAATTTATAGTATATCAAATTTAAATAATATTTTTTTATCAAATTAAAGTATAAATTAAAACTGGAGGTTCTATGAAAAAATTTGCATTTACACTAGCTGAAACACTAATAGTTATGGGTATAATAGGTGTTGTTGCGGCATTAACTCTGCCAAACCTTAACAGTTCAACAGGTGAAAAAGAAAAAGTTGCTAAAGTTAAAAAGATTTATTCAAACCTTGAAGATGCACTTGGTAGAGCGCAAGCTGTCTATGGACCTTATGAAGAATGGTGTGTCAATTATTCTGGTAGCTGTAAAGACCGAGTTTTAAATAGAATATCAGAATTTCTAAAAACATCAAAACTATGTACAATAAGTGACAATTGTGTCTTTACTATAGCAAGTTCATCTGATGGAAGTGGTGACGACACTCACAATG
Source organism: Cyanobacteria bacterium UBA6984 (assembly GCA_002450015.1). Classification (GTDB taxonomy): domain Bacteria; phylum Cyanobacteriota; class Vampirovibrionia; order Gastranaerophilales; family Gastranaerophilaceae; genus UBA6984. Next base: position 26,028 of record DJYG01000035.1, on the reverse strand, counting down.
GAGCTCTACTTGCAGATGGTACAGTATTTGTTATACCAAATAGTTCTGAAATAAGATTTGACATTGATGGTACAAATAAAGGTCCAAATATAACAGGAAAGGATACTTTTACTTTTCACTTAAATCAAAATGGGATTTCATTATGGTCTTTTTCTGATAATTCTTATGTTTTTAAGGATGAATATGGATATTATGGGGACCAAGCAGCTACTTGGATTATTAATTTTGACAACATGGATTATTTAAAGACTACTGACGGAACAACATGCCCTGATGGCAAAACAAAATTAACTTTTGGTGGTAACCATTCTTGTAAGTAATTATATTATTAATGTTCTAAAACTCAATTATATCAACAAAGGCAATTTTTTTTTGCAAAAATACTTATATATAATGTAAGGTTAGGAAATATAACTTTGACGAAAACAATAGATCTTTACGCTACCTGATGTAAAGACACCGATTGCCAAGAGGTTTCGGCTATCAGATTGCCCAAACTGCATACCTGTCGGGAAAATGCCAAAGTTCGTAGGGGATCAGGCTCTTACATACCTTGAATCTTAAAATGTGTGTGAAAAAAAACATTTTAAAAACCCTGTTCCACCGGAACAGGGTTTTTGCTTATGAATACATTGGATTTAGCGGACTACGTGGATTTAGTGGATTTAGCGGACTGCTATCCCAATCATCGTTTGAATTTGTTCTTGTAGTTAAGGTTGGTGAACTATCTTCATCTGAGGAGTCCGGCCAGTATGGACCGGCTGTAATTTCGTATGATGAAACAAATTTACCATTTTCTTTATATCGAATACCTCTTGTGTTTAAATCATTATTAATCTTATATGTATTATTTTCATCGCAAGTAAGATGAGTATGTATTCCTTCTTTTTGTGCATCACTCCATTTTTCATAAGGTTTTTCAAATTGTTTCAAATTTGCTTTTATAAATCCTATTTCTTGCATAGGATTTTGGGTATTTTTGGCAAATAAATATGCTTCGCTCATACTCTTCACATCAAGCATTGTTTCAGATAACTGTTTTACAGTTGTTGTATCAAGTTTATTCTTTTTAACATACGATTTTATTTCTTTTAATTCTTGTTTATTAAACCGAGGATTTCCCTCTTTGGTTTTTAATTCTTTTACATCATCAATATTTGTTTTTTTGAATATGTCAGGAAACCACCCTGTAACAGGTTTTGGTGTAACTTTAGTGTTTTTCACCGATGAAACGGGTGTGAATATATTTACTTTAGAAACTTGCATTTCAATTCTCCTATACAGATGAGTTAATACCTGTAAATAAATATTTTGCTATAACTTAATTTTTATTTTTACATTAATTAATATAGTGGAATGGGAACAAGATATTTACAAAAATTATATTCATCAAAATTTGATGGAATTCCGTCCCAATATCTATAAATCAACATTCCTTGTTTTTCAAGATTTGTTCCAAATTCTCTGTCGTGTGTGTAGTAAGGGTAAACAAACGGATATTCGTTATCTTCAAGTGAAATATCAAGTTCATTTGTTGATTTTAATTTTAATTCATATTTTTTGTAGTTATTTATTCTGTTAATTTTTTCTTGTACAAAATTAATATTGCTCATTATTTTTTCAGTTGTTTTTGATATATACATAACTTGTTCATCATCAAGTCTGTGTTCGTTTTTAACTATCTTTTCATAGGTCATATATTCATCAATTTCATAATCATCTGCTGTTCTAAATGGTCTTTCTAATATTTTTTCCGTGTAAAGATAAGCTCCGTCAAGAACACCATATTGCATTTGAAAAAATTTTCTTAAAGAATTAAATGATGCTAATCCCATAGGTTCAGCATAAAAAGCATGTGTATTATCAACAATAAGGTTTTTGTATTGTTTCTCTAATGTTTTTACATTTGCAGTGCAAATTCCAAAGTAATTTGGATAAAGAATATAGTCATTATGTTTAAACTTACATGTCGGCATAAATCTTTCGTCAATATGATAATATTCAACATTAACAATTTCCTTTTTAAGAGTTGATTTTATGCTTGGGCAAATATAATAAGGAACATAAATTGAGTCTATTTTGTATGATTTTATCAAGTATCTTAAACAATTTCTTGCGGTATTAAGTTTAACAAGTTTTTTCAATTTACTGCCTATCCTCAAGTTTTACTATAACACTATGACGATTTGTTGTTGCCCCTTCTTTTCTGTAAGAGAAAAATAAATCATTATTACAAGATGTGCAATAAGGGCAAATATCAATGTGTTTTACGCCAATTTCTTCAAGTTGACGCTTGTTTATTTCTTTTAAGTTCACAAAAATTTTACCGTTTCTTATTTCGTAAAGTCCCTGATTATTTGCAACAGATACCATACTCATATTGAATACATCTTCTTTTACCTCATAGCAGCATACTGAAATAGCAGGTCCAACTGCAACTACAACATCTTCAATATTTGTGCCAAATTCTTCTTGCATTCTTAATATTGTTTTCGCTCCGATTTTGCCAACTGTACCTTTCCATCCTGCATGAATCACAGCAGCAATATTTTGTTTTTTATCATAAGCAACAAGCGGTGTGCAATCTGCAAAATTTAAAAATACAGCTTGCTCTTTATTTGTCAAAATTATCGCATCCGCTTCTGGATAAAAAGTTTTACCAATTTGGGCTACATCAACGGTATCTGTATGACGTTGTTCAGGATAAATCAAATTTTCTTCGCTAATACCTAATACATCTCTAAACATTTTTCTATTTTCTTCAACAATCTCCTGCATTTCAGGTTCTTTTGATTTTATAGGACATTCACGAGTTGTAAAATAATGTGTCAAACCATCTAATATATCCGTTTTCATAACGGTTTTTCCGTTTAATTTTTCTAAATAGAACATAATATTCCTTTCAATGTTTCAATAGAACGATTTGCAAGTAACTCGTTCTTAAGTTTTTTATTTTTTCTTTCTTTTTTAGGCAATTCAATAGGTGACACAACAGCCCAATTTGAATTCATTGGCTGAAAATGTTTTAATTCACTTGATGAGATGTATTTGCATAATGCACCCAGCATTGTTTCTTGAGGTAAAGTAATTAATGACTCATTTTTTAATAACTTTGCCATGTTTAAACCTGCAAGCATGCCTGTTGCAATGGATTCCGTATAGCCTTCTACTCCTGTTATTTGCCCTGCAAAAAATAAGTTCTCACGTTGCCTTGTATTTAGTGTTGCATTTAAAACTTGAGGACTATTTATGAACGTATTTCTGTGCATTACACCATATCTTACAATATTAGCATTTTCAAGTCCAGGAATTGAATGAATTAACTCTTTTTGAGCACCCCACTTTAAATTTGTTTGAAAACCTACAAGATTAAACAAACTTTTTGCAGCATCATCCTGTCTTAATTGAACTACCGCCCAATTTTCTTTGTTTGTTCTTTTATCAATTAATCCAACAGGTTTCATCGGTCCAAAACGTAAGGTATCAACTCCACGAGATGCCAAAACTTCAACAGGCAGACAACTTTCAAAAAATTTCGCATTTTTTTCAAATTCTTTTAATTCAATTCTTTCTGCTGTTGTAAGGATTTTATAAAAATTTTCATACTGTTCTTTATCCATAGGACAATTTATGTATGAAGCTTCTCCTTTGTCATAACGGCTTGCCCAAAACGCAACATCAAAGTTTATACTATCTTTTTCAACTATTGGAGCAATTGCATCAAAAAAATGCAAATGTTCTGTTTTTGTAAAATCTTTTACAGAATTTGCAAGACTATCACTTGTCAAAGGTCCTGATGCAATTATAACAGGCATATCTTTTGGAATTTCAGTCAATTCTTCTCTTATAAGCTCAATATTTTCACTATTTTCAACTAGTTCAGTAACTTTTTTGCTAAATCCGACTCTATCTATTGCCAAGGCATTACCCGCAGGAACTCTGTATTCGTAAGCAACTTTTATTAATTCACCACCCAGCAGTTCCATTTCATGTTTTAAAAGTCCGCTTGCATTTGTAATATCTGCCGAGCCAAGAGAATTTGAACACACAAATTCCGCACAATTTTCACTAACATGCGCTCCTGTTGTTTTTACAGGTCGCATTTCGTACAATTTAACTTTTATGTTTTGTTTTGCAAGCTGTAAGGCTGCTTCACTGCCAGCTAAGCCCGCTCCGATAATTATTACTTTCATTTTATACACTTGAAATTTTTGCTAAATATGTTATAATACTATTATAAAACAAAGGACATCTAATAAGCCGTTAACTTATTAGATTTTTAAACTCCCGTAGTTTTATTGTTGCAATAAAACTAGCACTAATATTGAAGTCATTAGTGTTAGTTTTTGTTTTAATATAAAAAATAACAAAATGAAATCAATCATAGGCAAGCCCTCCTTTCGTCAGTTTTAACGATTTGAAGTCATAGCTGCGAAAGTTCTTGACTCGGGAGCTGCCCTTTGCAAAATAATTATAAAATAAAAATGTTTGTTGTAAAATAAACCTATGAACAAAAAAAATATATTGGTTGTATTTGGAACAAGACCTGAGGTTATTAAGTTAGCCCCAGTTATTATTGAATTAAAAAAACACGAAAAATATAATGTAATTATTTGCAATACAGAACAGCAAAAAGAGTTGTCAAATCAAACTCTTGAATACTTCGGATTAAAAGCGGATATAAATTTGGATTGTATGCGTCCAAACCAATCTTTAGGTGAAGTTCAATCAAGAATTTTACTTGGTTTAGAGAAAGTTTTTTCTGAAAATAATATTGATGCAACTATTGTTCAGGGCGATACAATGACAGTTTTAACTGCATCTCTTGTAAGTTTTTATCATAAAGTGCCTGTATTCCATGTTGAAGCCGGTTTACGCTCTTATGATATTTATGAACCGTTTCCTGAAGAAATTATGCGTCAAATGACAAGTCGTGTAGCGCAATTACACTTTGCTCCTACTGAAAAAAATAAAAAAGCTTTGCTTGATGAAGGTATTGCGGAAGAAAAAATTACAGTTACCGGTAACACTGTAATTGATGCTTTATTCTGCTTATCAGATGAAGTTATTGAAAAATCTGCACAATTTTTTAAAGAAAAAAATATAAATATCAATGATAAATTAGTTCTTGTAACTGCTCACAGACGAGAAAATCATGGTGAAAGAATTGACAGAATTATAAAAGCTATTTATGATTTGGCTACAAAATACAGCGACCACGAATTTGTAATTCCTGTTCATCCAAATCCAAATGTCAAAAATAAAATTCATTCAGCTTTAGAACAAGTTAAAAATGTCCACTTGCTAGCACCTTTGGATTATCCGTATTTAGTATATTTAATGAGAAATGCAAAACTTATTTTAACGGATAGCGGAGGAATTCAGGAAGAAGCTCCAACATTTGGATGTCCTACTCTTGTTATGCGATACGAAACAGAACGTCAGGAAGGTATTGATGCTGGAGTTTCAACACTTGTAGGTGCTGATTATGATAAAATTATACAACTAAGCGAAGAAGTTTTATCAAAAGATAAAACTCTATCACGTCTAACTGCTCAAAATCCTTACGGAAACGGACATTCTGCAGAACTTATTGAAAAATTAATAAGAGAATATTTTAAATAAATACTATTTGCAACTGTGATTGCCCCCAAAAGTCAACTTTGTTTTGCCATCAGGACAAGTTGTCCCGTCAGTAGTTTTTAAATAATCCATATTGTCAAAATTCAATATCCAACCAGCTGCACGAATTGGACTGAAACATTTTTCACTTGTATTACATGAACCGCCGCGACCAACATAATCAGAGTTACTCATTTCTTGGGCATAAACACCTTTTTCTTTATTAACAAAAAACTCAAAAACATCATTACCTTGCTTGTTTGGGCCTTTATTCTCACCATCTATATCTATTTTGAATACCCAACGACCTAAATTACTTTCAATTGCAATTACCGAGCCATCAGATAAAATTGCAGCATTATTGTAGCTCCAACCTCCAGAACCATTAACATCTAATTCTACACTACAACTAGTAACTCTATCACATTTTTTTGAAGTCTTTAGAAACTCTGATATTCTATCAAAAATTCTACTCTTACAATTCCCTGAATAATTAACACACCATTCATCGAAAGGGCCATAAACTGCCTGAGCTCTACCAACAGCATCTTCCAGATTTGAATATATTTTTTTGACTTTTGCTACTTTTTCTTTTTCACCTGTTGAACTGTTTAAGTTTGGTAGTGTCAGTGCTGCAACAACACCGATTATACCCATGACAATCAATGTTTCTGCAAGAGTGAAAGCGAATTTTCGGTAGTATGCAAATCTGCCATAATGACATACTCTGTCATTGCGAGCCGATTTATCGGCGTGGCAATCTATTCTATTATTTTTTAAATAATTAACAATTCTTTTTAACATGTTATACTTCCTTTCTTTGTTTCATTGTTTCTTTATATTTTTTGTCATACTGAGCGCTAGCGAAGTATCCAGTTGATTTTTTGTCTTGGATTATTCGGACTATGTTTGTCATTGCGAGCGAAGCGTAGCAATCCAGTCTTTTGGTTTATTGTTAACTATTAAAACCTTTATTTATTGTCCTACTCGGACGGAGGAAACTTTTGGTGGCAAAAGTTTCACAAAACTACAACCCGATTTCCATTCATTAATTTTCACTAAATTCAACTCTAGCAAGCAAACTCACTTCGTTCAAACAATGCTTGCTTTGTTGTTGTTTCATTAAGTGAAAATTACTCATTTCAATAGGGTTGATTTTTATTACTCCTTTCATATTTATACCTTTCTTTTGTCATACTGAGCGTTAGCGAAGTATCAAGTTTTTGTACTTGTTTGTATTTTATTTTTGTAACGGATTGATTCGCTATCGCTCGCAATGACAAGATTTAATTTTTTAATCGCATGAACACATAAAGGGTGTACTGTGACAAGTAAAAGCATTGATTTTACTAGCTTTTAAAAAAATAAAACGTGAAAAACAAGTTTTTAAAATTAGGCTTGCAATCGGTTAAAATATTTGTTATAATTAGAAAAAACAAATATCTATTTGTCACAGTACACCCTATTTAGTGAAGGTTTGTTTTTTATATAACAGTAAAAATATATTTTAATTTGTAATTGTGATAGAATTAACCTATGCCATACGATTTTTTTAATTTTAGTAATCTTTCAATAAATGAACTTGATTTGATTAGTTTTATAATTGCTTATTTGTCTTCTCTTGCAATTACTTTTTACGGTTGGAAATATAAATTAGAAACAGAAATTAACCCCCAATTAATCAATCTTGGAGTATTTCTATTTATTGTAATTGATGTTATTTATGAAAGTCATAATATGTCACCAAATATCATCATTTTAAAACTTATATTTACCTTATTAAGTTGTTATTGCTTCCACAAAATACTAGATACTTTGTTTAATTAAATAATTTTTAACAGAATGCAACATAATATCCTATTTGTTTTCGTCATCGCAATTTTTAAATTCAGTATGATGAATACCTGCTTTTTCTTGCAGTTCCTTGATTTCGTAAGTCATACGATTAATTTTGCACATAACAGGATCCGGAATACGGTTATGCATTAAAGTACCGTTTTCATCCACATATTTTTGAATAACAATTTTACCGGGGATTCCTACAACAGTTGCATGCTCAGGCACGTTATCAATAACGACAGAACCTGCACCTATTCTGCTATTATCACCGATTGTAATATTACCTAAAACTTTTGCACCTGCACCAATAATTACACTGTTACCAATTGTTGGATGACGCTTTCCTAAATCTTTTCCTGTTCCGCCAAGTGTAACCTGTTGATAAATAAGAACATCGTCACCTATTACAGTTGTTTCACCTATTACAACACCCTCTCCGTGGTCTATAAAAAATCGGTCCCCAATTTTTGCTCCGGGGTGAATTTCTATACCGGTTAAAATTCTCATAATAAATGAAATATATCTTGGTATAAACGGAATACCAATTTTATATAATTTATGTGCAAATCTGTGCGCTAAAAGTGCATGTAACCCCGGATAACAAAAAATTACTTCAAAAATATTTCTTGCTGCCGGATCTTTATCATAAATTGTCTTTATATCATCTTTTATATGATGTATGGCTCTATCAAACATTCTTTTATTATCTGACTATTTTAACAAATTTTCTTTTACCTGCTTGGATAATTCCTGCTTTTTCAACTAAAAATGTAGGTTCTGAAATTTTTTCACCATCGAATTTGACACCACCGCCTTGGATTAGACGTTTGCCTTCACCTTTAGATTGAATAAAACTTAATTCCAACAACAAATCAAGAATATTTTTGCTTTCTAACAAATTATACTCTTGAATATCATCAGGAATACCTTTATTTGAAACAACATTTATAAAGGCTTCCTGCGCTTTATCTGCCATTTCTTTTCCGTGGTATTCTTCAGTGATTGTATGCGCTAACTTAAGTTTTAAATCACGAGGGTTTACGGAATTATTTTCTAAACTATCATGAATTTCTTTAATTTCATCATTTTCAACATCAGTAAGAAGTTCATAATATTTTACGATTAAAGTATCAGGAATACTCATAACTTTTCCAAACATATCATTCGCAGTATCGGTTAGAGAAATACAGTGTTCAGGATATGTTTTACTCATTTTTACAACACCGTCTGTACCTTCAATTAAAGGTAAAAGCATTACCAATTGCGGATATTTTCTGCCATAAGCTTCTTGAATATCACGTCCCAAAAGCGTGTTAAATCTTTGGTCAGTGCCACCAAATTCAATATCAGCATCTATTGCAACAGAATCGTATGCTTGCATTAAAGGATAGAAAAATTCGTGAATAGCAATTGGTTTACCTTCAGAATATCTTTTTGCAAAATCATCACGAGTCATCATTTGTGCAACTGTTATTTGAGAAGCTAATTTTATTAAATCTGTAAAACTCATTTTATGTAACCAGTCGGCATTGTTAACAACTTCTACATCTGCTACGTCAATAACTTTAGAAATCTGCTCAAAATATGTATTAGCGTTAATATCAACTTGTTCTTTTGTTAGAGCAGGACGAGTTTCTGACTTTCCTGACGGGTCACCAATCATAGCCGTTGCACCACCAATAATTAAAACTATTTTATGTCCTAACTTTTGAAATTCTCTTAACTTACGCATAACAACCGTATGACCTAAGTGCAAATCCGGTCTTGTCGGATCCATACCAAGTTTTATACGCAAAGGTTTGTTATTATCATGTGCATATTGAAGTTTTTGTGCCAATTCTTGCACTCCACCCGGTAAAATTTCACAACTTCTGCCGATTTTTTCGGCTTGTTTTATAAATTCTTCTCTTATTTCTGACATTTTAACCTCTTTTTCTAATATTTATTACGATTATTATAACAAAAAAATAAATTTACAAAACTTTTTATTTCACTAATTTTATTAAAGTTCTAAATAAAAGATGCCGATATAGATGTTGCCACTTAAAGAGAGAGGAGGTTCGCTTATGGTTAATTCAGTTTCAGGAGTAAATTCCGCAACAAGTTCAAGTGCAGCTGCGGCTGTAAGTTCAACAGCTGATGTTGAAAAAACTAAAAAACAGGACGAAGAAAAAGCTAAAAAAGCCGAAAAGACCGACAAAACAGAAAAAAAGGAGGATAAAACCACTGAAAGAAGTTCTTACGCTTTTGATAGAATAACCATTCAAAACAAGGTAAAAGAATACATTGAAAACTTAAAAAAAACACATGATTATCCTATCGTGCAAAGTCAATTAACAAAATATTTGGATTTATTTAAAGTTGATGATTTTATGAAAAAATATCCAAATATAAAGACCGATTCTGAGTTCAGAACAATTATGTACAACGAAACAGTTAAATATCTGTAAAGTTTAAAATATAAAAGGTTTTGATAATTCAAAACCTTTTTCTTTATTTTTGTAAACATTTTTTTAAGTTTAAATAAATATGATAAGATGTAAATATATATAATATTTTATGGAAGGAAATTTTATGAAAACTATGAAAAAGATTTTTGCAATATTTTTAGTATTTGTAATCAATTCATTTACAGCCATACCAGTTCTTGCAGATGAAGTTAACAGATACGATAATAATTATCAAAATGAGAATTATCAACAATATGAAAACGAAGAAACATCTACACCGACATTTTCAACAGGAGTAGAAGAAGAAAAAGTATATCTTATTCCTAAAAGCGTATTTACACTTGAATTGGAATCCGATTTGGATATAAATGAAACAAAAGTAAATGAAGATATTTATTTCAGATTAGTAAATCCTGTTAAAGCTTCTAACGGAAAGTATTTACCGGAAAATACGAGATTTTCAGGATATTTTAAGAAAATCAAAAAAAGTTCACCTATTTATAAAAGAGCAAGAGGTTATATAATTATTGATAAAATCCTTTTACCAAATGAAAAAACATATACTGTAAGAATGGAACCTAAAAGCGGAAGTGATTTAAAAGCTCCTCAAATATTAAACATAATTAGAGCAGTTCCGGCAGGTGTAGGAGCATTAGCATTTTCATTAATAGGTATTGCAACAATTGCTATTGAATCAGTGACAATTGTAGGTTTAGTTGTTGTACCAAGAACTTGCAAAGGTTTTGGTTTATTAATAAGCTCTATGTCGAAAGGTTTGAATTATAAAGCAAAATCAGGCAGTATTATTAAATTCAAACTTGATACTCCTGTTTATGTTCAAGCTGATGATTTGAGATAGTATTTTAAAATTTAATACACAAAGTTATAATTTCATTCTTCACAATTAATTATGTTTTTGGTAATATAATTTCGTATTTAAAAGAAAAGGAATTATGTTTATGCAATTAAGAATGAAAACAAACAATTGTGGCGAACTTAACTTATCAAATATCGATCAGGAAGTTACTCTTTCCGGTTGGGTTGATTGCGTTCGCGATTTAGGTGGTATGATTTTTATTGAACTACGTGACAGAACAGGTTTTTTCCAACTAGTTTCCGATCCTCAAAAAAATCCTGAAATTCATAAAATGTTTGAAAAAATTAGAAATGAATACGTTATTATGATTAAAGGTAAAGTTACCAGAAGACCTGAAGAAACTTATAATGAGAAATTACCAACAGGACAGGTTGAAGTTTATCCGGATTTTGTTGAAATACTTTCTGAAGCAAAACCTGTTCCATTTGTTTTGGATGATGAATCAGTTTCAGAAGACGTTAGATTAAAATATCGTTATTTAGATATTCGTCGTCCACAAATGTACAGCAAACTAAAACTTCGTCACGATGTTGTTAAGGCTGTTAGAAATTATATGAATAACCAAGACTTTTTGGAAGTTGAAACACCTATTCTTATTAAAACAACTCCTGAAGGTGCAAGAGATTACCTTGTTCCATCTCGTGTTCAACCCGGTAAATTCTATGCATTACCTCAATCACCACAAATTTTTAAACAATTATTAATGGTTGGTGGAGTTGAAAGATATTATCAAATTGCAAAATGTTTCCGTGATGAAGACTTACGTGCAGACAGACAACCTGAATTTACTCAAATAGATATTGAAATGTCATTTGTTGAACAACAAAATATCATTGAACTTGTTGAAGGTTTAATTGTTGAAGGCTTTAAAGCTGCCGGAGTTGAAGTAAAACCTCCGTTTATTCAAATGCCTTGGCAAGAAGCAATGGATAGATTTGGTTCTGATAAACCTGATACTCGTTTCGGCTTAGAATTATTTGACATTGGAGATATTATTCTTCAATCAGAATTTGAAATTGTTAAGAAAACTCTTGAAGCAGGCGGTATTGTTCGTGGTATCAGAATTCCTGGTGGTGCTAAATATTCAAGAAAAGAAATTGATGATATTACAAAATTAGCTGTTTCATTTGGTGCAAAAGCTCTTGCAAATATCATCTATAACGAGGACGGCACTGCAAAATCTCCTGTTCTTAAATTCGTTACGGAAGAACAAGCTCAACAAATTAAAGAAAGAGCTCAGGCTCAAGACGGTGATATAATCTTCTTTGTAGCAGACAGACCAAAAACTGTTTACGATATTATGGGAAGATTAAGACTTCATTTTGGTAAATCATTAAACTTGATTGATGAATCAAAACATGCACTTCTTTGGGTTGTTGACTTTCCAATGTTTGAATGGAGTGATGAAGAACAACGCTTTATGGCAATGCACCACCCATTCACATCACCTTGCTTAGAAGATTTAGACAAATTAGACAGCGGTGATTTAGGTCATGTTAAATCAATCGCTTACGATATTGTATATAATGGTACTGAATTAGGTGGTGGTTCAGTTAGAATTCACTCACCTGAAGTTCAAAAGAAAATATTTAAAGCTTTAGGTTTAACAGAAGAAGAAGCACAAGAAAAATTCGGATTTATGGTTAATGCATTACAATACGGTACGCCGCCTCATGCAGGTTTGGCTATCGGTTTGGACAGAATGATTGCATTACTTGCAAGAACAGATTCTATCCGTGATGTAATTGCATTCCCTAAGAACTCAGCAGCAAAAGATTTAATGAGTGATGCTCCGGCAGAAGCCGATTACAAACAGTTAAGAGAATTATATTTGAAAAGCACCTACAATCCGGCTCAACATAAATAATTAATTTAATAAAATAAAAAATACGGACTTTTTAAAAAAGTCCGTATTTTTTAAATTGAAAATAAAATAAAATTATTATTACTAAAACAATATATACAGATATTAAAATATACTTCTTATCAAATTTCGAATTTTTAATTTCATTTTTTTTATTATTTCTAACAAGCAAATAAATAGGCAATAAAAACGATACAAGAATTAGCAAAAAATATATACCTTCTTCTCCACCTTCTAGATATACTTCTATGCATCCAAATAAAATAGCAATACTCCAGAATATTATCTCTCCATACTTTTTCATTTTACCTCCTAAATAAATAACTAAATTTTATTTCTATAAAAAAGATTATAACAAAAAAAATAATTAAACCTAAAAGAATAATTAATTGTTTTTTTGTACTTTTACCATATTTTTTTAATAAAAATACTAAAAATGAGATTAAAAATATAGCGCCGAAAATCCAATATTGACCTTTATATTGAGATAAATCAATAATATCTAAAACCACACAAAAAATACATAATAATAAACAGAGTATTGTTAAGAATAAATTTTTCATTTTATTAAATTTTAAATAACCTTTTTAGCCTAATTCGTGAGCTTTTTTAGCTGTTTTTGATATAACCTGACTAAATAAATTAGAGCTGTCTAAATTCTTCATTTCTGTTATACCAACTTCTGTACAGCCTCCTTTTGTTGCAACACTTTGGATTAAATCGTTAAGCGGAATTTTTCTATTTAAAGTCATCTTAGCAGAACCAATAGCAGTCTGAACAGCAAGCAATAATGATTTATCATAGTCCAAACCAAGTTTTACTCCTGCTTGCGCCATATCTTCAAATATTTGATAGAAAAAAGCAGGCCCTGAACCTGATATTGCAGTTACTATGTCAATTTGTTCTTCCAAAACACTTATAACTTTACCAATAGAAGAAAGTAATTCTGTTACGATTTTTTCATGTTCATTTTGTGCGTATAATCCTTTTGCCGTTGCACTCATGCATTCTCCAACTAAAGCCGGTGTATTTGGCATAACCCTTATAACAGGAATTTTTCCAATTACCGACTCAATTTTCTTTGTACTTACACCTGCGGCAACAGATATTATAAGCTTTTCAGAATTAACATATTCTTTTATATCATTTAAAACTGTTTCAACCTGATTTGGTTTTGTTGCAATAAAAATTATATCAGCAAATTCGGCTACTTTTTTATTATCGGAAAATACTTCAATATTTAATTCATTTTGAGCTTTTTGCGCTGATAAATCCGAACTTGTTGAAGCTTTTATAATAATATCATCTTTTGATAATATCCCCTTAATAATTGCCTTTGCCATTTTTCCGCAGCCTATAAAACCTAATTTGTTACTCATTGTTACCCTGCCTTATTTTTTTAGTTGACTATTATTTATTTTTTATTTACGATAAAGATAATAATACAAATATGAGCGAAAAGGAATAAAATTATGAAACGCACATTAGAAGGAACAAAAGTAAAAAGACAACATACAAGCGGATTTAGAGCTAGAATGGCTACTTCAGGCGGACAAGAAGTTATTAACAGACGTCGTGCAAAAGGAAGACACAAATTAGCAATTACAGCTTCAAAACGTGCTTAGTCAAAAATTTAGATTAAAAAAGAATTCATCATTTACAGCTACATACAGGGTGAAAAATTCATTTTACCTTAATGGTGTGGCTGTTTTTGTCGGTTTAAAAAAGAAAAATCCAAATGATACCACAAAAGTCGGATTTGTAGTAAGCAAAAAAACACACAAACGAGCTGTTAAAAGAAATAGATTAAAACGTTTAATGAGGGAGTCTTACAGAATATTATTAAAAAACAAAGAACTCGGCAATGCTGAAAAATATATGTCATTAATATTTGTAGGTCACGAAAAAGCTCTATGCCACAAATATAAAGAAATAAGCGTAATAATAAAATCTCTTTTGGAGAAAATAAATGATTGACGGCATAATTACTCCAGATTTGCAAGAAATGGACGAGGTAATGCCTCATGCACCATATCCAATATACCCCGGAGGATTGTTAGATGAAGGTAAAAGCCATATAAGATATGCTTTGCCGTCAATTCAAAGTCCTACAATAACAATAGTTGATTATATATACGCAGAAGACGGAACTCCTGTTATTGCACCCGGACATTATACCTTAGAACTATCTGAAGCAAAAGACATGCTTTTGTTAATTCAATCGTATGACGTTATTGCACGTATTCCTGTTTTTCTACTAGAAGAAGACAAAAGCGAATCCCAAAAACAATACGACAAAAAAGAACAAAAAAAGGCAAAAAAAGAAAAGAAAAAACGAGAAAAAATTCAAAAAAAGTATGATGAATTTGGAATTAAAGCAAAACCTCCATATATATATTCAAACGCTGAAATAGAATTTGTTCCGGAGAAAAGTTACTACCTATTAAAATATGAAAAGGGTTCTATTAGAGCTTGGGGAGCAATAAAACAATTAGACTATTGATTTTTTAAATTTTACATGATATTATAATCTCACATTATAACTTGAAAACAGAAGGTGGTGAAAATAATGCCAGAAGTTAAAGTAGGCGAAAACGAATCAATTGAAAGCGCATTAAGACGTTTTAAGAAAAAAATTCAAAAAGCCGGCGTTTTATCTGAAGTAAAAAAACGTGAACGTTATGAAAAACCTAGCGTAAAGAGAAAACGTAAATCTGAAGCTGCTCGCAAGAGAAAAGTTTAAGATTAAAAACAAATATATAAAATTCGGTCGCTTTGTAATCACAGAGCGACCGAATTTTGTTGTTATATAACTTTTTATTTACTTGGCAGTAAAACTGAAATAACAGCATTATCTACATTCAAATATCTTTTTGCTGCATTTTGAGCATCATCTATTGTAAGATTATTAAGAATGTCTAAGTAATCTTCTATAAGAACCAAATTATTACATACAGTCATATATGAACCAATTGTATCAGCAATTTCTGAAACTGTTTCTGCATTATTTGCAAACTGAGCTTTTGTCTTTTTTACAGCCTTATTAAATTCTCTTTCGGTAATAGATGTTTTAACTTTTTCAATTTCTGATTTTAACTGTTCAATAGCCAAATCTTTTTTATCAGGCTTAAAATTAGCTTCAACAAAGAAGTTATTACCATCTCGGAATTGATAATAATCAGTACCAACATAGTTAAATAAAGGTTCTTCAACCTTTTCTATTAAGTTTTGGTTAAGCCTTGAACTTTCACCATCACCAAGAATAATATTTATAATATCCATCAAAATAGAATCTTTGACATTATTAGCCGGAGCTGTCAGATAACCAAACATCAAAAATCCTGTATTAACATGTGCAGTATCTTCCACATAAATTGTATGGTCTGTTGGTAAATCAATTTCAAATTGGGGATTATCGTAATTTTCACGTCCCTTCCAATCAAATTCGTCACACACTTTATTTAAAATTTCTTCATGGTCAAAATCTCCAACAACAATTGTAGTGACATTATTTGGGGTATAATGTTTTTTATAATAATCCATTATTGTTTTTTGAGAAACTTGAGAAATAATTTCCGGAGTACCTATTACATCTCTTTTGTATGGATGTTTTTTATACATTTTATTATTTGCAGCTTTATAAACCTTTGACCACGGCTGGTCTTTGCGCATTCGAATTTCTTCAATTACAACATGGCGTTCTCTTTTATCTTTAACATTTTCGTCATTTAAATCAAATTCACTTCCTATTTCTTCTTCAGGAAGAACAGGATCTAACATCATATCAGCATGAAGTTCAATAGCTTCATAAAAATCTTTGTTACCCTCACCTTTTGGTAACGTAACATAATAGAACGTATAATCTTTCCATGTTGCAGCATTTACAATTGCACCCTTAGCTTCCAATGTTCTGTCAAAATAACCTGCTTTGTGCTTATGAGTACCTTTGAACATCAAATGTTCTAAGAAATGTGAAATTCCGTTATTTTCATCATTTTCATTTATAGAGCCTGTTCTTACCCAAGAACTGATATTTACCATCCCGCCCTCTTTGTGAGCAAGAACTATTTTATGACCATTTTCGCGTTCATATATTTCAACATCTTTAGTTAAGTATGGATATTTTACTAGTGTTTTTTTCATATTATCTTCCTTTTTTTCTTAATTATATATTAAAAATATACCGCAATAATCTTTGCAATACAAATTAATATAGATGAATAAATCATTATGTTTCTGGCTTGATACATTCTAAATCGAAAACTTGCAATATCAGTTCCTTCAATGTTCGTCCAATTATCAAACGGGAAATGCCAAAATTGTTTTTTTGGAACATAGTTTTTATCATTATTAAACATTAACATTGATACGATTAATTCAATTACGAGCGGAAATGTAAAAAAAGTTATTAAAAATATTTTTGGTAAATATCCTGCAAAAATCGCACAAGACAAAACTCCATAACCTAATCCGTATATAATCCCAAATCCTGATACAGCTTGATTTTTATCTTTAAATCTATGGCACAGCGTTTTTTTATGAGAAACCTCATCACCGTCAAAATCCAAAAGTGCGTTTGTATATAGTAAACCTATTGTAAACATTACAACAACTGTTCCTATAATAAAAATTTCGTAGTCTAAACTTTGAGTCATAACCCAATATACACCACCAAATAATATAGGTCCAAAAGCCAATCCGACAGCTATTTCACCAACTCCTGCCGTTGACCATTTTGCATAAGTTAAAACAAAAATTCCACCAAGAGCCGCAAAAATTATGACAGGATAACCTGTTTTAAAAAATAAAAAAGCTCCAATTGCACATGCCAGAGCGCAATACATTATAACAACTTGTAAAACTTGCTCTAATGTAGCTTCACCATTTGTTATATACCTGCATTTTGATTTAGTTTGATTTTGTAATGTACCAAGTTGCAATAATTTTTTATAATCAACATAGTCATCAAACAAATTAGTAGCTAACTGCCCCAAACAAATACCTATTAATGCCAAAAATCCGTATAATACATTTCCTCCGACTGTATATGCAAAAGTAAATGCAACTAACCAAGAAAAAATTGACATTGGTACTGTAAAAATTCTGGAATTTTCAAGCCAAAACCATACCCTTTTAAAAAATTTAAGCATCTAACAGACCCTCTATACTCTTAACTTCTTCGTATAAAGCACCACCCTCAAGTAATTCTTCTGCTGATAACCCAAACATTGTAATTAAGTCAATAGCGCTTTCATTGCGTTTAAATCGCCTTACAACCTCACCAACAGCTTCATATCGCGTCATAGAAGTAATTTGATTATGTTTACCTAAATTTATACTTCGTTTTTTAGCTTTACCCAATTATTGTACCTCCAAAGCTAAAAGTGCAGCACCTATCATGCCGGCATAGTTTCCAGTTGTAGCTTTTAATACTTTTGTAGGCTGAGTAATTATTTCTGCATTTGCAGATTTTTCTAAATATTCAGTATCAATAAATTCCGCCATTGAGCCTGAAAAAACAAAACAATCAGGATCGAAAAGATTTCCTAAACCAATAATTCCTGTCAAAATATCATTTTGCCATTTGTTAAAAATAGCTGTCATTTTTTCATCACCTGATTTTAAACCATCTATAACATCATACGTTGTTATATTTTCGTCATGCGACATTTCTTCTGCTGTTTTTTTAAGCCCTGAACCTGATGCGTAAGCTTCAAAACAATCATAACTTCCGCAAGTGCATTTTCTTCGTTTATCAGGATACATTTTAAAATGCATCTCACCTGCTGAACCTGATTTACCTTTAAAAAGCTTATTATTTAAAATAATTCCACCGCCAACACCTGTTCCTAATGTTAGCATTATTGAATTAGCACACCCCTTTGAAGCCCCTAGAACATGCTCTGCCCAAGCAGCAGCATTTGCATCATTTTCAACAAAAACTTTTTTATCTGACAAATTTTTAAATTCTATCGAACTGTACCCTTTAACTAAATTACCTGTTGAACCGATAACTTTTGTATTTTCGTTATTTACAGCTCCTGCTGTCGAAAAGGCAATAACATCAACTTCTTTTTCATGTTTTTTTATAATATCTTTGAAAATATTTTTTATTTCATCTAAATCACGCGGTGTTGAATGTTTTACAACATCTGATAAAATTTCACCTTTTTCATTTATTACTGCATTATAAATTTTTGTACCACCAACATCTATCGCAAGAGCTTTCATTATTTATCCTTTCTTGAAACAAATCTTTTTGTAATTAATTGCGGTCTTGTAATAGCTGAACCTATTACAACACAATGCGCCCCTAAAGAAAAAGCCTTGTCAACTTCTTGAGGAGTCCATATTCTACCCTCTAAAACAACAGGAATATTTACTTTTTTAACAAGTTCTTCCAACAATTCAAAATCAGGACCTTCATTTTTCAAAGGAGAATATTGTGTATAACCCGCCAGTGTGGTAGAAATTATATTTACACCAAGTTTTTCACAGTTTAAACCTTCTTCTACGGTTGAAATATCTGCCATAGATATTCTTTTATTAATTTTTATCAAACTAATTATATCTTCTATTGTACAATTTTCATGCTTTCTTGCAGTTCCATCAAAAGCAATTATATCAGCTCCTGCTTTTATTAGAGCATTTACATGTTTTAGTGAAGGTGTTATGTAAACAATTTCTTTCCAATTTGGTGGTATTACATCGGGCTTTGTCAACCCAATTACAGGAACATTTGTCATTTTTTTTGCATTTGCAACATCCCTTATACCGGCAACTCTAAGTCCGCCTGCACCACCATTTAAAACGGATTTTATCATCGCGGCCATAGCTTCTTCTCGATACAACGGTTCATTTGGCATTGCTTGACAAGATACTACAACCTTACCCTTTAAAGTTTCTATTATACCCATACAAGCCTCTTATCTATAATTTTGGAATTGCAATGGGTAATCATATTTGTCTGCATTTTCTCTTAACAATGCAATTACAGCTTGCAAATCATCTTTGCTTTTGCCTGTAACTCGGACTTGATCACCTTGAATAGAAGCTTGAACTTTTATTTTTGAATCTTTTATATCAGATGTAATTTTTTTAGCAAGTTCTTGAGTTAAGCCTTTTCTCAAATTAAAAACCTGTCTTACTGTTCCACCTAAAGCATCTTCAACTTTTTGAGGATCTAAAATTTTTATACTTAAACCTCTTTTTACCAATTTCGATTGCAATATGTCATATATATTTCTCAATTTTGTTTCATCTTCTGTTGATATTGTTACACACTTATCAGCCTCTAAAACAATATCTGATTTTGAATTTTTCAAATCAAATCTGGATGTAATATCCCTTTTTGTTTGATCAATTGCATTAACCAACTCTTGCTTATCATATTCTGATACAATATCAAAACTTGAATCTTTTGCCATATATAACCCCCTTTTGGGTTTATTGTAGCACAAAAAATATAAAAAAAGAACCGCAATATTTTCAAATTGCGGTTCTTCTCAGTTTATAAAGACTTTTTACATATTTTTAACGCTTGCATCGAAATCTGCTGAACATCTTTTCAATTGAGCATCAATCATAGAAAGCTGTGTTTGATATTGCAACAATTGCTGATCCAATCTCTTTTCTAACAAATGCAATCTTTCTTTTCTTGCTTCTAATTGTTTCAAAACAGGGCTATCTGCACTCAAATCAGTACCTGCATTAACCAATTGAGCATTTTGTGCTGCAATGTCAGCTTTTGCCTGCGATACTAAATCTATTTTATAATTTAAATCAGATCTTTGTGATTGTAATGTAAACATTCTCAATGATGATGTTAGTACGCCCATTTTAAATTTAATCCTTTATCTTGTTTGGTCGAAATTCTTTCCTTTAAGGAAGTTATGTTGGTTATTTTCTGCGATTAATGCTTCCATTTTGTGCAATTGGTACTTATGATAATTTACCCTGTATTGTGCCATTTTGAGCTTTTTGCGAGCTGTTAATGCTTCTTTAATAGCATTTACTATATCATTTCCCATAGCTTGAATAGGATTTTTCTTTACGAAATAGTTCCTTGTATAAGCCAAGAAATTCATTAATCTTCTGAAGTTAGTCTGTAAAGCTTCGGATTGGAACATAATGTCCTCCTTTTATTCACTTTATAGATTGCCTTCACATATATAAAAACATGTCTTTACCTTTTATTGCTTACTTTTTAGCATGTTTGTAACATGTCTTAATCATGTTGTACAATCTATTCTGTCTCCCGTGATACTCAAAAAGACTATATCTTTTTTTATATCCGTATATTTTATCGGCATAGATTTTTTAAACTTTAGCGCAGATGGAATTTTATTAAACAAATTGTAATAAAAATTTACAATCCACACCAAAGTCTTTATAAATATGTTATTTATAAAGACTTTATGTATTATCATTCTCAAATAAGTACGTAATTCCATATTTCAATAATTTCTATAAGTTTTGGATTGCTTTTGAATCCGAATCCATACCTTCTTTTAACATTTTTCTAACAATTTCACCTTGCGTATCAAGCATTTTGCAAACAGTTTCAATGTTTCTTACTTTGTTAGATAGGATTGTATCAGCATTAGACAATATATTTGCAGAAACACTTTGATATGCAGCCAAAGCAGCGGATGAAGTACCTTGCATTAAGTTACCCATAACAATTGCAGGCAAACCATATTCACCTAAATAAGGAGCTGCTGCAGTCATGATACCGCCCCATCCTGAAATTAAACCAGCAACGGGCATTACCACATTTTGCATACCTAAACCATAACCATTTGCTTTGCCTACACCATAAGCTGTTGCACTTGCAACATCAGCAATACCACCTATTGCAGATGCACCTCCGGTAACAGTACCTGATGAAGTTCCTAAACCTGACAATAAACCATCTGTAATAGATGATGCTCCGCCAGTTGAAAAACCGCTTAATGAAATACCAGCAGCACCACTTGGAAATCCTGAGAAACTACCTAAATTTCCGATACCAAATGCTGAAGATGCACCATTTACCTGAGCTGTCGAACCTGTAATAGGTGACCAATAAGATGTACCCGGAATATTAAAAGAATCTGTACCACCCATAACTGACATAAATGAAGATGGAGCAAATAAACTTGCAAGTTTATATAACGCACCGCCGGCAAGCTCAAAACCTGTTCCTGAACTTGCAGAACCAGATACGGTTAAATCTCTTAATCGGTCATAAGTTTCGTACAATTGTACCTTTGCATCACTTGACGCTGAACCGAATTTGTTTGCTATTACTAATAAACTATCGTTTTTGTATGACATAATTTTAACCTCGTGGTGTTTATTGGTGCGTTACCAAACTTGACTTCTACCTTGCGCAAGTGTGCAATAAAACACACTTGCAATTTCCGTAATGAGCCTATTAATGAGTCTTTTAACAAGCTCAAACTTATTATTTGAATGTACCGAATGTTGATTCGACGTTCTTTTGAAGAACACCTTTAACCGCATCCATCTCGGTAACAAGAGCTTTTTGCTCTGTTTCGAGTTGTTTTAATCTCAATTCAAGGGTTCTATCTTGTTCTTGAATTAATGATGTTTTTGCGTTAATATCAGACATTTGTTTTTCGTATCTTGTCAAATCATAATTGTACTGATTCATCGCATCATCGTAACCTTTTTGGTTGGTTGTTTCTTCAGCCTTCAAGTTAAATTTTGTACTCATATTTTTCAATTTAATATTTGCATAACGTCCTGAACCTGAAGCATCATCCATAATTGCATAATCAGTGTTGGTAATAACTTCATCCATATTAGTTGCATAGTAATGAGTTAATGATGGTTGGAAATCCATGTTTGAAGAAATAGCATATTCTTTTTCTTCATGTTTTGATTTATCATAACAATCATCTAATTCTTTTTGGGTTGTATAGTACACATTACCATTCTTTTCATATCTATAAACTTCGCCTTTATCAAACATATCTTTGGTAATGCCGCCTGCTTCACCAAAATCATTAATAATTTGCCTAATTGCTTCTTGGTCAACTAAACTTGTATTTTCATCATTTGGCAAGCATACTTTTGCTTCAGAATTACCTAACTTATATGTTTGTCCTGTAACAACCTCTTCAGTTTTTAAACCATTAAATGTCAAATCTTTTGCTGTTGTAGCTAATTCAGTAGGATTGATTGCACAATACATTTCATTACCGTCACCATCTTTAATGAAATATACAGATTGACCTTCTTCCAACTCACCGTTAGCTTGAACATAATGTGCAACTTTTGTTGCATCTGTAACTATTGTAAAGTCTAATGTATTTCCATCACCATCAACAAAACCATCTGTATCACTGTAACTTACACTACTAAATGATTGTGTTTTGGAAGTATCCGGAACATATTGTTCTTCTGTTACTTTAATTTTTTGAACTTGCGGATTTGAGTTAGTAGATTCAATACCTTTGTAAACAGTTGTAAGTGTTTTGTACGTTACTAATTTGTTGTACTCAGTGCCATCTGTATCCGTGTTTTCAACAGATTGCATGTCTGTAATAGTATAATTATTTATACCATCACTAAATGAATATGTAAGTGTTGTAAAGTCCGTAATACTTGGAACTGTTGGAATTGATAATCCTAACATTTGATTCCATAGAGCTGCGGACTGATTTCCAAGAGCTGTACGCGCTTGGTTAATTTGTTGACCTTCGTATTCAACGTTGGTTTTTCTTGCGGTAAGACCTAAATATCTTGCCTGTGATGCTGCCATGCCCATAATGTCATCTCCTATCTTTATAAACTGATAACTTGTTTTTGAGTTTACGCTCTTTTCTTTATTAATGACGTTTGTCTGAAAGTCAATAATAATCATGATTATTATACGGTATGTTAAGATTTTTTTACATTCAAATAACACTAATTTCATACGTATAAATTAGTCATTCAAAGATAAATCATACATATACAGTATAAACCGAGGTAAATTACTTATAGCAAAATTGACATCAGAACTACTTAGGACGTATAATAGAAGTTAAATGGCGTAGAAAAGATTTATTTAGGAATTAAGGTAGGGGAAGATGAAAAAAAATAATGTTCTTATGTTATTGGAAGATAAGACTGAAGATTACAAAGACAGAGTTGCTCTTGGAATTAAGACAAACTACGGTTGGAAAGAATTTACATACAAAGGTATTGGATTATTATCAAGAAAAGTTGCAAGTTACTTGATGAATGAATTAAATGTCCAAAGAAATGATAAAATTGCAATTCTTTCTGAATCAAAACCTGAATACGGAGCATGCGTTTTTGCTTCAATTATGTCAGGTGCAACCACAATACCGTTAGATATAAAACTTACAAAATATGAACTTATATCTATATTATCAGATTGTGAACCATCAGTTTTATTTGTTTCACAACAATATATTGAAAAAGCTTTGGAAATTCAAAAAGAAGTTGAATCAATAAAACATATTGTAGTTATGGACGAACCAAGCTATAACATGACACTTCCAAGTCTATATACAATTCAATCTTCAACAAATTGTAAATGGCGTCACAGAAGTTCAAAATCAACAGCATTTATTATTTATACATCAGGCACAACAGGTAATCCTAAAGGTGTTGAAATATCATTTAGGAACATGATGGCTCAATTAAAAGATATGGAAGAAATATTCCCTCACTTTTTAAACATGAATGAAAGAAATCCTGTATTATCAATTTTGCCAATGAATCACTTGTTTGAGTTGACAGTAGGTTTTTCAGTATTCTTATATTGGGGACTTTCAGTTTATTATACACAATCATTAAAACCAAAAGATATATTAATGATTATGAGAGAAAAGCAGGTAAAATTCATGATTGTAGTTCCTGCATTTTTAAAACTGCTAAAAACAGGTATAGAAACTGAAATTAATGCAAATCCTGTTGCAAAGAGAATTTTCCCAATAATGTTTAACATTGCAAAATTAATACCTTGCATGAAAATAAGAAAAATGATGTTTAAGAAAATTCACGATAATTTTGGTGGAAAATTTGGCGGATGTATCTCTGGTGGAGCTCCAATAGACAAAAACGTTGCAAATTTCTTTGAAACAATTGGTATTAAAATTTATGCCGGATACGGACTATCTGAAACAAGTCCTGTTGTATCAGTAAATTATGACAAAAGAAATGATTACTCATCAGTAGGTAAACCTTTTAGCAGCTTTGAATGTCGAATAGATAAAGAAACAGGAGAAATTCAATTAAAAGGTCCTTCTGTTATGAAAGGATACCATAATCAACCTGAATTAACGGCTGAAACCATTGAACCTGATGGTTGGCTGCATACAGGTGATATAGGACATTTGGATAAAGATGGTCACATACACATTACAGGCAGAATTAAAAACATGATTGTTCTTTCAGGTGGTAAAAAAGTATTCCCTGAAGAAGTTGAGGCTGTTTTAGAAAAAAGTGAAAACTTTGCAGAAATTTGTGTAATGGGTTCATCCAGAACAGGCGGAGAAAAAGACGGTACTGAAGATATTGCCGCTGTTATAGTTCCAAAAGAAACTTTTATGAACGGAAAATCTGATGAAGAATTAAATAAATTGGTTAGAGATGAAGTAAAAACATTATCTCAACAATTAGCACCTTATAAAAGACCAATTAATATAATTGTTCATAAAGAGCCATTACCAAAAACAACAACTTTAAAAATAAAACGTAAAGAAGTTAAAGCATTATTAAATCTATAAAAAAAGGGCTTAAGCCCTTTTTTATTTGCAAGTTGTGTGAGTTTCACTTAATTTTTGCCCATCAGGACATTTGCCATCATCACCTATTTTTGTATAATCCATGTTTCCTTGTGTAATTATCCAATAAGCACATTCTTGAGGATATTTATAAGGTGAATAAGTTGTAAGGTTGCTTCCGTAATTTGTAGGATTTGCTACATTTAGTTCATTATACATAAATTTAAACTTAAAAGTATCAGAACAGTAAGAATTTTTACCTTTATTTGAACCGTCTATATCAACAAATATATCCACAGATTTATAACGTGGCACAAAAGCAACCGTACTACCATCTGCAAGAATAACGTTATATCTGAGAGATCTATTATCTGCAGTTTCTGATAATCCTTCATTTGTATCATAAGTTATATTTATTTACATTTTCGTCATACTGAGCGCTAGTGAAGTATCCAGTTACTTTTTTCTGTCTTGGATTCTTCGGCTAAAGCCTCAGAATGACAGCTTGTTTTACTGTTTTAAAAGTTTTGTTGGGTTTCACCCAACCTACTTGCTAAAGTCACTATTCACAGGTCACAGTTTACTTATTACTGTTCACTTATAGTGCTTTTTCAAAAATCCTTCAACATA
>DJYG01000009.1 GCA_002450015.1 Cyanobacteria bacterium UBA6984 | reverse complement strand
TTAGGTCCAAAAGGATTAATGCCAAACCCTAAAACAGGTACAGTTACTCTTGAAGTTGGTAAAGCAGTTAAAGATGCTAAAGCCGGTAAAGTTGAATTCCGTGCTGACAAGCAAGGTATGATTCACTGTCCAATTGGCAAAGTTCAATTCAGTGTTGATGATTTAATGAAAAACTATGCTACATTAGCTGAAGCAATTATTAAGGCAAAACCTTCTTCAGCAAAAGGTACATATATTAAATCTGCATACTTGTCAACAACAATGGGACCTGGTATTAAATTAGATACTAAGGCATTACCTGCTGAAGTAAAAGATTACCTTGGTTAATTGTTTATAAAAATTAAAGCGTGGCAATAGCCACGCTTTTTTTATTAGGAGTTTATAATGAAAAAAGGTATGTTTATAACGTTTGAGGGGGCTGATGGATGCGGCAAAACTACTCAAATAAAATTATTAACTGATTATTTGAAATATAGAGGATATGAAGTAGTCTTGACAAGAGAACCCGGATGTGCAGGATTAGGACAAAAAATTAGAGATTTATTGTTAAATTATGATGGAGAAGTTTCTCCTGTTTGCGAATCTTTTTTGTTTTTGGCTGATAGAGCACAAAATGTTGATGTTATTGTAAGACGTAATATTGAGCAAGGTAGAATTGTCATAAGTGACAGACACACTGATTCTTCTCTTGCATATCAAGGGTATGGCAGAGAGTTAGATGTTAACAGAATTGATATGCTTAATAATATTGCAACAAGCGGTTTGAAACCTGATTTAACTTTTGTATTCGATATTGATGTCGAAACATCAATGAATAGAATTGGGAAAGAAAAAGATAGAATGGAGTCTTCAGGTAGAGAATTTTTTGAAAGAGTTCGTCAAGGTTATTTAAAAATTGCTCAAAAAGAACCTGACCGCATAAAAGTTATTAATGCGGTCGATTCTATCGAAAATATTCATTCTAAAGTTATTGAACTATTTGTTGAACTCGAAGAAAAATTCTCTAAGTAATTCATATCCTTTTAAAAAGCTTTTATAATCAATTTTTTCATCAGCAGAATGCATGTTATAAAGATTTGCAAGTCCCATTAAGAATGGAATAAAGGTTTCACCTTTAGAGTTTTTATGTTGACAGTATATATGAGTTTCTGCTCCTGCATGGAATGAATTTATTGTATATTTAACGCCAAGCTTTTTTGCAGCACTTTCAAAAACTTTAGGTATATAAGTGTCATTAGATTTTTCAAATGCAGGCATTTTTTGTTTAAATGTTCCTGTAGCTTTTGCAATTCCTTCGTACTTTTTATTAAATTTTTCTATAATTTTTTGTATTTTATCAATTAATTCGTTCTCTTTTGATAAATCAGCGCTTCTTATTGAATATGTTGCTTCTGCATAAGGATTTAAAACATTAGTAACATTTATATCTCCGGCTTTTATACCTCCAAGATTAATTGATGTGACAACTCCTGTTTCATCTTGGTAATAAACTCCTTGCGGAATTTCATTGCATAATTCTGCCATTAGTTTTGCTGCGTTAGGTTTAGTTTTATCTGCTATTTCAATTCCTGAATGGCCACCTTTACAGCTAATTTCAACATGACCATTGCAGTAACTGGAACCTGATACCTGTAAAACTCCAAATTCATCAGCATCACATACAATAACGTATTTAGCATTAAGATTATTAAAATTAAAGTTTTTTATGCCTGACATATTATTTTCTTCATCGCGTGTAAATACAACTTCTAAACCTCCGTGTTTTAAATCTGAATTTTTGGTATCTTTTAGAAGTTTCAATGCTGCTGACATGCCAAATTTATCATCTCCGCCAAGTGTTCTGTTGTTAGCGTGGATAAAATCTCCATCTAAAATCGGAGTTACAGGCGAATCGTCGCCAACAACGTCCATGTGTGATGATAATGCCATTAGTGGCTTTGAGTTATCTGTTGCTGGCAGTTTGATAATTACGTTATTATAATCATCAGTCATAAAATTAAGATTTTCTTTTTTACAAAATTCTTTAACCCATTCTACCACTTTTTCTTCATGAAGTGATGGTGATGGTATGCTTGTTAAGTTGTAAAAGATGTCAATAAGTTCTTCTTGTTTTCTTAAATTTTCCATTCCCATATTTTTGTCCTTTATATTCTACTGTCCTCTAAAAAATCTTTGTCCTGTGCCACCTTCTCCGATTTTTACGCTAATCGGACGCATACACTTTGGGCATCTTCCTGTGTATGCTGTACCATCCTTATTTTGATAAATTCTACCATATACACCGCAACAATCAAATAAAATACCTAAAAACTTTTTTTTATTATTTTTGTTTTCGTCTGTCATTATTTTTTCCTTTTGTAGCTCGCTTGTATGATAGAGCAACTGTTATTTGAAAATACACTTTTAGTCAGAGTTTTTATATATTTATCTTGAAGGTGAGCATAGTCAAATAAAATTATACCACCAAGATTTAATTTTCTTGTTTCATGTATTTGTCTGATTAAATCTTCTGAAGAACCGTCCATAAAAGTTACAAATAAACCGGCATAAAGCTTTGTTTTCGGTGACATATCTTTTAACATATCAAATATCATAACTTTTATTGTCTTGGCATCACATGTCAAATATAAAGGTGTAAAGGCATCGACATAATTGTTATCTGACCATGTTGACCAATCTTGTTGTTTTGTTTCAAGTGCCATCGTTCTGTTAGGGAAAACAACGGCTGTAATTGTTATTTTCTTTTCTCGGCATAGTTTAGATGCTTTTGAAATAAATAAAGTTATTTTATCACGTCTGTAATTGTCCCATTCTGTCCAATAATTTGTTCCGTATGATATATCAATTGGATCAACTCCGTATATCATTTTGAATTCTTCTCTTGCATACTTTGTATAGCCCCAATTTGATTGTGCGTATCCTGCATATCGAGCTGCAATTGATTGAGGATAACGACAATAGTCAAAATTAAATCCGTCTGGATTATAGGTTTCAATTATTTCTTTTACAAGTTTTGTCAGAAAGTCTTGAACTTCCGGATTAGAAGGATCTAAAAAGTATCCGTTGTGTTCTGATGTAGAATATGCAATTGTTTCTGAGTCAATATTTCTTAAATTGACATTTGCCCACTCAGGTTTTACAGCCAGTATAGATGTCCCTGTTTGAGGTTTATTTCCTAAATAGAAGGCTTCAAACCATATATTTATTTTAATCTTTCTTTTGTGTGCTTCTTCAATCCAAATTTTAAGAATATCTGTGTCTGAAAAAAGTTCATTTTGCGCGGTAAATCCATATTCTTTCATTGTTGTGCTTGGAAAGATTGTTTTACCGTGAAAGTATGTTTCTAAAAAGACATTGTTTATTCCTGCCGACTGAAGTTTATCAAGTGCTGTTATAATACCTTCTCTTGTGTTGCTTGTAGGTCTTATCCAAATACCTTTTATTTCATTTTCTTTATAAGGAATTGCTGTTGCCAAAGCGTCATTTGCGTTTTGCATGGCAAGTGATGCAAATTCTTTAGCAGCATAGGAACTTCTTTGAGCTTTTCTTAAATTACGTTTTGCTTGTGATATGAGTTCTTTTGTTGGCTTTGCATTGTAGTTATATGAGTTGTGCTGATAGTAGTTAACCATAGTTATTGCTTCTTCAATTTTTTCTTTTGCCGCAAAAATATAGCTTTCTGATGTTGTATATGCTGTTAAAGTTTTTGAATCAGTATCTATATATATTTTTGTTCCGACATGAATATTTTGATTTAGCCATTTTTTTGCTCTTCCATGTGCGCTGATTACAATACCTTTAGGTGGAATTAATGAATCAGCTCCGCTTAATGACGTTACTGTGTTTCCCTCTACAATAGCTTCTGCGCCAAACTCGTTGGTATTTGTTGAAATTCCGTGGGCAGAAGTATAAATTACAAGTTGATTTGCACCTCTCATTCCTGGGTATCCGCTTCCTGCAAGATTGTTTCTAATTGTAGGGTCAAGTGCATTGTACTTATATGTACTTTTTGAATATAATTTTTCGTGGTTAGATGGTATGTATTCAAAGTATGGACTATCCGCAGCAAATGCGCTTAATCCACCGACTAATGCCATCATTGTAACAAATATTTTTTTAATTAATCCCCTCATTTTGTGTACCCCTAATCATAATAATATGGTTTCTTTCTATAATAATACTGCGAATTTTTATATTTTAAGTCATCTATCAAGCGTATTTTTTCTTTAGCCTTTTTATCGTTTGGTTTTGCCTTCAATGCTTTTGTATAAGCATCTCTTGCCTTTGACAAATCACCCAATTTTTCATTTGTTTCTCCTATTTTATAATTGATGTCATATTTATTAAAGTAATTATATCTTTCTGCTGCTTTGTAATACTTTAGAGCGTCGTTATAGTTTTCCATTTCATAAGATACCAGTCCATAATTATAATTTACAATAGGATTTTTATTATTTAAGCTTAAACCTTTATTCAGGTAAGCTTTTGCAAGTCCGTATTTTTTTAGTTTACCGTATATATATCCTATTTTTCCATATAAATCTATGTATTCCGGATATATCTCTGTCGCAGTAATATATGAGCCTAAAGCTTCTCCATAGAAAAATTTTTGTCTTTCTTCAGTATTTCTTTTACTTTCTTCTGCTGTTTTTAAAAAATCATCGCCAAGTTGAGCATATTTTTTTGCGCTAAGTATAGAATAGTCAATATTTACACTATTATATTCGACTGTTCCTTCAAGAGCAGCAGCGGAATTAATAAATAAAATTGTACAGAAGATTATTGATAAAATTTTAATATTTTTCATAGAATAAATTTAACTTAATAATTCACAACATCTACTATTATATCAATAAAATTTCAGTTATCATAATACTTAACACGGAGTAATATTTTGAACGAATTATTTTTTTTGTTAGTTTTTTTAATATTATCTACAACATTTGCTGTTGCATCTATTGTGGCGGCCTTTGTTGTTAGCTACAAATCTGACGAAATTGATAGAACTTCTTATGAGTGTGGCATGAAAACATTTTCCGGTGCAAAAATTCAGTTTGATGTAAAATTTTTAAATTTTGCCTTTTTGTTTTTGATTTTTGATGTGGAAACCATCTTTTTATTTCCGTTTGCTGTTTATTTTTGTAATATGGATTTATTCGTTTTATTTGAAATAGTTGTATTTGTTCTTATATTTCTTTTTGCATTGTTTTTTGCAATTAAAAAGAATATTTTGAGGTGGAACTGATGAATATAATTGTTTCCAGTATTGACTTTATACTAAATTGGGGACGGTCTAATTCGTTGTGGCCTTTTACTTTTGCAACTTCCTGTTGTGGAATTGAAATGATGCAAACAAGTGCCTCTAATTTTGATATTGCCAGATTTGGTTCTGAAGTATTTAGAGCTTCTCCAAGACAAGCGGATTTGCTTATTTGTGCAGGAACTATTACTCATAAAATGGCGCCGGCATTATTAAAATTATACAAACAAATGCCTGAACCTAAATATGTTATCGCAATGGGTGCTTGTGCTTGTGGTGGAGGTATGTTTGCTGATGATTCGTATTCTGTTGTAAAGGGTATAGATAAAATTATTCCTGTTGATATTTATCTTCCTATGTGCCCGCCAAAACCGGAAGCCCTGCTTGATGCTATAATGAAACTGCAAAAAAATATTCGTAAAGAATCTTTTTTAGATAGAGATAAGTTTGTTTCGGCTCACTGTTCTCGATTAAAAGAAAGAGAAGATATACTTGTCATTGATAATGATATTCAAGTTACTTATTGGGGAGTAAATGGCAATGATTGATGTTTCTGTAATATCTGAAAAATTTAATATTGAAGTAAATGAAACAAAAATTATTTGCAATTGCGATATTATTAGATTGTTGGAATTTTTGAAAAATACACCTGAATATAACTTCAACATGCTTACTTCAATTGTTGCTGTTGATATGATTTCAGGTATAGAGCTAATATACCAGTTATATTCAACATCTAATAATATTATATTAAATGTTTCAAAAATAATTGAAAATAATTTGGCGCAAAGTGTTGTGGAGGTTTTTAAATCTGCTTATTTTGACGAATGTGAAATTTATGACATGTTTGGTATAAATTTTGAGGGTAATAATAAGATTAAAAGATTATTTATGCCTGAAAGCTGGATAGGACATCCATTGTTGAAGTCATATAAAAATGAGGATATGAGGTTAGCTTGGAATGAATAAAATTATAAAATTAAATGTCGGACCTCAACATCCATCTACACATGGAGTATTAAGACTAATAACTGAACTTGACGGAGAAAAAATTCTTTCGGTTGAGCCGGTTGTGGGGTATTTGCATAGAGGTATGGAAAAGTTAGCTGAAAATCGTTCATATTTACAATATTTGCCTATGGTTGATAGAGTAGATTATTTGGGTAGTTTTTTTACATCCTATGCGTATTGCAATGCAGTTGAAAAATTACTTTTTGTAGAAGTTCCAAAGCGTGCAGAATACATTAGAATGTTATGTATGGAACTTAATAGAATTGCCTCTCATTTGCTTTGGCTAGGTACTTTTATGCTTGATTTAGGTGCATCTTCTCCTTTATTTTATTGCTTTAGAGATAGAGAAGTTATATTATCTTTATTTGAGGAACTTACAGGTCAAAGAATGATGTATAATTATTTTGTTTTTGGCGGTGTAAGACATGATGTTTCAGATGATTGGTTGTGCAAAGTTTCATCTTTTATAGCTAATTTACCAAAATCAATTTCGGATTATGAAAAAATTATAACTGAAAATCCGATTTTTCTTGACCGAACACTTAATAAAGGTATTTTAAAGCCTCAAACGGCTTTACAATTTTCTGTTACAGGTCCTAACTTGCGTGCAAGCGGTGTTGAAGTTGATTATAGAAAAGTTATGCCATATTCTGTTTATGGTGATGTAGATTTTGTTATATCCGAAAGTAACAGATGTGATTCATACGCCCGTTATTTAGTTAGAATACAAGAGATGAAAACTTCATTAGATATTGTAAAACAGGCTGTTTTGTATTTAAAAAATAATAGTGATAATTATTTAACAAAAATTAATAGCCTTAATTTAAAAATTCCTGAAGGAGAATATACATCTT
The DNA here is from genome assembly GCA_002450015.1 of Cyanobacteria bacterium UBA6984. Lineage (GTDB taxonomy): Bacteria > Cyanobacteriota > Vampirovibrionia > Gastranaerophilales > Gastranaerophilaceae > UBA6984. The sequence continues at coordinate 24,868 of DJYG01000009.1, read as the reverse complement.
ATGTAGAATCTTCAAGAGGATTATTGAATTGTTATATTAAATCTGATGGTTCTCCAAAACCTTATCGTGTTAAATGGAGAACAGGCTCTTATTATTCTGTTCAAGTTCTACCTGAACTTGTTAAGGGACTTAATTACAATGATTTAATTGCAGTTTTTGGTTCTTTGGATGTTATTATGCCGGAGGTTGACAGATAATGAATTATTTATATTTTCTATATATTCAATTTTTGCTAAACCATAATATACCAAAGATTTTTGGCGATATTACTTTTCCTTTTATTCCATTTTGCATAGTAGCAGCAATGATTATTTTTGTTGTTTTGGTTCTTGTATTGTTGGAAAGAAAGGTTTTGGCTTTATTTACTCAAAGAAAAGGTCCTAATAGGGTTGGGCCTTGGGGAATGTTTCAAACCATTGCTGATGCTATTAAATTGCTCTGCAAACAAAATATTGATATTTTGGGTTCAGACAAATTTCTTTTTAATATTGCTCCAATTGTCGTTTTTGTGCCTGTTATGATGTTATGGGGTATTATACCTTATTCTTCAGAATTTGTATTTATGAATTTTTCAGTAAGCGTGCTGCTTTATATTTCTATTGCTGCTCTTCCTGTTATTGGTATAATTTTATCAGGTTATGCAAGCAACAGTAAATATTCTTTAATTGGTGCTATGAGGTCAGGTGCTCAAATTATTAGTTATGAATTACCTATTATGTTTGTTCTACTTTCTATTGTTGCCTTATCTTCTTCAATGAACTTAAAAGATATTGTGTATTCTCAGTTGGGTGAAGGGGCAATTTTGTGCTGGCATGTTTTTCCTTGTATTGTTGGTTTTATAATAATTTTTATATGTATGCTTGCTGAATTAAACAGATGTCCATTTGATTTACCGGAGGCTGAAAGTGAGTTAGTTGCAGGGTACAATACTGAATATTCAGGAATGAGATTTGCGCTTTTCTTTCTTGCAGAATATGCATTAATGTTTATTATGGCTGCTTTTTTGGCAACGCTTTTTTGGGGCGGGTATTTGCCGATTACAGGAAAATATATTTCGGAAATATTTTTTAGTGATAATCAATTTTTACCTGTTTTTATTTATTTTGAGCAATTTTTTTGGTTAATGATAAAGACTTTTATTTTAGTATTTTTATTTATGCTTGTTAGAGCTACATTACCACGTCTTGGAACGCAGTCACTAATGAAACTTTCTTGGTATTTATTGCTGCCTTTGTCAATGATAAACTTTATTGTTATAATTATTTTCAAATATTTTATTGAAGGTGGTGTGTTGTGATGTTTTTGAATAAGTTAAAAGCAATTATTGAAGGACACTTTACCGTATTTAAGCATTCTTTTAAAAAGCGTATTACGCAGGAATACCCTGAGGTAAAGCAGGATTTACCTGAAAATTTTAGAGGTGTCCCCGATTGGTATGCTGAAAAGTGCATTGCTTGCAAAATTTGTGAAAAGGTTTGTCCGGCCAATGCAGTTCGTATTGAAAAAGGTGTTGATAATGTAAAATTTGGACTTAATCTGTCAAAGTGTATTATTTGCGGAAATTGTGCTTATAATTGTCCAAAAAATGCAATTATAATGTCAAAAAATTACGAAACAGCCGTAGCCAGTAAGAGTTTATTAATTATAGAAAAAAATAGCAAGGATAATAATTATGAGTGAAGCTGAAATTATAAAAAGCATATCTTTTTATGGATTTGGATTATTAGTATTAATATTTTCTATTTTGACAGTTTTTGCTAAAAAAGTTATTTATTCAATAATTTTTGCGGTAATTGCATTTTTTTGCACAGCAGGAATTTTCTTTTCATTAGGTGCTGATTATAATGCTGTTGTTCAGATTGCTGTTTATGGTGTTGCCGTACCTGTTATACTTTTGTTTGCAATTATGTTTACTTCCAGAAGTGAGGCTAAAACAGTATATTTATCATTCACTGCCAGATTTTTCACTGGGATAATTTCATTAGCTTTATTTTTAATGATTATATGGTATTCAATAAAATATGCTGTTCATTTGAATAGTTCTGTTGTTGTTTTCTTTGCTAAAAATAAAATTGACGCAGCAGGTTTGGATTCTATTTACTCCATTTCAAATACATTATATGTAAATTACAGGTTAGCTCTATTTTTGTTTGGAATTATGATTTTAACTGTAATTGTCGGTTTATCAGTGTTAAATATAATTAAGGAGCAAAGACGTGGTTAATAATTTATTTAATATTTCTCTATATCATTATTTAATTTTTTCACTTGTTTTATTTCTGATAGGTATGTTTGGTGCTATTGTATCAAAGCATGTTATCAAAATTTTAATATGCTTGGAATTTATGTTAACGGCTGTTAATGTTAACTTTATTGCTTTTTCGGCTTATTGTGATAGCAGTACATTAAAGGGTTTTGTTTTTTCTTTATTTTACACTTCTGTCGGAGCGGTAGAGATTGCTGTTGCACTTGTAATTTTTTATCTTATGTTCAGAGAAAAGAAAAGTATTAACATTGAAAATTATACGGAGTTAAAAGGATAATGAATTTTTTTGTTGAAAATATATATAGTGTTATATTTGTTCCTTTCTGGGTATCATTAATACTTTTTGCGGGAAAATTATTTGCTGTTATAAAGTCAAGAAAAATTGTAAATATAATATCCTTATTAGCACTATTTTATTGTTTGGTGCTATCAATCGGAGTATTTGTCAAGACTTTGATTGAAAAAGGTTTTATTTACGAAAAGAGTTTTCCTTTTTTGACTATATCAAATTTTAATTTTACATTTGGCACTTATATCGATGGTGTTGCCACTTGGTTTTTACTTTTGGCAGTAATTATTTCTCTTGTTGTTCAGATTTATTCTTGTTTCTATATGAAAAATGACAAAAGTTATCTAAGATTTTTTGCGCTGATAAATTTGTTCAATTTTGGTATGTTTGGTCTTATTTTAAGTCAAAGTTTATTTCAAATGTACGTATTTTGGGAAATTGTTGGAGTCGCAAGTTATTTATTAATAGGATTTTGGTATAAAAATGAAGATGTGTCATCTGCTGCAAAGAGGGCATTTATAATAAACAGAATAGGTGATTTTGCATTTCTGGCAGGTATAATATTATCATCTTATATTATTTTAACAAATTTAGGCAATATTTCTTCTGTTGCACTTCCATTTTCTGAAATGTCATATATATCGGCACAAATATATGGATGTACATCAGATGGAATATTTATTTTAGCTTGTATATTACTGTTAATGGGTTCAATTGCAAAGTCTGCTCAGTTTCCTTTGCATACGTGGTTAATTGATGCGATGAAAGGTCCAACTCCTGTAAGCGCTTTAATTCACTCTGCTACAATGGTTGCTGCCGGTGTATTTTTGCTTATTAGGTTATATCCGTTATATTCATTAAATAATATTGTTTTAACTGTAATATCAGTTGTTGGATTGTTTACTGCATTAATTTGTTCTTATTCAGCAATGACGCAGACTGACATAAAAAAAATTCTTGCTTACTCTACAAATGCTCAATTAGGACTGATGTTTTTAGCTGTTGGGAGCTGCTCTGCAACTGTTGGTTTATTTCATTTAACTTCTCATGCATTTGCTAAAGCATTGCTATTTTTGCTTGCAGGAGCAATTATCAGTCTAATGTGTTCTAATAGAGATATTACTGTTGCTGGAGGCTTAAGAAAAAGAAGTCCGTTACTTGCATTTACATTTTTAATGGGTATTTTGTCTTTATCCGGAATGTTATTTTCAGGATTTTCTTCAAAAGAGATTATATTTTCTTCTTTAATTGAAAATAATCATATTATTTATGCTATTTTGTTTATTTTAATTTCTTTTATGACAATATACTATTTATTCAGAATGTACTTTTATATATTTGAGGGTGAAGTATCTGATATATTTAAGAATCAAATTTTAGACAAAGGCCTTATTTATGTTCCAATTGTCTTATTAATATTTGTTGTATTATTATGGTTTGTTTTTCCTAAATCGGAAAATAATTTGCTTGTTGTTATTAATTATATTATTGGCGCTATTGCAATCGCATCTTCATATTTTTGTTATAAATTTAGAGCAAAAATTAAAAAATTACCAATAATGTATCAATGCTCTTATTCCGGTTTTTGTTCAGAGTATATTAATAGTAAAGTAGTTTTTATCTATAATAAAATTTTTGAGCTTGCTAATAAGGCTGAGCAATTTTTATTTGATGGAATAGTATTTTCATCATCTTTTGCGATTAGATTATTTGCTTGGTTATTTTCAAAAATGCAAACCGGCAATGTGCAATCATATCTTGCATATTCGATGATTGTTTTAATCATGGGGTTTGGAGGAGTTATGTTCGTATATAGTCTTATTATATATTTTTCAGAGGTGCAATGATGGATTTAAGAATATTAGTTTTTTCACCGTTAATTTTTTCAATGTTACTGTTGTTGCCTATTTTTTCTGGTAAATCAGTATTGATAAGGCGTTTTGCAAAAATATTTGCAAGTTTGCATTTCTTATATTCAATTTCTTTTTTACTGTTTTTTGATAATACTTCAACTGATAATTATATTACGGAAATTACGTTTTTTGGACAAAAGTGGCTTGGAACATTGGGTGTGTCGCTTTCGATGTCTGTTGATAGTATTTCGTTACTAATGGTAATTTTAACATCTTTATTATTTTTACTTGTGTGTGTTGCAAGTAAAGGTGTTATAAAGACGAAGCATAGTCTTTATTATGCTCTCATATTCATTCTTGAAACATCTGTACTAGGTGTTTTTTGCTCAAGAGATATGTTTGAATTCTTTTTATTTTGGGAGTTGGAACTTGTTCCGATGTATTTCTTAATTTCTTTGTGGGGCAGCGGATTAGCAAAAAAATCTGCAATGAAATTTTTATTATATACATTTATAGGTAGTTTATTTATGTTATGCGGTTTTTTGATGCTTTATAACTTTAATTTTATTGCGGTGTCAGAGCTGACTGCTGATATATATAATATAACTTTCAATTATGAAGCTGCACCTATTTATTTGCAAGTAATTGCTTCAATCTTGGTAATACTTGGTTTTGCTGTTAAATTGCCAATTGTGCCTTTTCATTCGTGGCTTCCAAGTGCGCATGTTGATGCCCCAACCCCTGTAAGTATGTTATTGGCGGGAATACTCTTAAAAATGGGGGCGTATGGTATTATAAGATTTAATATTCAAATGCTGCCTGATGCATTTTTGATATTATGTCCATATTTAGCTGTATTTGCATTTGTTAATATTGTTTATGCAGCTGTGCTTGCTTACGGGCAAACAGATATAAAGAAAATAGTTGCTTATTCGAGTATTTCTGTAATGGGTCTTGTTTTGCTTGGATTTTGCTCTGCAAATTCACTTGGAATTTGTGGATCAATTTTTTTAATGATAGCTCACGGAATTATTTCTGCGGGATTATTTTTTATTGTTGGTGTTGTGTATAGCAAGACAGGAACAAGGCAAATTATTCAATTGGGAGGTTTAGCATCAGTAATGCCAAATTTATCAACTTTTGCTGTAATCCTTACATTAGGAAGTATAGGTACACCTTTATTAATTTCTTTTGCTGGGGAATTTTTGGTATTTTTTGGTGCTTTCGTTTCTTCTTTTTTGAACAGCTATTTAATACAGATAATTTCTTTATCTTCTATACTCGTGCTTGTTCTTTCTGCAATTTACACATTAAAACTTGTACATAGCGTGTTTTACGGTAATTTACCGGAGCAGTGCAGAATGTTAAATGATATTGCTGTTCATGAATTTCTTATTTTGTTCACTTTATCAGTTTTAACAATTATTTTGGGTATTATACCTATGTGTATAATTGATATTCTCGTGCCTTCTGTGCAAATGATTACGGGAACTTTTGGAGGTTAATTATGGGATTTATAACAGATATTTTTAATTCTTTACTTTCTGAAGTATGTTTGCTATTAACTGTGTTTGTTTTGGCAATTTTTTCAATGTTTTATAACGTAAAATACCATAAAATTTCTAAGTGGATTGCTCTTTTTGGTGTATCTGCAGCCTTAGTGTCTTTAAAATTTCTACAATTAGAACCTGTTTATTATTCATTTAGTGAGGCTATTATCTCAGACACTTTCACAGTGTTTATAAAAGCGTTAATTTTAATTTCTTCATTTATTATTATTCTATTATCTAAAAAAAATGTTACGAAAAGAAATCATAAAACATTTCAATTTTATTTATTGTTGATTTCAGCTGTATTGTCGTCCTTATTTGTTGTTTCTTCAAATGATTTTCTGATGCTTACGGTTTCGCTTGAGTTTTTAAGCTTTTCTATTTATTTTCTTATTGCTTATAAAAAAGGATACAATTCAAAAGAGTCTTCGTTTAAATATATTGTAACAAACTCATTTTCAACGGCAATATATCTTTTTGGAGTGTCTTATTTATATGGTATAACTTCCAGTTTTAATTTTAATGCTATAAATGATTATTTTATGCAAAATGAGCCAACATTATTATATTCGTTTGCAATAATATTTATTTCTTTAGGCTTGTTATTCAAATTGGCAATATTACCTTTTGCAAACTGGGTTCTTGATGTTTATGAAGGTAGTGCGACTTCGGTAGCTGCCTTTATTGCTACTGTGCCAAAAATTGCTGTACTGGCGATATTAGCAAGATTATTGTGTTTTATTATGGGTAATTCTTTTGAGTTACCGGTGATTTTAATATGTCTTGCGGTTGTAACTGCATTTTGGGCAAATAGTTTGGCTATTAGACAAAAGAGTATATTGAGAATATTTGCTTGCAGCTCAAGTGCGAATGCTTCTTATATGCTTTTTGCGTTATCTTTGATGTCAGTTTATAATTTATCAACAGTCTTGTTTTATCTTACAACATATATTTTTATGAATTTAGGTATTTTTGCTGCTATAATTGTTTTGGAAAATTCAAATTATGCGCTTAGCTTACAGTCGCTAAGAGGGCTTGCATATTCAAATCCAATTTTTACACTTGCCTTTGCCATTTGTTTATTTGGGTTAGCCGGATTTCCAATTACTTCTGGATTTATTGCTAAACTATACTTGCTTTCAGCTATCGTTCGTTCTGGTGTTGTATTTATGCCATTGTTAATTGCTCTTGTTATTACAATGGTTATTGCTTGTTATTATTATACGAAAATAGTCAAAACTATGTTTGAAAAAGAAAATAAAAACATTAATGAAATTTTACCGAACAGAACTTCATCACCAAGTGTAACATTGTATGTATGTGCATTAATTACTGTTATAATTGGCATCATGCCTGCAATGCTTATTGAACTATGTAAATTTGTAGCATATAATTTATAGAAACGGTTAATTACCAATCTTTCCAAGTATAGCCAGGGTGAATGTCATGCTGTAATAAGTGACCATCATCAGTGCTAAAATCTATATATTCCCATACCTTACGCCACCAAGGTTTTCTTGATGAGCGTTCGGATTTATATTCTCTATTTGAATTTTCAGCTTTTACTTGTTGAACATGGTCAGCTGTAACAGAAGAATAATTGTAATTTATAAGTGCTTCCGGTGATGTTAATTCATCAGTGGTAACATAAGCCTGAGCAGTAATCGGAAATAACAGTAATATAACCAAAAATATAAAGTGTCTTATTTTCATGAATACCTCCGTAATGATATATTATACGAAATTATAAGAAAATTCCACTCATTTAAAAATAATTTACATATTTAAAGATATTTTTATTTGTTTTTCAAGTTCATCAAGTAACTTATCTTCAGGAACTCGTGCAATAATTTCGCCTTTTTTAAAAATATATCCTTCATTAATGCCTCCGGCGATACCAAAATCAGCACTTGATGCTTCACCAGGTCCGTTTACAGCACATCCCATTGTTGCAATTGTAATATTTGCATTTAGGTTCTTAAAACGATTTTCTACTTGTTTTGCTAAATCAATAAGTTTTATTTGTGTTCTGCCACAAGTCGGACAAGATATAAAATTAACTCCGTGTTTTCTTAGATTTAAGGCTTTAAGTATTTCAAATCCTGCAAAAACTTCTTCTATTGGATTTTCAGTTAAAGAAACTCTGATTGTATCACCAATTCCTAGCGATAACAAACTTCCTATTCCAACTGAAGATTTAACTAATCCGCCTTTTAGTGTTCCTGCTTCAGTAAGACCAACATGAAGTGGATAATCATATTTTTCTGAAAATAATTTGTACGACTCGATAGTTGTAAGAACATCAGATGATTTTAATGATACTTTGATTAAATCAAAATCCATATCTTCTAAAATTTTAATGTGTCCTTCTGCGCTTTTTACCAATTTTTCAGCAAGCGGAATATCTAAATTTTTAAGATTTTTTTCTAAAGAACCTGCATTAATTCCGATTCTAATTGGAATATTTTGTTGTTTTGCAAGTGCAACAACTTTTTCTACATTTTCGCGTTTTCCTATATTTCCAGGGTTGAGTCTAAGCGCAGAAATACCGTTGTTTATTGCTTGTATTGCTAATCTGTAATCAAAATGAATGTCTGCAACAACAGGTATAGGAGATTTTTTTGTTATTTCTTTTAGAGCTTCTGCTGCATCTTTATTAAGTAAAGCAAGTCTTATTATTTCACAACCCGCATCAGCAAGTTCTTTAATTTGATTTAAAGTTTGTTTTACATCTCTTGTATCTGTGTTACACATTGATTGTACAGATATGGGAGCATCCCCGCCAATTTTTACATTACCAATTTGAATTTGTTTTGTTTTTCGTCTTTTTATCATAAAATAATAATAGCACTAAAATATTTTATGAGGTATATATGAAATTTGCGGTTTTGTCTGATATTCACGGTAATATGTTTGCACTTAGGGCTGTTCTTGAGGATATGAAAAAGTATAATATACAAAGAGTATTATGTTTAGGTGATTTGGCAATGGCAGGTCCTGAACCAAATAAAACAATTGATTTTGTTAGAACTCAAGATTGGACTGTTATTCAAGGTAATACAGATGAAATGATAGCATATTATACGCAAAATGTTTATGAAACTGTCAAAGCAACTGCACCAATTATGGCAAATGCCTTAGAATGCGATGTTAATGAAATATCTGATGAAAACAAAAAATATTTAAAAATGCTGCCTAAAAATAAATGCATAGAAGTAGAAGGGTTAAAAATCCTTTTAGTTCATGGCTCGCCTCGTAAAAATAATGAAAATATATATCCAAACATGGATTCAGATGTTATAGAAGATATATTTACTGATGTTGATGCAGATATAGTTTTTTGTGGTCACACACATATCCCTTGCGGTTATCAAACAAAATCGAAAGTAACAGTTATAAACGATGGAAGTGTTGGACGGCCGTTTACAGATAATCCTCAGGCATGTTATGTTGTTGCTGATATTGATAATGGCAAAATTGAGGTGGAACACCGTTTTGTAGATTATGATAAATCATCAGCTATGAATCTGCTTTCTTTGAGAAATTTTGAAGGAGCTGATAATTTGGCAAAAATGCTTATCAATCCTCAATCAAGACACATGTAAATATATTTTAAAAATTTTTTAAATATATAGATATGCTATATAATAGCTTTATGGATAATGTTGTTCCCTTTTTCACAAAAGACGGCTCTGTGGGATTATATAATAAAAAAGAAGATGATATATACCATTCGGTATATGGTGCATTAACTGAAGCTTATGATAAATTTATTATTCCTGCTAATTTTGATGCATTTTTTGATGAAAATAATGAAATAAAAATCTTAGATTTATGTTACGGAATAGGATATAACACGAAAGTATTTTTAAATAATTTATTAAAAAAATACTTAAATGAAGAAAAACATATCAATTCGATAGATAGTGATAATGTTATTGCAAATAAAAATATCTATTCGATAGATAACGATAATATTTTATTGGATAAATGTATCAATTCGTTATATAACAATAAAATTTTTAAGAAATACTTTCGAAAAAGTAATATAAAAAATAATTTAATTAAAAAACAAAAATTTAAAGTTTATATTGACGCTGTTGACACAAATAAAAATTTAGTGAAGATGTCACCATTTTTTAAAGTTGCGGGTGATATTAAAATAAATAAAAGATTAAGCGGGATAGATAAGATTGATAAATATTTAAAAGATGATTTTTACCCAAGTGAGCATTTTGATTTATTATCTGAAGTAAATATGCTAATTTTGAGTTTTTTGATAAATAATTTTGCTTCTGAATATGTCGATGATGAGCTATCGGAAATTTTAAATGACAAAAAATATTCAAAATTTATTGACAGCAAAATGAAGGCTTTTTTAGGCTTTTATTTTAGAAAGCATAGTAATTTGTATTCAAATAAGATTAAATGCTCCTTCTTACATAATATATATTATAGCTATATATCAAATAGTTATAAAAATACACTAAAAGTATTAGAAAATAACGAAATTTCAATTAACTATATTATTGAAGATGCAAGACAGTTTTTGTCAAAATCAAATTTAGAATATGATTTTATATTTTTGGATGCTTTTTCACCTTCTAAGTGTCCTTCTCTTTGGACTTATGATTTTATAAAACTTCTATATAAAAATTTATCTGAAAATGGAAAAATTTTAACTTATACAAATTCTTCTGCTGTAAGAAATGCTTTTTTAAAAAATAATTTTTTTATAGAAAAAATTTATAACAAAAGTGAAGAAAGATATACAGGATTGATTGCTGCTAAGCAATCTAAAATTGTTAATCCCAATCTCTCAAAATACGAATTGGGGCTTTTAGATACAAAATCAGGTATTATGTATAGGGACGAAAATTTATTATTAAATAATAAAGAAATCTTAGAAAATAGAAAAAAGGAACTATTAAATAGTAATTTGATGTCCTCAACAAAATATATAAAAAACTTTAAAGGAGATAAAAATGAAATATGATGTAATTGTAGTCGGAGGAGGTACTGCCGGATGTGCAGCTGCATACATGCTTGGAAAATTCGGTAAAAAAGTCTTAATTATTGAAAAACAATCTTATCTTGGCGGATCAATGACTGCTGCTTTGGTTACACCTATGATGAAAACATCTGATAATTCAATAAACAACGAATTTAAAGATGATTTTATTAAAAATATGAAAAAATACAATGCTGCAATAACATATTCTGATGGCAATTCTGGATGGTTTAACCCTGAAATTGCTAAAATTGTGCTTGATGAAATGATGAAAGCTGCTAATGTGCATGTGTATTTTAATACATTAATAAAAAGTGTAAATATTGTTAATAAAAATATCGTTTCGATAGGTATTGATAATATATGTCAGAATAATAAAATGTTATCACTATCTATCGAAACGAAATATATTGTAGATGCAACAGGAAATTGTGATGTTGGAGTTTTATCGAACTGTGAATTTATAAACACGGAAAATGAACTTCAACCTACAACTTTGAGGTTTTTAATGAGCGGTGTAGATTTGAGGGCCTTTTCTGATTGGCTTAAAGAGTTCGACAAAGATAGAAATGTTACAACTGTAGCAGATATTGATAATCAGTTACATTTATCGACTGCTTATACTTGGGATAATGATAAAAATTGGGCGCTTAAACCATTGTTTGACAAGGGTGTTGAAGACGGTATTATTGAAGACGAAGATAGAAATTATTTTCAAATTTTTACAGTGCCGGGAATGAATACAACTATTGCTTTTAATTGTCCAAGAGTTTATTTTGACAGGTTAATAAATCCTCTTGATTTGTCTGATTATTCGCAAGCCGTGCAAAAAGGGCGTGCTTCAATATTAAGAATTTCCAATTTTTGTAAAAAATATTTTAGGGGTTTCGAGTCGGCTTATATATCTAATATAGCAGATGTATTGGGAATAAGAGTCAGCAGGAGGATAAGAGGAAAATATGTTTACACAATTGAAAATCTTAAATCAGGAAAAAAGTTTAAAAATCCTGTTTTGATTTCAAACTATCCTGTTGATGTTCATTCTGACAAAAAGGACAAGTCAATATTGGATAAATCTATTGTTGAGTATCAGCTTCCGGTTGAGGCTTTGATGGCAAATGATATAGACAATTTGTTTGTTGTCGGTCGTTGTATATCAGCGGATTTTTATGCTCAGGCTGCATTAAGGATTATACCGAGTTGTTTTTCAATGGGTGTCGGTGTGGCTAAGTTTTTAAATAATCGAATTTAGCATGTTTAAAGAGCTTTTTTTTAGTATAATTGTAATATGGGGATAAGACTAAAGGTATTATTGTCAATATTGTGTGTCGTGTTAGCTTACGGATTTTATTATTTAGCTATACCACGTTTGTTGAATTTAGAAGATACAAGTCCTGTTATTTCCCGATATATAAAGCAAGAGTACGGATTTAATGTAAAATTAAAAAATCCGATTTTTAAAATGGGTTATCTACCTTCAGTGTGGGTTAATGCTGATTCTTTCGAAATTTTAAATGACGATGCAACAAGAGCGTTATTTATTAACAAGCCTGTTGTAAAAGTATCTTTAATTCCATTGATTTTTAATAGACTAAATGTTAGATACTTTAGTTCAAAAAATATTTATGCAGATGTTTTTTGTGATGATAGGTTAAATGTTGCATTAGGGCAATATAAGCTTATTAAGATGTCTGATGTTATATTTGATTTAAATGATTCAAAAGTTTATGTTGATAGATTTAACATAAATTTGACTGATAAAATTAAGAATGAAAAAATTTTTATAGAAGGAAAATACTTTAATATTGATAGATTTAATAAAAATAAATATTTAAAAGCCTCTACAAATTTTGATATTTCAAATAAAGAAAAAAAATCTTCAGTCCTTGTTAATATTGACACAAAACTACCTTTTAATTCTCACATGGATGATTACCCTCCTGAGTTATCTGTTTCAGCTGCAAATTTAAATATTGCTGCTTTTGCGAATTATATTAGCTATTTTACAAAAGGCGAAGTTTCTGATATTTCAGGTGTTGTGAATATTGATATACATTCAAATAATGAAATTTTTGGGCAAAAATTATATGTATCGGATATCCTAATAGACAATTTTTTTATTAAAACGAAGCTATTTGAAAAGGATTATTATTACCCTCGCAAAATTGCTTACAGTGCAAATTATTTGCTAAAAGGTGATACTTTAAACATTCCTTATATTAACGTAAAAACTTCAAAATTTAAAATTAATTTATCAGGGACAATTAATAAAGTGTCTGCCAATAGACCTGTTCCAAATTTGCTTCTAAAAATCAACAATGCTCGGGCTGAAGATTTGTTGGAGATTATGCCGTATTGCAACAGGTTTGATAAATTAGCAAAAATCTATGTTACAGTAATAAAAAATGCCGGATTTTTTGCTGATGTTAATGTTAATTTAAAAATAACAGATAATTTTATAACACCTTTGTTATATGGTGATATTAATGTTACAAATGCTTATGTCACTCGTCCTATTTATAAAGCGCCTAAAAATGCCGATATTAAAATAAAATATATTGGTAAAAAGTTGCAATTGCTTGTTGATGTTCCAACAGACTTGGCTCAATTCGTTAAAGTTGAAGGTTTAATTGATGCTTATGGCGATAATTATGCTGATTTACATATTACAAGTTCAAATTTAGTTGACTTATCTGAAGCTGAACGTATTCTTATGCCGGTTCATAAAGCGTTTGACTTCTTGCTTGGTCCTGTTCCAATTATGGGTTTTTCCGGCTTTGGAAGTATAGATTTAATCGTTAAGGGTACTAAGAAAGATGCGCATACTTTCGGATGGTTTAAAACTAAATCTGCAACAACTTATTTCGATGAAATAAAAAATCTAATATTAACAAATGCGGACTCAACTTTAACATTTGATGATACAAATACAAAATTTGTTCTTGAAAGTGGTTTGGTCAACGGTAAGCCTGTTAAAATCAGCGGAACTTGCAATTTATTTGGTGAGTTTAATTTTAATGCGGACTTTTCAAATCAAAATGCCGGTTATTTGTTAAATGTTTTAAAAACTTCATCAATGTTAGAACCAATTTCAAAAAACGCCGAAATGTTTCAAAATGCGGATGGTACTGCTGATTTAAAATTGAATATATTTGGTCATTTGCTTGATATTAATGAATTAAATTTTGGTAAAAACGTTCATGCAAAGGGTGAATTGGTTTTAAAATCTGTAAAAACAAGAATTAAAAATACTTTATCATATCTTCAAAACATCAATGGATTAATTAAATTTGATGATTATAAATTGATATTAGATTTAGCGTCTGTTATTGGTGAATCAAAAATGGTTATCAATGGAGAAATTAAAGATAATAATGCGAAGATTTCATTTAACACTCAAAAAACCAGATTAGCAGATTTGTTGAGAGTTTTTCCTTCTAAATTTATCAAGTTGGATTCAATATCTGCTTCAGAGGCATCTTTTATTGATTTATCAGGAAAATATAGCGGTTCTGTTGAAAAAATTAATGCTGATGGTCTTAAGCTTGACGGGCATTGTATTTTTAAAAATTTAAATTTAATTTATGTTCCTTTAAAAATGCCTATAAAGCTTAATAGCGGTAAAATTTCTATTAAAAATAGCTCATTAAGCTTAAACAGAATAAGCGGTAATATTGGAACAATGCCAACTTTATTAGGTGGAAAAGTAACTAATATTTTTGAAAAACCATATATGGATATTTCAATTTATACAAAACCAAATCAAAAGTTTATAGATTTTGCATATAATTCAAAAGTTTTATATCCTGTCAAAATAAAAGGTAAAGTAACGTTTTCTGCACTGATTTGGGGAAGCTTAGACAGATTAAATATTAAATCAAATCTTAATTTTGATAAACATTCTAGTCTTTATTATATGGGTGGAAGCGTCAGCAGCGAAGAGAGTCCTTTATTTTTTAATTTTGACTCTTTGTTAGAGCCTAATAGAATAACTGTTAAAAATTTTATATACGAAAAGAAACTGTCAAGCGGTGCAATATTAAGGCAGCTAACAGCAAGCGGTCAGTTAATAAGCCAAAATAGTAAAACTTTTTTTAATAATTTTAAAATTAAGACTTTTGCTCCAACTGACGTAAAATTATTTAATGTTATGTTTAAAAAACCATTTATTAAAAAAGGAGTCTTTACTTCTAATTTAATTTTAAACGGTTCTACTTCAGAGCCTGAAATAAGGGGTGATTTTGGTGTATCTGAAGTTGATATTCCTTTTTTGGACGCTTCTGTAAAAAAAATATCATTAAAGTTTTTGCAAAATAATATAATTGCAGCAATTAACGGTAGTGCATTTGATAATGATTTTATCCTAAATATTGATGCACTAAACAGATTTAAAACTCCTTATGTTATAAATAGGGCAAAATTAGATGCAGGTAAATTAAATATAAATACTCTATATAATGCAATTAATGAAAGTTCAATTGTAGCTCCGATATCATCTACTGTCGAATTTTTAAAAAATCCGTTTGATATAAAAGATTTACATATAAAAAATTTAAATATTATTGCAGAAGAAGTTTTTGTAAAAGATACTTCTGCAAAATCTTTGTCAGCTGATGTTTCATTAAATAACGGAATTTTAAAAGTTGACAGATTTAAATTCAACTTGGCAAAAGGACAAATGGATGGCTATGTTAGTCATAATATTAACTCTAAAACTTCGGCTTTTGATTTGAATGTTGTAAATGTTGATGCTAATGAATTAGCAAAATCGTTGTTCGAATTAGATGGTCAGATTTTTGGTGACTTAAACGGGCAGATTAACCTTGGTTGCAACGGTAATACTCAAATGGATTGTCTAAAAACATTAGATGGACGCATCGTATTTCAAGTAAAAGACGGAAAAATGCCTAAATTAGGTTCGCTTGAATATCTGTTAAGAGCCGGAAATTTAATAAAGAGCGGCGTTACCGGGCTTTCAGTAAATAGTATAATTGAGTTGGTTAATCCTCTTAAAACAGGTTCATTTGAGCAAATTAAGGGTACAATTGCCATAAATAAGGGTGTTGCAGATAAAATACAAATAGTATCCGAAGGTAAGGAACTAAATTTATTTATTATAGGTGAATATAATTTAACATCTAAATTTGCTGATATGTTCGTTTTTGGGCGACTTGCGCGTAAAGTTTCGAATATTTTAGGTCCTGTTGGCAATGTTTCATTAAATACTCTATTTAATACTATCCCGGGTGTAAATTTGAGCAATACAAAAGACACCGGACTTGTTAACAGTATAAATAAAATTCCGGGGTTAGAGCTTAGCAGTAAAATATATCGTGTTTTTGCTGCTGAAATTCACGGTGATATTAGCGGCGATGAATATGTTGAAAGCTTTAGATGGATTGAGTAATTTATTATTTGCTATTAATAGTTAGTTCTTGTAAGTATTTTTTTTGCTTTTGCATTAAACATTGTATCTTTAAACCAGACACCTTTGAATTCACCATTTTTAAAAACATACTGAGTATCGTAAGCGGTGAAATAAATCGAACCTGCTAACTTGCCATCTATTCTGTATTGATGCGAATAATATGGGAAGTTTGGATAATTTTCGGACATTTTATCTATATATCTAAGATTTCCCATCATATCATAGTAATATGTTGTATATATATCATTTTTAAATTGTATTCCATACATGTACATGATATTGTATTTTTGAGTATAAAACCCTGCTAAACGTTCTGTTTCATTTTGTTTTTGACCATTTGAAATTTCAATATAGTGTTTTTTAAAATTTTCATCTTTTAAAAATGCTTTATATTTTTCCTTAAATTCTTTTCGCGGATATTTTTTTACAATATTGTCTTTATAAATAATATTTTTTATTTTATTAATATTTTCGT
This sequence comes from Cyanobacteria bacterium UBA6984, assembly GCA_002450015.1. Taxonomy (GTDB): domain Bacteria; phylum Cyanobacteriota; class Vampirovibrionia; order Gastranaerophilales; family Gastranaerophilaceae; genus UBA6984. The sequence continues at coordinate 7,996 of DJYG01000009.1, read as the reverse complement.
CACGTTCAAATTGTGTTTTTGTTGCCCAATCAAATGTAGCAAGTCCTTGAAGGACTAAATTGTCATCAGCAGAAGCATAGTTTATAAAAAATAATAACGTAAATAATAAAATTAACTTTTTCATAAATGAATTATAGCATGAATTTTGTATTATAATATTTTTATGGATTATTTAACTAATAAATTTGATTGTATAGTTGTTGGAGCAGGACATGCAGGGTGTGAAGCTGCGCTTGCTGCATCTCGTTTAGGACTTGATGTTTTGTTGTGTTCACTAAATATGGATAATATTGCATTAATGCCTTGTAATCCTGCAATAGGAGGGCCTGCAAAATCTACACTAGTTAGAGAAATAGATGCTCTTGGCGGGCAAATGGGTGTTTCTGCTGATGCGACATATTTACAGATGAAAACATTAAATATGTCAAAAGGTCCTGCGGTTAGAGCATTAAGAGCTCAATCAGACAAAAAAGAATATACACAGTATATGCGCAGCGTTATTCAAAATGAAAAAAATATTCATTTAAAACAGTGTTGTATTTCTCAGTTGCTGACAAATGAGAATAAAATTACAGGTGCAATTGATGAATATGGTATTGAATATTCAGCACCTGTTGTTATATTGACTACCGGTACATCGCTTGAAGCAAAAATTTGGGTGGGACTTAATTCTTATCCTGCCGGTCGCTTAGGCGAAATGCCTGCAAGAGGGCTGTCAAAATCTTTAATTGATTTGGGATTTACTATCAAACGGCTAAAAACAGGTACACCGCAACGTGTTGATAGTAGAACTATTGATTATTCAAAGATGATATTACAAAATGGTGATGAAGAGTTAAGTTTTTATTCGTTCAGACCGGATAGACCTATTAGGAAGCAATATCCTTGCTATTTAACTAAGACAAACGAAAAAACTCATGAAATAATTAAGTCTAATCTTGATAAATCTCCGATGTATCAAGGTATGATACATGCTATTGGACCGAGATATTGCCCGTCTATTGAAGATAAAATTGTGAGATTTGCATCTAACCCTTCTCATCATATTTTTATTGAACCTGAGGGGTTAAGCACTTATGAAGTGTATATTCAGGGATTTTCAAGCAGTCTGCCTGCTGATGTTCAGGTTCAGATGTTGAGGACGCTTCCGGGATTAGAAAATGCACATGTTATAAAGCCTGCTTATGCTGTTGAATATGATTATGTGCCTGCTGTACAAAATTATCACTCACTTATGACAAAACGAATTAAAGGTTTATTTATGGCTGGTCAAATTAATGGTACAAGCGGATACGAAGAGGCTGCAGCACAAGGCTTAATTGCAGGTATAAATGCTTATAACTATTTGAATCATTCTGAAATGTTAGAGCTTTCTAGAAGTTCTTCTTACATAGGAACTTTAATAGATGATTTGGTTACAAAAGACATAGAAGAACCATATAGAATGCTTACTTCTCGTTCTGAATACAGATTATTGCTTAGACAGGATAACGCAGATGCAAGACTTTCTGAAATAGGTCATAAAATAGGACTTCTTGATGAAGAACAATATCAACGCTTTTTGAAAAAGAAGTCTGACATAGAACTTGAAGTTCAAAGACTTAAAGATACAAAATTAAAAGCAACAGAACAGTCTAATGAAATTCTTGCAAAATATGGTGAACATATTGATAAAGGAATAAGACTTTCTGAATTGCTAAAACGTCCGAATATTTCTTATAAAGTTATTCAAGAATTAGATAATGAAGCTAAAAATTTAAATTTATCAAAAGAAACTTATGAACAAATAGAAATTCTTTTGAAATATGATGGCTACTTAAAGCGTCAAGAATCTCAAGTTGATAATGCAGGAAAATTAGAAAAAATTAAAATTCCAAAAGATATAGATTATTCAAAAATTTTGCATATTTCAACTGAAACACGAGAAAAGTTAGAAAAAATTCGTCCGACAACGCTTGCACAAGCCTCTCGTATCGGTGGTGTAAAACCTGCTGATTTAAGTGTATTAATGGTAATGCTTGAAAAACACATGATACATTAATTATTTTTCCAGTTTTTGAATTCTCCTATATAATTCTTTTTGTTCTTCGGAAATATTTTTAGGAACAACAATTTTAATTTTGCCGTTCAAATCACCATATCCACCATCTTTTTTTGCTAATCCAAGACCTTTTAGCCTTAGAGATTGACCTGATGATGTACCTGCGGGTATTTTTATGGAAATTTTTCCATGCAATGTATCTAAGTCTTTTTGTACACCTAATACAGCTTCAGATGGAGTAATTTCAACGTCCTGAGTCAAATTACTTCCGTCAACAGTATATTTTGAGTCTTTGATATTTACTATAAGGTATAAATCACCTTTTTGTCCTGTAATATCTTCTTTACCTTCGCCCTTGAGTCTTATTTTTTGACCTTCAGCAATGCCTTTGGGCAACCTAACATTTACAGTTTTGTTATTTTGTACAATACCTGTACCGTTGCAGTGCGTGCAAAATCCACCATTAGGCGGGCAAGCTTTACATTTATCCATTTCTTTAAATGAAACTTTTATTGGCTTATCTTCAAATAAATCTTTAACTGTAATATTAATGTTTTTTGTTACATCAAGATTTTCTTTTGGCTGAGTTTTTTTGTGTGGCTGTTGATTAAAGTTCATTCCCATGCCTTCAAAACCTGTAAAACCACCTCGTTTTGAGCCTGAACTTCTTTGACCTGACATCATATCACCAAATAGCGAACTAAAGAAATCTGAAAAACCTCCAAGTCCATCAAATGATGAAAATCCTTGACCTCCAGCATTATTGAAGTTAAAACTGAAGTTTTCATATCCTGGCGGAGGAGTGAAATCAGCACCGCCTTGCCAATTAGCACCTAAGCTATCATATCTTTGGCGTTTCTCTTTATCGCCTAATACTTCATAGGCTTCGTTTATTTCTTTAAATTTTTGTTCTGCCTCTTTAGTTTTATTGACATCAGGGTGATATTTGCGCGCAAGTTTTCTGTATGCTGACTTTATTTCAGCTTCTGTTGCTTCTCTTTTAACACCCAGTGTTTCGTAGTAATCTTTATATTGCATGGAACATCATCTCCCATATTTTATTTTAATACATTTTTATTAAATAATAAAATTATTAATGTTTTTTTAATGCTTTTGAACGTAAATTCCTGTGATAAGTTATGGCAAATCTGTGAGCCTCATCACGGATTCTTTGTATCAAGAAAAGAGCGCTTGAACCTCTTGGTAATAAAATAGATTTTGAATTATTTGGCAAAAAAACTTCTTCTTCTCTTTTTGCTAAACTTACTATATCTATTCCTGTTATATCTAATTCTTCTACAATCTGCATAACACTTGATAATTGACCTTTACCACCGTCTATGATTATCAAATCCGGCTTTTCCCATCCTTCTTCACCTAATCTTTTAAAACGTCTTGATAAAACCTCTTTCATTGATTTAAAGTCATCAGGTTTTCCTTCTGCTGTTTTTACTTTATATCTTTTATATAAAGACTTTTTGGGCTGTCCGTTTACAAAACAAATTCCTGATGCAACTGTATTTGTACCTTGTATGTGAGAAATATCGTAACATTCAATTTTATGAGGAAAATTATTTAATTTTAATTTTTCTGCAAGATATGAACCAACTTCATTAAAATCATTTCCTATATCAACCAGTGCTTGAAGTTTTGCTTTTTCTAGCAAATCATTGGCATTTTTATCTGCTAATGACTGAAGTTCCTTGCCGGATTTAGTTTTACCGTAACTTATTTTAATTTTTTTTCTTGATATAATTTCAAGCCATTCTTCATACAAATTTTTATTGCCCAGTTGTTCAAGTTCAGATGAAACAATTTTATCGGGGTAGTCAAGTTTTAGCATTGAATAATAATCCTTAAAAAATCTTTCAAAAAATTCATGTTTATCCGCTTCTTCAATTTTAAAATCAAATGTTTTTTTATCTATTAATCTGCCTTCTCTAATCATTAATATTACAATCGCAATAATACCGCTATCCTGCAAAATTGATATTATATCTTCATTTAGTTTTGTACTTTCATATACTACTTTTTGTCGCTCCAGAGTTTTTTTAAGGTCAAAATAGCTATCTCTTAATCTGGCAGCTTTTTCATATTGTTGTGTGTCAGAATATTTTTTAACTTGCGCCATTAATTGATTTAGCAATTCCCCTTGTTTACCTGTCAAAAATAACTCTGCCTGATCTATTAATTTTTTATATTCTTCTGGGCTTACTTTATTCTGACAGGGTGCTAAGCATCTTCCTATATCATAATATAAGCATGGTCTGTTCTTAAATTTTGGCTGTTTGCACTGTTTTAGCGGAAATAATTTCTTGATAAAATCTAGTGTAGAGTACATGGCTCTAACATCTGTATATGGGCCAAAAAAATGACCTTTATCTGGATTTAAATTTTTCTTCCTTACAACTAATATTCTTGGAAAATCTTCGTCGGTAATTAAAAAATAAGGATATTTTTTGTCGTCTTTTAATAAAATATTATATTTTGGCTTATGTTTTTTTATTAATTGATCTTCAAGAATAAATGCTTCAACCTCTGTATCTGTAATTATATATTCAAGTTTTTCAATATGTGATACAAGCTGAACTGTTTTAGCTGATTTTTGAGAACGATTAAAATAACTTTTTACTCTTTTTTTTAAATTCTTAGCTTTTCCTACATAAATTATTGTTCCAGAGTTATCATAATACAGATAGCAACCGGGTAAATCGGGCAGCATTTTTAAAGTTTGTTTTAATTCATCATTCATATCAATATTATATATTAAAAATCGGCGGCACGCAGATGCGTGCCGCCGATTAAATAAAAAACTATTTTCCTGCTGTTATAGCATGTTCGCCTACTTGGAAAGGTACTTCTTTTACTTTCATATCAGTTTCATCAAGAATACCTCTTTCAAGTTCGGTATAAGTTGCAGTTTTGCAGTTAAAGGCTTTTCTTAAAAATTCATAAGAAACTTTTGGATCGCACTTGTCGCCGCAAGTAAACAAATCCACTGCCGCATAGCCTAACTCAGGCCAAGTATGAATTGCTAAGTGACTTTCTGATATAATTACAACACCGCTAACTCCGTAAGGGTTAAACATGTGAAAACATTTTTGAACAACAGTAGCACCACATTCAAGTGCAGCATCAACCATTAATTTTTCAATCATTGACAGACTATTCAAAGTATTCGAATCACATTCAAAAAACTCTGCCAGAACATGTCTTCCTAAGTGTACTCGTTTTGTTCCTTCTCTATCAATAGATGAAAATGGTGATGCTATTGCCAATTCATGTGCCTCCTTATAAATACAATGTGGTAACAGATAAAATTTTACAACAAAATTAATTTTTTTGTATAGTTTTTTATAAAAAATTTTTAATTAATATTAGACAGTTGGCTAAATTACTTTTGTAGTAGTTATTTTAGACATCAAAAATGTTAAGAAAATTTAACATATTAAATTAATATATTATTTTGATAGTATATTAAAGATATGAGTAAGATATTAGTTGTTGATGATGATAGAGCAATAAATGAATTAATAAAGGTTAATTTAAAACTTGCAGGTTATGATGTGGTGCAGGCTTTTGACGGTATAGAAGGCTTTGCTCTTGCTAAGCAGGAACTACCGAATTTAGCTATTTTAGATGTAATGATGCCAAATGTCGATGGTTATACTGTTGCTCAAAGAATCAGGCAATCGGATATAATAAAAAACATTCCAATTTTGATGCTGACGGCTTTATCTGATATTGAGGATAAGGGTAGAGGCTTTGATATTGGTGTTGATGATTACTTAGTTAAACCTTTTGATATGGAAGAATTAAAAATGCGTGTTAAGGCGCTTTTAAAAAGAACAAGACAGCTTCCTGAGTCTTTAGCAACAAAAGAACTGTTAGTTTTAAATAATATTACACTTTTACCGGAACAATATTCTGTAAAAATCGGTGACAAAGTTGCTAAATTGACACCAATTGAATATGACATCTTTAACATTTTATTTCAAAATCATGGCAGCATGGTTTCTTCAGCAAAATTGTTAAAAGATGTATGGGGATATGCACCTGATGATGATGTTGAAACAATAAGGGTTCACATAAGGCATTTGCGCACAAAAATAGATAAAATTTCTGACGGTAAAAAATATATTGAAACAATATACGGTGGAGGTTATAAATTGTCAGTATAACTAGTCTTCATCATTAAGACTTAATACTGCCATAAATGCTTCTTGAGGTACTTCTACTTTACCAACAGCTTTCATTCGCTTTTTACCTCGTTTTTGTTTTTCCAATAACTTACGTTTACGAGTAATATCACCACCGTAGCATTTATCCAAAACACTCTTTCTCAGTGCTTTTATGTTTGTTCTTGCTATAACACGACCACCAATTGCGGCTTGAATAGGAACTTCAAATAATTGGCGCGGAATAATTGTTTTAAGCTTTTCAGTTAATTTTTGACCTATATGAAAAGCATTGTCCTTGTGACAAATTACTGATAAAGCGTCAACAATTTCTCCTGCAAGCATAACATCCAGTTTTACAAGATCAGAACGCTTGTAGTCACAAAATTCGTAATCCATACTTGCATAGCCTTTAGTTCTTGACTTTAATTGGTCATAAAAGTCTGTTATAACTTCGCTTAGTGGAATATGATACTCTAAATTTACACGGACTTTATCAATATAGGTCATATTTATAAAAATACCGCGTTTTGACTGCGTTAAATCCATTAATGTTCCTGTATATTCATTTGGAGCAATAATATCAACTTTTACATAAGGTTCTTCAATAAATTCTCTTTGAGCAGGAGGAGGCAAATTTGCAGGATTATCAATTTGCAAAACTTCGCCACTTGTAGTGTGTACGTGATATACAACAGATGGAGCAGTGGTTACAAGTGCTAAATCATATTCTCGTTCAAGTCTTTCTTGAGCAATTTCCATGTGAAGCATTCCCAAAAAACCGCATCTAAATCCAAATCCTAATGCACTTGATGTTTCAGGTTCAAATGTAATGCTGCTGTCTGAAAGCTTTAATTTTTCTAATGCTTCTTTTAAGTCGTGATAGTCCTCATTATCAACAGGATAAAGTCCTGAAAAAACCATTGGTAATGCTTCTTGGTAGCCCGGCAATGGTTCTTTAGCTGGATTTTCAACTGTTGTCAAAGTATCACCTACAAAACGAGTAATTTCTTTTATTGAACCTGCAAAATACCCTACATCACCGCAAGTTAAATTTTCACAAGGGACTCTGTTAGGTGTTAGATAACCCAATTCAACAACATCATATTCTTTTCCTGATGCCATAAATCTAACTTTATCACCCATTTTTATTTTACCGTCCATAATCTTAAATAAGCAGACAGTACCCAAATATGGATCATAAGCACTATCAAATACAAGAGCTCTAAGCGGCTTATCAGATGTGTCAACAGGCGGAGGAATCAAATCAACAATTGCCTCTAAAACATCAGCAACACCCTCACCGGTTTTTGCACTTACCGGAATCGCAAGAGATGCATCTATTCCAAGAACTTCTTCTATTTCTTCTTTTACTCTTTCTACATCAGCAGATGGTAAGTCAATTTTGTTTATAACAGGAATAATTTCTAAATTTTGCTCAGCTGCCAAATAAACATTTGCAAGTGTCTGTGCTTCAACACCTTGTGTTGCATCTACAATTAGCAATGCTCCTTCACAAGCTGCAAGAGAACGTGAAACTTCATAGGTGAAGTCAACGTGTCCAGGAGTATCAATAAGGTTTAATTCATAGTTTTTACCGCTTTTCGAAGTATATTTCATCCTTGCGGTATTTAATTTGATAGTAATACCTCTTTCTCGCTCTATATCCATTGAATCAAGTAACTGCTCTTGCATATCACGTTTACTTATTGTTTCTGTCGCCTCAAGTAGTCTGTCAGCGAGAGTTGATTTACCATGGTCAATATGCGCTATTATA
>DJYG01000045.1 GCA_002450015.1 Cyanobacteria bacterium UBA6984 | reverse complement strand
TATTTCAATAGAAATAACCTTTTTGGTTATAAAAAATAAATGTAAATTTATATTAAAAACATGAACACAAAAGACCTGTTTTGGTGAGGGATTTTTGGTCTGTATTTTAATTATATCGCATATTTTGAATTTTGCAACTTTCATGAGATTTCACATTATTTTTTTAAAAAAATCTCTACAATCCAGTAATATTAAGAAATAATCCCTCACCAAAACAGGTCTTCAGTACCATTATATTGAAAGATTTCTGAAAAACACTATGAGTGAACAGTGAACAAATGCACTAGATGTGATGTCATTCCGAACTCGTTTCGGAATCGGTTACGATGTATTTTCATTTGGTGTTGACCATGAAAATGGGGTCTATGTACGCAGGGGTAGCGTTCGTAATAATGTATATAAAGATACAACGTATTTTAACGAAGCTGACGCAGCTTATTGGATTATAAACTTTGAAAACATGGATTATTTAAAGACACCTGACGGGACTTCTTGTCCTAATAGTTCTATTAAACTAACTTTCGATGGTAGTCATAGCTGTAAATAAATTTATTTTGTTATATAATACGGTTATGAAATTAATTGGAGAAAATATACATATTATATCTAAAAAGGTGCGGGAAGCACTTTTAAACAGAGATAGTGATTTTATTGTTGATTTAATAAAAAAACAAAGTAATGTTGAATATATTGATTTGAATGTTGGTCCTGCAACAAGCGGAATGGATGGTATTTTAGCTTGGCTTGCCGATTTAGTCCAAAATAATTCAAAAGCTAAAATTTCATTTGATACTGCAAATATATCAGAAATGAAAAAAGGATTAAGTGCCTGTTTAAATTCTAAAGAGGCATTTATTAATAGTGCAAGTGATGATTATGAACGTTTAGACAAAATGACTGATTTAGCTGCAGAATACGGTTCTAATTTAATAGCTTTAACTTTAAGCAGCAAAGATGGAATTCCAAATACGGCAGACGGTAGGGTTGAACTTGCGCTTGATATGTATGAAACTTGCATGATGAAGGGTATTCAAAATGAAAAAATATTTTTTGATCCTTTAATTCTGCCTGTAAGTGTTAGTCAAGCACAAATTAGTGAAACATTTAATACTATAAAAATTTTAAAAGAGAGTTTTGAACCCGCTTGTAATACTGTAATTGGGCTCTCAAATATTTCAAACGGCTCTCCAAAAGAATTAAGACCACTTATTAACAAAGTCTGTCTGGCACTGGCTTATGGCGCGGGGTTGGATGCAGTTATATTAGATGCCACTGACAGCGATTTACTAAATTCTGTAAAAAAAATAGAAAATAGAATATTTAATTCACCTTCAGAAAAGCTTTTATTTGATTTGACTTCAGTTACGGCCAACTTTGTGGATATTAATGATATTAAATATGATGTTAAAGATAAAGTGTCCTGTGATATTTATAAAACTGCATTAATTTTACTAAACAAGAATATATATTCTCATAGCTTTACACAAGTTTAAATATTTGAATTAGCTTGTTATATTTGATATAATACTGCTAATTGGAGGATTTTATTGTGAAAAATAAGTTTTTAATATTTATATTATTCTTTTTGTTTTTAAATTTACCTGTTAATGCGCAAATGACTAAAGAGGCTCAACAGCTTTATCTACAAGCATGCAAATTAGAGTTGCAAAATAATCAGGAAGGCGCTGTTGAACTTATGAAAAAGGCTATTGAATTATCAGATAATGATGCTATTTTATATACAAAGTTAGCAGGTTTATATGCTGATTTAGGGGATTATAACAATGCATTAGGCGCTTATAAGGCAGCTATAAAGCTTCGTCCTAATGACGCCTTTATATATATTAGTATAGGTAATATATTACAAAACACCGGAGATTTAGAAAATGCATATAATTCTTATATGCAGGCATTAGAAATATTTCCTTCATATAAATATAATTATTTAAATATAGCTAATGTACTTGCAGCTCAGGGTAAAGATGATAAAGCCATTGAATATTATAATTTATTTTTAGCAGTTTATCCAAACCATGCAGCTGCAAAGGAAAATTTAGCAACTTCTTACTTAAAAACGCGTAAATTTTCACAAGCTAACAGATATTATGCTGCAGCTTTAAAAGAAAATCCGGAAGGATTTAGAGAATATGCTAATTATGGGTTCGCACTGTTCGAAGAACAACAATATTCGACAGCTATTGACATGTTTAAAAATTCTTTAGTCGAAAATCCAGATAACATGAAAGTTCGTGCTGATTTAGCTGTTTCTTATCACATGTTAAAAAAATATGATTTGTCAAAACAGCAATTTGAACAAATTTTCAAATTAAAGCCTGACTTGACGGCTCTAAGAATTTACTATGCAAATTTATTATCTGATATGGGGTTATATGACGAAGCTGTTAAAGAATATACGGCTTATTTGAAAGCTTATCCTAATGATGCTGATGCTTATAAACTGGTGGCTCTTGTCTATAAACAACAAGGAAAAGATGATTTAGCTATAAATAATTTATTGAAATCATTATCAAAAAATAATAAAGATATTGAAGTAAAAAAAGAGCTTGCATATCAGTATCATAAGAAGAATGACTATAATACTGCAATAAAATATTATAATGAAATTTTAAAAGAAATGCCTGATAATTATGATGTGAAAGCAAACAAAGCTCTTGCTCTGCACGCACTAAAGAAATATGACGATGCTATTACCATTTATGAAGAACTTTTAGCAAGTAAAGAAAATGATAGATTATCTCAAAATCTGGTATCTGCATATATATCGAAAGGTGATTATCTTTTAACTAAAGCAAAATATAGAGAGTCAGTTGAACCGTTTGAGAGAGCAATAATGAGAGATTCAAACCAAAGTTATGCATATTATGGTTTAGCAAAGGCTTATGAGTTAATGAAAGAAAATGACCTTGCACTTGTAAACTATGAAAAAGCTCTTGAAATTGAACCTGATAAAGAATTATATAAAAAGGACTATCAAAACTTTAAAACCGCAAATTTAAAAAAAGAAAATATAAATGCTAAGAATGAACCTGAAAATAATGTTGCAAAATCAGGAACAAAGGTTATAATTAAGCCTGTTTCAGCAACACAAGGAAACGATTTAGGAGAAACAAAGCTTACAAATTTAGACAATCTTATGATACAAAAACCTGCCGAGCAAATTGATGATAAAGTAAAAACTCTCATAAAAGAAGGAGATGAACTTTACAAATCAGAAAAAATTTCAGAAGCCTTACTAAAATATACAGAAGCTTTAAAGTTAGCTCCTAATGATTCTTTAACTGCCTTTAAAGTCGGAAATTTATATAAACTTCAAAACAATTCTGATAAAGCCATTTATTACTATAAAAAGGCTACTTCAATAAATAAAAATTATTCTGATGCTTGGTTTAATTTAGGTTTGGTTTATGCATCAAAAAACGATTTCAGAAGTTGTAGAGATTGTTTTAATAAAGTTGTAGAGTTAAGTCCTGATTACGCTTATGCGTACTATGCGTTAGCAATGTCTTATGAAAAAGAAAATAATAATGCGAAAGCTGTTGAGTACTATGAAAAATATTATAATCTTGAAACAGATGATATAACAAAATCAGCAATAAAAAACAAAATTAAAGAATTATCAGCAGTTAATGAGGCTAAGTAATGAAGAAACTTTTTGCACTGCTAATAATCGGCTTTATATTGATACAATTACCTTCATTTGCCTTTCAAAGACCATTTAGACAAGGTATTATATTTAATAATGTGCCTTTTTCTCCGGAAACTGCCGGAAATTATACAAGATCTTTTAATAGAGGCGAGCGCATTTATTGGCTGTTTATGTCTAAAAAACCAATTAAGGCCAAATATATTGGTATTCAGGTCGTAAGTGCATCACATAAAGGTAATTGGGCTACAATTACCGGAGTTGCATATTCCCATGATTACAAAATTAATAAAGACAGTCCTCATTATTATACGGATTATTTTGTAATTCACACTCCAGGACATTATTATATGCAAATATTTGATAAAAATAAATTGCTACACCCGCTTACGGTTGCTGACTTTTTTGTTAGGTAAATTATTAGTGCTGAAAGCTAACAATTGTCCAAGCACCTTTTGTTTCGTAGCGCATATTCCTTGCATTTACAGGTAAAGTTTTTATAATTTCATTTCTCATATTTGAAAATATAAGGTACGGTAAAGGTGCTCTTTTATAATTTTGAGGATTTATTACAACTGATTGAAACATATATTCATCAAGGAATGAAACCGAATCCAAAAATATGAATGCAACTTTTTGTTCAGGTTTTACATTATAATATACATCTTTATTTAGCTTATTTATTAACTTGCTGCCTGTAAATTCGCTAACTGGTGTTAGTGAATTTAGAAATGTTGCTCTGTAAGCAGTTTTACCGTCTTTTAATGCTTTTTCAGCGCTTAAAAGAGGCTCATAATAGTAAATAAATCTTGCTTTATCTATTTCTGTAATATTGTAGTTTGAAAAATCAATGTACTTTGTAAAACGCGATTGCGGGTAATATGTAAGCACAATAAAATCACCTTTTTTCAAATTTGCATTTTTTAGCAAATCTGCTACATATTTGTTTCCTTCTTCTCTCGGTAAAAATGATGCGTATGCCGGTGAAATTATATACCCAAGCTGGAAAACAAAAAACAACGTAAATACAAAACCTTTAAACCAAGCTTTGTTGTAAGAATCAACCGTTTCACAAAAAACAAATATAAGTATCGGATATATTTCAATTATATATTTTGCATTTAAAGATAACTTACCCAACAGCGAAGCAAATAACGCAATAACAAATACACTAATTGCAACAAGTATAATCTGATTATTGTATCTGTTATGCTTATCAATTATGCCCGCTGATATGACTATAATAGCGATTAACGAAGGTACAATTAAAAACACAGCATTTAAACTTATGCCATTTATATTTTCTATGACAGATACATTTGAAATTATTGGTGTAAAATAATCGCAAAAAACTTGTACTATTCGATAAATATTTAAATTATTCCACCATTGCGACATAGAATTTGTAAAGAATAATATTTTTAGTGTTAGTGGTAATACTGTAAAAAACAGAATACCGGTAATTATCCATGTATTTATAATAAATTTTTTATACAAACGTCTAAGCCTGTATGAAATAAACATCAAATCAAAAAATACATACACAAAACCGATGGTATGCGTTATCAAAATTAAAAAATTAGAGATTATCAGCCCTATAAGATTTCTTTTTCTGGGCTTTTTGATTGTTCTGAATGTAAAATATAATGATAAAGCTGAGAAAAGAAATAAAATACTGTAAAAACGAACTTCCTGAGAATAATATATTAGCAGGCTGCTGAGCGCAGTAAACAATGCACACATATAACCTGTAAGTTTAGTTTTTTCTTTCCCTACCATATACATCACAGGTATTGAAGCTACTCCTGGTAAAACTGATGTAAATCTTAAAAAAGTGTCATTCGATGAAATTGTATTAAAAATTTTCAAGTAAAAATAATAAAAAGGCATGTGACATTGCGAAAAGATAGCTTTAAGGATACCTTTTCCAAATGGAATTGATGCAATATACCATGAAACGTACTCGTCATTCCAAAGTCCGCCGTCCTTATCTATTCCTATTATTCTTAAAACTGCACCTATTATTGTAATTATAGTGATAGTTAAAATTGTAAAATTCATATATTAATTGTATAATAAAAATTATAATAAGGTATTAGTTATGAAGTTAATTATCCAAATTCCATGTTTTAACGAAGAAAATTCTCTAACGTCAACAATTAACTCTTTGCCAAAACACATTGAAGGTGTTGATATTATAGAAATTTTGGTAATTAATGATGGTTCTACCGATAAAACATTGGATGTTGCAGGGTGGAACGGGATAAATCATATTGTTAATTTACCAAGGCACATTGGTCTTGCGGGTGCTTTTAAGGCCGGTATTAATGAATCTGTAAGGTTAGGTGCTGATATAATCGTAAATACTGATGCTGACAATCAATATTGTGCTGATGATATTGAAAAAATAATCAGACCAATTATGAACAACGAAGCAGATATGGTTATTGGTGCAAGACCAATCTCAAATATTTCTGCTTTTTCCGCAATAAAAAAACTACTGCAAAAATTTGGTTCTTTTATTGTCCGACTTGTGTCTTCTACTTCTGTTGATGATGCACCAAGCGGATTTAGAGCATTTAGTGCTGAATGTGCAGCTAACTTGAATATTTTTGACAATTATACTTATACTATGGAAACAATTATACAGGCTAAAGCAAAGGGTATGCGCGTTATTTCAGTTCCCGTAAGAGTAAATAGTCAAATGCGTAAATCAAGACTTGTTAAAAATATTTTTTCATACATAAAAAAATCTGCGTTCACAATTATTAGAATGTTTATTGTTTACAGACCTTTTAGATTTTTTGCAATTATAGCTTCTATTTTTCTGTTTTTTGGACTCGTACTTGCAGGCAGATTTTTGTTCTATTTCTTTACATCAGGGGGAAATGGACATGTCCAATCCTTAATTTTATCTTCTATATTAATCATAACAGGCGTGCAAGTGGGATTAATTGGTGTACTTGCAGATTTGGCAGCTATTAACAGAAAACTTCTTGAAGAAATTCAACAGCGCATAAAAAAATTAGAAAACAAACTCTAAGCAATAGATTTCAAATGACTATCTGCTTCAACAATTTCAGTAGGCAATCCAACGTGATGAATACGAGGAATTATATAATCTTCATGATATTCTACTAATTCAGGTGAATCATCATCTGTATCATTACATACAAATATTAGTTTGCCGTCACCGGTTGTTTTAGCCCCGATTACTGTAATTTCGTGTCCGCCGATAATATTATTATTTTCATCAACTGAAGTGTAACCAATAATAACATTTTGACCTTGTGCTAAAGAATTTAATAAACTTCTTTTTATTGTTTTGTCAGAAGCTTTATAACCTGTTAATTTTGCAACAGTTACGCCGTTTTCTTCTGCTTCTTGAACATCTTGGAAAGTTACAGCCGTTTTATTTGAATCTGTAACAACAGATTCTGTAAATGTTTTTTCTATTTCAACAAGTCCTCTGTCCCCAGGACCAAAAGATGCAACACGAACATCATTTAAAGAGTTATAAGTTTGTTGTGAACCTACATTCATAAATGTAGATTGCATTAACACATCTAATGGAGAACGTTCAAGTTCATCTCTGTCAATTGTTTGAATATGAGCCCTGAAAATAGCATTTTTATCAGGTGCAATAGTAACTTCTGCCTTGTTATCATCTTTCATTGTATAAGGAATTTTGAAGTTATCTAACAACCATTTTGCATCATCTTTATTATCACAAAGATTATTTAAACTTATAGTCTTGCTGCTTGACATTTTTTCGGAAGAAAGTCCTTCTGCAACTCTTGCAAATTCAGCAGGCATTTGACTTGCCAAATTAAATTCTATACTTGCAGCCACACAACATCCTGAATGAGGTACTTCTTGAGTTGAGGCATCATAATCTTTTAATATGCTTTTAATATTTTCAGGAATATTTCCAAAATGTTGAGTAATTATTGCAGGATTTGCAATTGTTTTAACAGTATCATTCAACATTGTTTTTGCATCTAAACCGTTAGCACGTTTGTTAGTAATAATTTTATGTAAATTATCTAATGTTGATGATTTATCATTTGATTTATTATTTAACAATATACCTGTTTTTAACATAAAATCAAGAGCTTTTTTACCGTCTGTATCAAGATTTGCAGATATTTCAGTAAATTTTTGAATATCAGCAGGCGATTGCAACGTTGTCTTAGCAATATTTACCGGATTATAACCTCTAAATGCAGGGCAAGCAACAGGTTTTTGGGCATAATTAGCAGAAACACCCGTAGAAGCCTTAGCTTTTACAGGTTGAATGTTATAAATATTTGCAGAATGTATTCCGTTTAAATTTGATAACATGTTTAAATTGCCTTTGCCCTTATACTTATTAAACGTAAATTTTTTGATAAATTTGCTATTTTTGGTTATAATATATTAAAATTGTAACAATTGAGGATATAAATACGGAAAATAAAATTAAAAAATTATCATTAAACGAATTAATGATTTCAATTGATAGACTAACTCGTTTTAAATATACTGAAGACAAATATTTAAGAGTATTTAAAGAAATTATACTGTCAAATTTAATTGAACCTAAATATAAAAAAAAGGATTTAGACAGTATGGATTACAATATAATAAAGGAACTGGCTCAGAATATTATAAATTTATCAATTTCTGACTTTTCTAATGCCAAAAACAATCTTATTATTAACAAAAAAATAGCAAAATATGAAAATGATTTATACAACTTGTCTGATAACACAAATATCCTGCTGGACAACAAAATAAATTATAATGCATTTGTTTCTCTTATAGAAGACAGCGCACCTCAAAATTTAAAATGGCTAAAATCATTAAAATTTGGAAAAGCTGCAAGAGAAACTTTATCACTTAAATTCCCGATAAGAAAAGTTGTTATTGTTGAAGGTGTTACAGAAGAAATTTTATTACCTGTTTTTGCTGCCAAATATGGTTATAATTTTGACAAACATGGTATTCAAGTTGTTTCAGCAGGCGGAAAAAATCAAGTTGTTAAACTTTTTTATACCTTTGCTGAACAACTTAAAATTCCAATATTTGTATTGTTGGATAACGATGCACTTTCAAATTACAATCAAATAAAACTGAGGTTAAGAAACTTTGATAAAATACATTTGTTAATAGGCGGAGAATTTGAAGATATACTGCCCAAAGAACTCATTGTTAAATCTTTAAATGATTATTTTAAGAACTTAAATCACATTGAAGAAAGTGAATTTGAAAATGACAAAATGGTGACAAATTTAGAAGAAATATTTAAGAAAAAAGGCTTTCATGAATTTAAAAAATCTGAATTTGCGCAGATAATAAAGGAGCATATTGACAATATATCTGATATCTCAGATGAAATTAAAACTATAATTGATGAAATCAGCGCAACCCGCTCTTTTTTGCTTCAATAAGCCCACTTAAATAGTATTTAACACCATCAGTTACAAATAATTTTGGTTCATTCATTACAAAATTGTCTAATAAAATTATACCGTCATTAACTTGTCCCTTGGCAACTAAAATAAGCGCAATAGTAATATCATCTAAAGGTGTTTTTTTATTTTGTCTGTAATATTTCAGCTTTGAATTTAAAAGACCTTGCATTTGAAATGAGGTTACAAGATTTTGGTAATATCTGAAATTTTGTGGATATTTTTCTAATGCCCTTTCAAAGCAATCTTGAGCTTGAAAGTACATTCTCAATTTAAGATATGTTTCACCTAGATTATTTAAGTAGATTGATGTAGCTTGTGTATTTGGATTTAAGCAAATAGCAATTTTAAACTCCTCAATTGCAGCGTAATACTGTCCAATATTTAGGTATTCTAAACCAAAATTATTGTGAACATAGGCATTTTTCTCCGGATCAATTGTCATTAATCCGACATAGTTTTTGTTAGAACAAAATGATGCACTGCTCACACAAAAAATTGCTAAAATGGTTAATAATATTTTTTTTATCATAAAATACTTATTTCAAGCCCTTCGTATGAAAAATCTGCTTTATCAGCAATATCACCATAAAATTTAGAAATTGTATTCAACTTTTCATCATCATAGCTTGGATCATAATGATAAAAAATAACTTTTTTAGCGTGACAGTAATCTTGAGATTCAAGTGCCATATCAAATGTAGAATGTCCAAATCCTTGTTTTGGTGAATGCGGATTTAGATAATCTTCTGTTGTATATTGTGAGTCATGAATTAACAAATCGCAACCTCTTGCAAAGTTTGCCAGTTTTTTATCGCCGCCAAAGTAAGTTTCTTTATCTGTCGCATAAACAAGACTTTTACCCTTATATGCTATTTTATAAATGGTTACACCCTCTTGAGGATGAGCGTATGATTTATATGACGTTATAACAACATCATCAGCAGCCACCTCGAAATCACACTCTTTATCACAAGTATTTTTAATAATTGGTTCGCTTCCATGTCTTAAAATAATACATTCATTATCATTTATGTCACAAATATTTAAATTAGCAGCAATATCACCAAGATCGATTGGAAAAGATTTTGTAAAAAGTAATTGTGCCAATTCATCAGCAAGTGTTTCGTTATAATTAGATGTTCCAAAAACATTAATTTTTGAAGTTGGAACATGATTTGGGGCAAAAAATGTAAAACCAAGTATGTGGTCCTGATGGATATGCGACAACAACATTGTTGCCTCTATTGGTTTTCTTTCCATTAGATGTGAACCACTAATTATATGTTCTTTCATTAAATCACTACCAAGGTCTATTAAACCTGTTCCTGCATCTAAAATAACCAAATGTCCGCCAACATTAACTTCTACACAAGATGTATTGCCTCCATATTGCATAAATTTTTTATTAGCACAAGGATAACTTCCTCTTACACCTCTAAATTTAACTTTGAATTCATTTTTAGTTTCTTCTGTCATAATTATTTCCTCTTATCAATTGTTACTGTAACTGTTCTATCACTTTCGCTTCCGTAATATGTAGAAGCATGAAATACCAATAATTTAGATTTTTTTTGTAATTCTGTTAATCTTGTTGGAACATATTTAATATCAAAAACAGCTTTACTCTTAAAATTATGTACTTCTATAAATCTAAAAGCATTGGGATAAGATATTAGTGCAGGTGTACTCACATGAACAATATTTTTTTCTTTAATAACTCTTGTTGTATGGTAGTGACCTGTAAAAATACCAATCGGATTGTTATATTTATTTAATATAT
>DJYG01000024.1 GCA_002450015.1 Cyanobacteria bacterium UBA6984 | reverse complement strand
TTTCCTCCGTCCGAGCAGGACAATCTAAATAAAGAAAGGAAAAATAACATGTTAAAAAAATATTATTTAAAGTTCACACAATCTGCTTTTACCCTTGCTGAAACATTAATCGTCATGGGCATAATAGGTGTTGTTGCAGCACTGACATTACCAAACTTAAACTCTTCAACAGGTGACAAAGAAAAAGTTGCAAAATTACAAAAGATATATTCAAACTTGCAAGATGCGTTTGGAAGAGCAGAAGCTGTCTATGGACCTTATGATGAATGGTTTATTAATGATGGTAATAATAACGATAAAATTGAAAAACGCATATTTGAAAGAATAACAGAATTTTTGAAATATTCTAAAGCTTGCACTGTAACAGAATGCTCAGCAGTATTTGATAAAGGTAGCAATAGTGGTGGCTCAAATACCACTGCAAAATATAATGTAATACTTGCAGATGGTTCAACAATTGGTTTTCATGCTAATAATTGGAAAGAACAACCTTTTAAAGTACTTATAGATATTGATGGGCTAAATAAAGGACCGAATATCGCATGCAAAGATTACTTTACCTTTGTTTATAATGCTACAAATAAAAATTTTACTCACGATTTTGGTGATATTAATTATAACTCGACATTGGATTATCAGCATTCTTCAAAGTGTACAGCATGGGTATTAGTGAACGGAAATATGGATTATCTAAAAACAGGCAGTGACGGTAAATGTCCTGATGGTCAGAGATTGCAATTTGGTGTTAAAACAAGCTGCAAATAAAATAATTAAATTTTATAAATTTAAAATTTCTTTTAATTTTGTGAAAATAAATACACAATTATAAAAATTTTACTCGACTTTTTTTTATGTTTTTATTACTATAAATACACAAAGAGAATACAAAGGAGAAAATTATGCAAGTAATATTGAAAAAAGATGTTCAAAACTTAGGTGAACAAGGTGATTTAGTTCAAGTTAAAGATGGTTATGCAAGAAATTATTTGTTACCTCAAAACTTTGCTGAACTTGCTACACCGGGTGCTTTAAAAAATAGAGAACAAAATTTAGCAAGAATTCATGCTAAACAAGAAAAATTACATCAAGAAGCATTAGCAAAAGCAGAACAAATTGAAAAATTCGGAACATTAGAATTGTCTGCAAAAGCTGGTGAAAGCGGTAAATTGTTTGGTACTATTACAACTAAAAAACTTTGTGAAGAATTGCATGCTAAAGCAGGCATTGAAGTTGATAGAAAAACAGTTTCATTAAATGCTCCTATTAACAAAATTGGTTCTTATACTATGTTAATAAAATTAACTTCAAAAGTTAAAACTGAATTAACAGTTAATGTAACTGCATCAGAAGTTCTAAAAGAAGAAATTGAAGAAACAGTTGAAGAAACAACAGAAGCATAGGTTTAATAATAAGGCACAAATTCAAATCAGGATTTGTGCCTTATTGCGTATATATGGGATATGTAATGCAAAGTTATGAAGATTTAAAAAATAATTGTCTTGCTATTGGTTCACTGCCTCATAAAAGTGTCGATGATGCGATGAATGTAGTAAGGCAATATTATTATGACATACCTTTTTGTCCTCAGTTACCAAGATTATCAAAAAAAGAAGATATGATATTTCAGTATCTTGAAAATATGCCGGGAATTATTTTTACAGATGATAATGCGTATTTGGATATTGAAAAAAATAATTTTTCTGATGAATTAGAAAAATTATATGTGAATTTTGAAAATTTTTCCGATATTGAAGATTTTGGTCTTTCAAACGAATATTCAAAGTGCTTTGAGCCATTTATTCAGCTTGTAAAGGAGTTAAAACCTCGTTATGCAAAGGCTCAAGTTACGGGTCCTTTTACGCTTGCAACTTCTTTGAATGATAAAGATGGTCGTTGTGCTTATTATGATGAAACTTTGAGGGAAATTGTTTTAAAAACTTTGTCGCTGAAAGCAGTTTGGCAAATTAATGAAATTAAAAATGCGTCAGAAAATACCGTTCCTATAATATTTATTGATGAACCTACATTATCACAGTTGGGAACTTCTGCCTATGTTACAATTCCATCGTCTGATGTTATTTCAATTATAAAAGAAATTTCACAAATTATTCAGCAAAATGGTGCTTTAAGTGCTATACATTGTTGTGGAAAATGTGATTGGTCTATACCAATAAAAACAGGAATAAATATAATAAATTTTGATGCTTTTTCTTATGCTGAGAATATGGGACTTTTTACTGATGATTTGAAATATTTTTTAAAAAATAATGGTAAAATTGCTTGGGGTGTTGTTCCTACTTTAGATAAGTCCGCATTAGAACATACAAATATTGATGAAATTGAGCAAAAACTTGTAAAAGCAAAATCATATCTTGTGAATAAGGGTATTGACAAAGAATTAATAGACAAAAATTCATTAATAAGCCCCTCTTGCGGATGTGGTTCTTTAAGTGTAGAATTAGCATATAAGGCTATAAAATTAACAAAAGAATTGTCTGACAAACTGAAAGGATAAATTTTGACAACAACATTAGCAATAACAGGAAAAAGCGGAAGCGGAAAAACAACCGTCACAAAAGCATTTTTAAGAATATTTCAAGATTATTTTCCTGATAAATCAATTTTACTGTTTGATAATGATTTAGCAGCAGAATTAGGACATAGTTTTGGTAAGGATATTAGAAATACCATTTATGGTATAAGAAGTGGCAAGCACGAGTATAAAACCGGTATTCCAGAAGATATGACTAAACAGGAGTATATTGAATGGGCTTTGGAAGATATTGTCGAAACTGTTGAAGAAAATGTAGATATAATTGTTTCTTGGTTTGTCGCTTCTAAAGATTGCAGATGTCCTATAACTAAACAAATGAATGATGCTGTTAAAAAATTCGTAGAACAATATGATATTGTTATATTTGATTGTGAATTTGATTTAAAATACCTAAATCAGCTTGTTGATGTCGATATAGATACAGCAATTATTGTTACAAATCCGGTTGAAGAATCTATTCATTTAGCAAAACGTATTGAAGAATTTTCTGCAAAGTATGCAGCCGGCGGTCAATTGGGTGTTGTTCTTAATAAAGTTGAAAATACTGAAATGACGTATATATTTGATATGCTAAAAAAATATGAGCTTGATATTTTAGGTGTTATACCCACAGATAAAGATTTACAACAGCACTCTATTGAAAGAGAGTCTTTAATTGCTCAAGATGCAATTAAACAGTTTTATTTTAGATTAAATTTACCACAAAAGAGGATTTAATGGCTATAATTATTGATGGCAAAGCTGTTGCTGAAAAAATTATTAATGAACTTAAGCAAAAAGTTTCTAGCATGGAAACTAAGCCGCATTTGGCAGTTATACAAGTGGGTGATAATCCTGCGAGTACAATATATGTCAATTTAAAGAAAAAAAGAGCCGAAGAAATTGGTATTAAATCTAGTGTTATAAATTTAAGCGAAGCAGTATCTGAGAAAGAGTTAATAAACAAGATTAAAGAATTAAATAACGATAAAAATGTTACTTCTATTCTTGTTCAATTACCTTTGCCAAAGCATAT
Source organism: Cyanobacteria bacterium UBA6984 (assembly GCA_002450015.1). Taxonomy (GTDB): domain Bacteria; phylum Cyanobacteriota; class Vampirovibrionia; order Gastranaerophilales; family Gastranaerophilaceae; genus UBA6984. The sequence continues at coordinate 1,038 of DJYG01000024.1, read as the reverse complement.
AAATGCAAATAATATTATAAAGACAATATTGCCCGAAAAAGATGTTGATGGATTTACAAATCAAAATGCCGGCAGTTTATTAAATGGCATGATTCCATCTGCTTATCCTTGTACACCAAAAGGTGTTATGAGATTACTTGATGAGTATAATATTAAAATTGAAGGAAAGCATGCTGTCATTGTTGGACGTTCAAATATTGTCGGTAAACCTCTTGCAATTATGCTGTTAAATCGTAATGCAACTGTTACAATTTGCCATTCTAAAACCAATAATTTAAAAGAAATAACAAAACAAGCAGATATACTGGTATCAGCAGTTGGTAAAAAAGTAATTTTTAATGATATGGTGAAACCAAATGCAGTTGTTATTGATGTTGGAATATTTAAAGATAACTATAATAAAACAACAGGTGATGTTGATTTTGAAAATGTAAAAGAAATTGCATCTTATATTACGCCTGTTCCAAAAGGCGTCGGCCCGATGACAATAGCCAGCCTAATGGAAAATACTGTTGATTTATATAATGAAAATTTAAAATAAAAAATCGGGTTTGCAAATTGCAAACCCGATTTTTGAACTTGTATTTTAGCCTCCACCAAAACACCATAAGTTGGTAGATTGCTCAATACCCTGTTTAATACCTTCTTGATAAGTGTCAATTTCTTCTTCAAGCATTTCCAACTGAGTATCAAGATTATCTAACTGAGTTTCATATAACGTTTCATCAGCAACTAACTTTATATAATATTCGTCTTGCTTAAGTTCTTTTTCATATTTTGTATCACCATTAGCTAAAGTTAAAAAGCCTTCCATCGCCTTTTGAGTATTATTTAAAGAACTCTGTATTAACATTTGCTCATACTGAGCTGCATTTTGTTCTTGTCTTAACTTATCATAGTTCAATTTAGAAGTAACTGTAAACATACGCATTTCCCTTTTTTATTTTTGCTACATGTAATACATCGGCATTTTTAGAAAAAACTTTAGCCTTTTGTTACAATTGTTTACAATTAATTAAATTTTGAATAAAAATTAGT
>DJYG01000057.1 GCA_002450015.1 Cyanobacteria bacterium UBA6984 | reverse complement strand
TTGGTGGATTAGACAAGCTATTACGCGTGCTATTGCTGATCAGGCAAGAACAATACGTATTCCTGTACACATGGTGGAAACAATTAACAAACTTAAAAAAGTAACAAGAAGATTAGCTCAAGAATTCTCAAGAAAACCTACTGAAGAAGAATTGGCTATGGAAATGAATGTTTCTATTTCTAAATTAAGAGAAATTATTAAAATTGCACAAGAACCACTATCTTTAGAAACTCCTATCGGTAAAGAAGAAGATTCTCGACTTGGAGATTTTATTGAAGATAAAGAGGCAGATGCACCAATAAAAACAGTAGCTTCAGATTTGTTACGTGAAGATTTAGCAGAAGTTTTATGCACTCTTTCCCCACGCGAGCGTGATGTTTTAAGATTACGTTTTGGTATGGATGACGGTCGTCAAAGAACATTGGAAGAAGTTGGACAATTGTTTGGTGTTACTCGTGAACGTATTCGTCAAATTGAAGCTAAAGCTTTGAGAAAATTAAGACATCCAAACAGAAGTAAACGTCTAAGAGAATACGTTGAAACTTAGTTTTTAACATAAGGGCATAAACTTAATTGTTTATGCCTTTTTAAAGGAATTATCTAATGAATAATCGTGATAAACAAAGAAATTTGATTATAATCTCGGCGGTATTATTACTTACCATTGGTATAGCTAATTATATAAACTATTATGCTCCGCCAAAACCTATTGGAAAAATCCTTTCTTTTTCATCACTTTCTGAAAAAGAACAACAGCAATTATTTGAAAAAGCTAAAAAAGAAAATAATAATATTGAAACAAACATCCAAGAAGATGAAAACTCTGTTTCAAAAGTTGATGTTTCCGAAAGTGAATTAAAACAAGACAATTATCTAAATTATGCTATTGATTCAAATGGTAAACTTGTCCGTTGGAACAAAAAGAAAATTACTGTATTCGTATCAGAATCAGAATATAAAAATACAATTTATAAAGCCTTAAGCACTTATAATTCAACATTTGAAAAATATTTTACTTTTTATCTTGCAAAAGACAGAGAAAATTCTGATATAAAAATTGATGTTGTAAATCATTTTAGCAGCAACGATAATAAAGACTCAATATATATGGCAGGAATTACTAACAACAGTTTTTCAGGAAGTGACAAACATTTAACAAATTCCCATATACAAATTTTATCTAAAAAGCCTAATTCTAATAAAAAAATAACAGATAGTGAAGTATATAGAGTTGTTCTTCACGAATTAGGACACGCTTTAGGCATTATAGGTCACAGCCCAAACAATAATGACGTTATGTTTGCATCAGAATCTGTAAACAAATTATCATTAAGAGATATTGCAACAATAAAACTCATGTATTCAGGTAATCAAAGCTTAATTAAAAGTGAAACAAAAAACTTTGCTGATACAAAGTTAAAAGAGGCGGAAGATTATGCTAAAAAATCTCCAAACAAAGCTATATCTTGGGTAAATCTGGGACGAGTATATTATGATTTAGGTAAAAAAGAAGATGCCTTAGGCGCATACAAAAAGGCTCTTGCAATTGAGCCAAAAAATCCTCTAATATATCAATCAATGGCAGAATGCTACTATTCTTCACTTAAATATGATGTTGCAATAAAATATTATAATATCGCACTGGAAAATATTTCTACTGACGAACAAAAAGCTCCTATATATAATATGATAGGAATGTGCTACGCAAAACAAGACAAATTTGAAAATGCATATCAATATTTTAAACAAGCCTACGAAATTGACAGCAACAATAGAATGTTATTAAAAAATTACCTTGTTGCCTGTGTAGAATTAGATAAAAAGCAAGAAGCTATAACAGCAATAAACAATTACAAATCTAAATTCCCTGATATTTTAAATGAAGATTTTGTTAAAGATGTTATAAAATGGGCAAAATAAAAGCTATGACTTTAAAATCATAGCTTTATATTGACATCTTTATTTACATAATACTGCCTAAAAATGAAGTAAGTATAACTTGAATAATTTGAAGTACAATAATCGCAATTATCGGAGAAAAATCCAATCCGCCAAAAGGAGGTATAATACTTCTGAATAAATCAAGATATACATCTGTTGTGGTTCTTAAAGCTTTCATCGGCTGGGCATCCCAGTCAATTGTAGGAATCCATGTTAAAAAAATTCTTATTAAAATAAGAACTCCGTACAAATACAGTATTTGATTAACAGCTCTAACTATCATAATATCTCCCTTAAATTATAATATCAGTCGGATAGTTTTAAACTTATCCGACTGATTAATATTGTTATTACATTTGAGAATTTTTGAAAGTATTAGCACAATCACAATGTTCTCTTGTTTCAGGAATAGCTTCTATTACTCTGAACAGCAAGTTTTTAACATTTTCAAGATTTTCATTAAATACTCTGCATACTTCATGGTGAGATACAGGAGGAACATCACCAACAAGACCACAGTCGTGGTCGGTAATTAAAGAAATGTTCAATGGGCACATATCCATTTCTTTTACAAGATAATTTTCAGGGAAAGCTGTCATTCCGATTACATCCCAACCTTGGTTTGTAAAGAATTTAGATTCAGCTTTTGTAGAAAATCTAGGTCCGTTAATAACAGTCATTGTACCTGTTTCATGAACTTTAATGCCTAGTTTTTTTGCAATATCAATAGCAATTTCTCTTAACTCAGGACAATACAAATCAGTAGGTGATGGATGGTGAACAACTGGTCCTTCAAAGAATGTTGATTTTCTGCCGTCAGTCCAATCTACAAATTGATCACAAATTACAAAATCACCAGGGTTAATATGTTTTTGCAAACTGCCTGAAGCACAAGGAGAAATTACTCTTTCGCATCCTGCATATTTCATTGCCCAAACGTTAGCTCTGTAATTAATTAAGTGAGGAAGAATAGTGTGATTTCTTCCGTGTCTTGGCATAAATGCAACTTTATGTTTGCCAATTTTACCAATCATTAAGTTGTCACTTGGCATACCATAAGGAGTTTCAACTTTTACTTCTTCTACATTATCCAAGAATTTGTAAAATCCTGAACCGCCAAATACGCCAACTGTTGCTAAATGTTTTTGTTCCATTTTATATTTTTCCTTTCCTTTGTTTATTTTTATTATATATAGTTAAGTTCCATGAGTATCTGAACTTTTTAATCCTGCAAATCTCATATAAGATTTCAGATTTTGACCATTATATTTAGTCCTGTTATCAGGCATAATCTTATTATCATAAGTCAAACCAAACCTAAATGTATCAGGATTCTTACAGCCATCAGAACCGTCATGCTGGTATGTCATACTCGTTCCCATATTAAACGGACAGTTTGGTCCTTCATATTTACCATTTACATCAAATGTTATAAGATAATCAGCCTTCATTATGTCACTAACTTCACCGTCTAACTGTTTATCATTATGTCTATTGTATATAACACGCCAATCGCTGCCATTTTTTGTTGTGAACTGATAACCATAAATTTGGTTTGCTGAGGTTATAGAATTTACATTAGTAGCATTTGAAGCTTCTAAAAATAACTTTGGGAATATACCACGAGCAGAAGTTGTAACACCCGTAGTTTCATTCATTTCTACCAAATTTCTTAGAGGCTGTAATTTACTGTGACCTGTTTCATCATAACTACTACTTCCAACAATTGGTAATCTTGTTTCATCAGCCAGTATAGAATTTATTGTTTCAACCATGTGTCTGTAATCGTTTTGAAAGCCAACTTTTATTTTATTAGCAGACATTCTGCCCATTGTATTAATGGATACTGCTGCTAATATGCCAATAATTGACATTGCCAAGAGAATTTCCATTATAGTAAACGATTTTCTTATCATCATGTATAAACTCCTATGAGGTGATTATAACAAAAATAAATATTGTGCGCAACATTTTAAAATTTAATCACCGGTAGATACATTAGCAAATTGAGATTGTTTGTTTAACTTACTATATCTCAGATATGCAACTGCCATATAGTCTTTACAGTTTTTAACCGTACTCCTAGGAGTTACAGTTCCATTATAACTAACTTCTAATCTAAATTTTGTCGGTACAGGACATCTATCTGAGAAGTAACAACCTCCTCCTTTTGCATCTGTTTTTATGTATATATTTGCATATCCATTAGAATGCATATAATCTTCTACAACCCAATACATACCATCAGGAGTATAAAAATTTCTTGCATAATCACCCATAGTATCTCCTACACTAGTTGCATTAATTTTACTTAAAAAATTAACTGCAAAATTGTTGGAAGCCGTATTTGTACCATTACCTTTTAGCCCTTTTTTATTTGAACCGGTACTACCAAGAGCAGATGAATTAATAGGATCATCTGCGTATGGATATAAAGTTGTATCATTCATTAAACTTTGAACTGTTTTTACAGTAGTTGCATAAGCTTTTCTGAACATTATAATATGCTCATCAGGCTTAGATTTGTTAGTTGCAACAACAGATATTGAAGCAAGAACAGCAACTATACTTAAAACTATAAGTGCTTCTGCAAGCGTAAATGCGAAATATTTTCTCATAATACTCCTTTTATATACAATTAATTGGCTCTTAATACCTTATATTATACCACTTTGGGTAATAGACTTGCAATATTTTCTTTTTTATATTAAAATATATTTACAAAGGTTATGGGTTTAAATAATTACACTGAAAGATAGCCTCCATAATCGCAAATTACAAACACAGGAAAATTTTATGTTTAAGAAAACAGCAATACTCACGATGATGATAGTGCTAATGCTGGGACAAGGTATCGCATCAGCAGAAGTTTCTGAAAACGAAGTAAAAGCTATTATCGTAAAACATTCTATTGAACTTGGTATTGACCCCGCATTAGGTTTAAGTATAGCCAAAACAGAATCAAAATTCAGACACAACACAAGAAGTCCTTATGGTGCTGTCGGTGTATTTCAGCTTATGCCTTCAACTGCAAGAACTTTAGGAGTCAATCCGTATTATTTAAGTGATAATATCCGTGGCGGTTTGATGTATTACAAAATGATGTACAAAATGTTCGGTTCAACAGAACACGCACTAGCCGCATACAATGCAGGCCCTTTGGCTGTAAAAAGAGGAAAACCTATTCCCGGAATAAGCAGACATTTTGTGAATACAATAATGTCAGACTATAAATATTATTCAAAAAATCCTGACCCTGCTATGGTTAGAGCTGCAAAAAAAGCACCTAAGGTTCATACCAGACCAAAACCTGTTATGCAAACAAAACCTGCTATATCAACAGAACCTATCATTAACGGTAAAAATGCAGGCTTATCTAAGCACTCTCTACAATTGATTGATATAGATGTTTCCGCAACAAAAACTGTAAAAGATTCTTTAATTTAATTAGCTTATTGCTATTTACTTTTATTTTTGTTTAAGTTAATATTGTTGCATAACACAAGAGGAACTTTGAGTAATGTATAATGAAACAAAGACACATGAGATTACTGTCGATACTGTAATATTGACGATAAAAAGTAATGCTTTACAGGTATTGTTAATCAAACGTGAGAAAGAACCGTTTATTGGAAAATGGGCTATCCCCGGCGGTTATGTCAGAATGTCTGAAAACCTTGAACAAGCTGCTGTTCGTGTTTTAAAAGAAAAAACAGATGTTGATAACGTATATTTAGAACAGCTTTATACCTTTGGAGATCCGTTAAGACACCCTGATGCACGTGTTATTACTTGTGTATATTTTGCTCTTGTAAGATATGAAGATGTTAAAGTAATGGCATCTGATGATGTAGCGTGGTATCCTGTTGATGAATTGCCACCGTTAGCATTCGACCACAAAGAAATTATTGATTATACTCGAGCAAGAACAAGATTATCTTTACGCTCTTGTCCGGTTGCATATCAACTGTTAAAAGAAAAATTTACTCTAACAGAAATGCAAAGAGTTTATGAACTTATTATGGGCAAAGAACTTGATAAACGTAACTTTAGAAAAAAAGTTTTAGGTACGGAAGGTCTTATAGAACTTGATGAATTTACAAAAGCATCATCAAAAAGACCTGCAAGATTATACCAGTATAAACAATTACACACCGGCGATATGAAGTCATTCTTTATCGCAAATAAAGAGGAAATATAATGTTATTAGCTATAGTTTGGATTTTACAAATCATTTCAGCATTGTTGTTAATTGTTTTAGTGCTTTTACATTCTCCAAAAGGAGATGGCATTGCTGCTATCGGAGGAGCATCTCAAATGTTTTCTTCACAAAAAAGTGCTGAAAAAGGATTGAATAAGTTAACTTACATCGTTGCGGGTATATTCTTATTTTGCACATTACTGTTAGGTTTTGGAATAATCAAATAATCTAAAATGAGATGGTATGAACAAAATCATGAATTAAGTGAAATGCTTAATTTTGTTGAAAGCTTGAACGACGAAGAAAAATCTGTTGCAGCTAAATCATTACTAAATATTTTGATTACCGAATGTGGAATTAATTTAGATTTAGAAATATCTGATATAGCAAGTAAAAATTATTCTTATAACCGTTGGTATGATGATATTTATGATTTGTCTTCCGCTATGGAATTTTTAAAAAGTTTACCTGAACATAAACAACAGTACGTTATAAAACGTTTGTTATCAGAGGTTGTCATGTCTTATGTTAAAAAGGAACTTTAATTTATGAAAAATGTTTTATTAACAGGCGCAACACGAGGAATAGGCAAAGAAATTGCAAACATTCTTAAACAAGATTTTAATATTTATGGTGTTGCAAGAAACGAAGCATTATTAAAGCAGGCTAACCTTGCGGGATATTATGTTTGTAATTTGCAATCAGAACAAGAATTATCACAAATATCAGAGTTCATTAATCAAAATGAGATAGATATTTTGATTAACAATGCCGGAGAATACATATACAGTTCTGTTGAAACTTCGTCTTATTCTCAAATTTCAAACATTTTCAAAATAAATTCCGTTGCTCCTATATTTTTGTCTTCTTTAGTCACTCCTTATATGAAGTCTAAAAAATGGGGCAGAATAATAAACATTGGTTCTATCAGCGGTGTTATGGGAGAAGCTTATGCAAGCGCTTATTCTGCAACAAAAGCTTCTTTAATAGGATTTACCAAAGCACTTGCACTAGAATTAGCGCAAGATAACATTACTGTTAACACAATAAATCCTGGTTGGGTGGAAACAGATTTAGGAAAAAGTTCAATAGAAGACTCCGACTTTTCAAAAGAAGAAATTATTGAATGTATTCCACAAAAACGCTTTGTTGAGCCTTGTGAAATTGCTAACCTTATAAAATATTTGATTTCTGAACAAGCAAAAGGAATTACTGGTCAATCAATCAATCTTTGTGCAGGTTTGAGCGTTGGTTACTAATTTTTTTTACTTAATTTTAGGGAAAAGATATATTTCACCATCATCACTACGCCAACGAATATAACCTGTTTTACCAACATTATCCTCTATTGCGGTAATTAAAGCCCAATTACCTTTTACAACTGTCAGTTTTATTTTTATAGGTTTATTTATTTTTTGTATTACTGCTGAAATATCATCGGTTGAACCATGCAAATTTTTAACATCTTCCGGAGCATTTTTCAAGTAATATAATCCATATTTTCTGCCATACATATTGTAAAAACTACGCCAAGACATAAATCGAAATTCTTCGGATTGTATCCATCCTTTTTTATAATTTTTTTTGTCATAAACAATTTCTGTCCAATCATCTGTATAGTCGGTCACTTGGACGTATGCCAATTCCTTTGATTGAATTAAAATTGTAAAAAAATCTTCTTCTTTTCCGTATGAACTGTTAAAAGATTTATAGTCCCAATTAACTTGAAAAATCACATCTGAATTTTTATCAGGTCTGCTATATACATTTAATTTCAAAGGTATTTGATACAAACCAATAACTTCAGATTTTATATCTTTTGTTGAATTAGGTAAAGTATCAGCTTTTACCGGCAAAATAGATACTATAAACAGTAATAATGCTATTATTATACGTACTAACAATGTTTTACTCCCTAAATGAAATTTCACTGTATGCCTTTTGCAAACCTGTTTTTACGGCTGCCATTTGCTTTTCAATAACTTCTTCAGTTAGTGTAGCATTTTCATCTTGTAATTTTATTCTAAATGCCACACTCTTGAAACCTTCTTTAATGTGTTCGCCTTGATATACATCAAATATTTCAGAACCTTTGAATAAATTACCCTGTGCAGATTTTTTAATAACTTTTTGTAATTCTGCATAAGTAACACTGTCAGGAATTACAAATGCCATATCACGTTGCACTTCCGGATATTGTGGTAAGTGCTTAAAATGTGGAACACTTTCATGCACACAAGATAATATATCATCCAAATTTACTTCAAATAAGAATACATCTTGGTTTAATTTCATTTTGTCCTTTAGCAGCGGATGAATTTGTCCGAAGAAACCTATTGTTTTTGCTTGCTTACCCAGCATAACAAGCTTTGCAGTTTTATAAGGGTGCATGTAGTTTACATCTTCACAAGCATTAACTAAAATTCTCGACTCAAGTCCTAAGCTTAACAATAATTTTTCAAAAATTCCCTTTACTGTGTAAAAATCAGTATTTTGGGCATGCTGCCATTTTGAATTTTCAATATCGCCGGAAATTATACCTGATAACATTTTTACTTCTGTTACACCGGAGTCTTTTTGTGTTGTTTCGTGGTCTTTAAAATAACTTCTTCCGATTTCATAAACCCAGTAATTTTTTTGTCCGTTATCGTAGTTGTTTTTAAAACAATCAAGAACATTTGCAGTTAGTGTTTGTCTTAACATAGAATAATCTTCACTAGCAACGTTAGCAACTTTTACGGATTTTTCTTCATCATAAGTCATCATATACTTATCTAACAAAGATTTTCCAATTAAAGAAGTCGTAACAATTTCATTTAGCCCGCAAGAGCGCATTAAATTATGAATTTTTGATATTGTTTTTTCTTCTAATGACACCTCTGCAATGTTATTTTTTTCAGGTAAAGTTGGAGGAACTTGATCATAACCGTTAATTCGTGCAATTTCTTCAATCAAATCAATTTCTCTATAAACATCATCAACACGGTATGAAGGAACTTCCACTTTCGCTGCAATTTCATTCTTACCTAATATTTTAAACCCTAATTTTTCTAAAATATTAAGAGCTTTTTCAGTTGGAATTTCTATTCCTAAAATTCTTTTTATTTGAGAAAATCTCAATGTTATAGGCGCAATTTCATTTTTATCACATCCTGTTTGAACAACACCATCAACTTTAGCATCTGCATATTCAACCAATAACTGCATTGCTCGCATTCTTGCTTGTTGAACCGCGCCAATATCAATACCTCTTTCAAATCTTGCACCGGCTTCTGAACGATAACCAACACTTCTTGCACTTTTTCTATTTGTTGCAGGCGTGAAATACGCAGCTTCAAGTGCAATTGATGTTGTATTATCATCTATTTCAGAATTTTCTCCGCCAAAAACTCCTCCAAGACATACCGGTTTAACTCTATCTGCAATTAATACACTGTCGTGGTTTAATTTTCTCTCGATACCATCCAATGTAACTATTGTTTCGCCTTCATTTGCACGTCTTACACACAGGTAATTATCTAATTTATCTCTATCAAATGCATGTAGCGGTGTGCCAAGTTCTAATAAAACATAATTTGTAATATCTACAACATTATTAATAGCTCTTATACCGGATGAAACTAATCTTTTTTGCATCCATTCAGGAGATTTTTTTATTTTAACATTGCTTAAAAGACCTACTGAATAATATTTGCAAACATCTTCATCTTTAATTTCAACTTCAAATCCGTCATTTCCGTACTCGACAGTAGGTTGCAACGGTGAATACTTTAAATGTTTATCAAATATAGCACAAAGTTCACGTGCTACTCCAATAACAGACATTTGATCACCTCTGTTTGCAGTAGGAGCAACATTTAAAATAATATCTTCTTCAAGATTTAAAACATCTTCTAAGTTTTTACCCAATTCAACGTTATCTATAAATCTGTTTAAGATTAATATACCATCTTCTTCTTGGTAATTTCTGTCACTAAGACCTAATTCGTCAGATGAACATAACATACCTTGAGATTCTACGCCCCTGATTGTTGCAGGTGTTAAAGTAAATTGTTCACCTGTCTTTCTGTCCAACACTTTTGAACCGACAGAAGCATAAGGAATGATTTGACCTTCTGCAATATTTTGCGCACCACAAACAACTGTTTTAACTCCACTACCTGTATTTACATCTACAAGATGCAATTTATCTGCGTTTGGATGATTATTAATCTTTTCAATTTTTGCTGTAATTATATTTGTAAATTGAGGTTTTAAATAACTTATTTCTTCGACTTCTAAACCGCTCATTGTAAGTTCATGGGCAATTTCTTTTTCATCAATACCTTCTAAATCAACAAATTCTTTTAACCAATTAAGCGATACTTGCATTTTTTATATTCTCCTTAAATTCTTCTATTTTTTCTAAGCTATCACATTCTATATATATTCTCAATAAAGGTTCAGTGCCGCTTGGACGAACCAATATCCAACTGTTGTCATCAAAATATAATTTTACTCCATCGGTTTTATTAACTTTTACAACTTTATAAGAGCCCAGCTCTTTAATATTTTCAGCCTTTTCCAGTGCTATTGCAACTTGTTCCTGACTTTTCAATTTTTCATCAATTCTATCATTATAAAATCTTGAACCGGCAAACTTGTATAAATCATCAACTAATTCATAAAGTCTTTTATGTTCATAAGACATTGCTTCTAAAATTAGCAAATTTGCCAAAATACCATCTTTTTCAGGAATATGTCCCTGAATTGACAAACCTCCCGAATCTTCACCGCCTATTATAGGATTATATTTACGCATAGCTTCACCAACATGCTTAAATCCAACAGCAGTTTCTATCAAGTCAACATTTAATTTATCTGCAACTATATCAAGTAATGTACTTGCCCCTACGGTTTTCACTATTGAACCTTTATAACCCTTATTTTTAGTCAAGTGCATCAATAAAATTGCAATAATTTCATTTGGAGTTACATAATTACCTTTTTCATCTATAACACCAAATCTATCACCATCTCCATCATTTGCAAATCCAACCGTATTAATATCTTTTTTGACTAAAGAAATCAATTCTTGCAAATATTTTGGTTTTGGTTCAGGCATACCTCCGCCAAAATTAATGTCGTGCTTCATGTGAAGACTTTTAAACTTAATTCCGTTGTCTTTTAAAATTTTATCAAAATAACCTATTGTTGCAGAATACAATCCATCAAAGAGAATATTTATATTTGATTTTTTTATAATATCAAAATTTATTATTTTTTTTATGTGTTCAAAATAATCTTTTGAAAAATCATAATATTCAAATGAACCCTCTAAACTATTTTCAATTGTATTGCCAAGATTACCAACAATACAATCTGTAATATCATTTGTAGCCGGTCCTGCATAATCAGGAATAAATTTTAAGCCTAAATATTCAGGTGGATTATGGCTTGCTGTAAACATTATTGCGCAAGCATTCAAATGCTTCGCATTGTAAGCAAGAATAGGAGTTGGAACAACTTTTTTACTGTATAAAACTCTAAAACCTTTTTGTACCAGAATATCAGCGCATAATTTTGATAAAACATCAGCCTGATTTCTGGGATCATATCCGACAATAATGGTTTTATTCAAACCAAAAGTATCTTTTACATATTTAGCTATTGCATTTGCAACCAAAGAAACATTCTCGGATGTAAAATCTACTCCTGTTATTGCTCTCCAGCCATCTGTCCCAAATTTTATATTTGCCATTTTTTATTCCTTCAAGTAAAATTATAAATAAAACAAGGAGAATTATCAATGAATTTTTTATCAGGAGTTATGAGAATTGCTTATTTAGGACCGGGAGGTTCATATTGTGAAATGGCAAAAGATGAATTCTTAGATATGTATGATTTTTACCCTGCTGAAGAGCCATTGAATATGATTAGCAGAGTTATTGACTTTGTTGATGATAACCCAAATACTGTGGGTGTTATTCCTTTAGAAAATTCTATTGAAGGAACGGTCAGAGAATCGAGTGATACACTAATTAAAACTAAAAATCCAAATATACGAATACTTTCAGAAATTGTAATTCCGATACATCATTGTCTTTTATCAAAAATTACAGAACTTTACAGTATAACAGGTGTAATCTCGCATCCTCAAGCTCTTGCACAATGTCATAAATTTATTTCTACGAATTTGCCAAGGAACTTAGATATTGTAAAAGCAAGCAGCACTGCCGATGCTGCACGTTCTTTAGACGGATACAACCTTACATATTCGGCTATTGGCAGCAAAAAGACCGCTCAATTATACAATTTAAACATTATTTGCGAAAATATTAACGATGATCCGACAAATCAAACAAGATTTGCGCTTATTGGTGATTTTGATACTCCAGTTACAGGTAATGACAAAACTAGTATAGCATTTTCTACTGAAAATAAATCAGGTGCATTACTGGAAATTCTTGAAATTTTTTCTAAATATAATATCAACTTATCATATATTGATTCCAGACCTTCAAAAACAAAATTTGGAGAATATACTTTTCATGTTGATTTTGACGGACACATAAAAGAAAATATTATAAAACAGGCTGTTGACGAAATCAAAGAAAAATCAAGTTTCTTCAGGTTCGTTGGATCTTATGCAAAACATAAAGCTAAAGTCTAAAGTTTTTCATACATGTTTCTTAACAATATTTCTTCAAATAATTTTTTAGAACTTTCACTTGATTTACCGTCTGTAATGTAAATTGCAAAAGCGTAGGTTTTACCGCTTTGTGCATCTATATAACCGGTTATGCCACTAATATTTGATAAAGTTCCTGTTTTTGCATGAATTTTATCTTTTAGTAATGGCATGCGGCTGCTTAAAGTACCTTCTCCACTGGTAGGCAATAACTTTGACAATTTGTTATAATCATATATTTTTGCAGTTTGCAATAAATATTGAGTCATAAAATCTGCGCTGACAAGATTGTTTTTAGAAACTCCACTTCCGTCTGTAAGTCTTACATTCGAACAATCAATTCTGTTTGTAATACAGTAGTTATTAAACATTGCAATTGCATTTTCTGCTGTACCGGTATTTTTTGCATATTTACCGCCTGCAAGTTTATAAACAGTTTCTGCAACCAAATTATTACTGTTTTTTAATACATCAATTTCAGCATCTTTAATTGAATGGTCTATTGAGGCTATCAGTTGAGCATTTGCCGGAACTTTTGCCCTTTCATACTTACCGGAATGTGAAATTTTATTTGCAGCAAATGCATCATCAAGTCTTAGTATAAAGTATCTCCTTAAATAGTTGATAGGCACTTTTACTTTTGTTGTTTTATCTACTTCTCCACTTACTGTCAAAGCATCCGGCGAAATATCATTATCCTCTTGAGAAATTTTTATATTATTAACATTTAAAGATGTTATTGTTTTGTTTATAAAAATCACAGGATAAAATATTTCGGTAAAAATATTTGCAGGAGCGCTGATTTTTGTGGGCTTTACGACAATTGTATATAAATTTTTATCAATATTATATGCTCCAAATTTTGGCATTAAAACATTCAATGCATCATCCCATTGCCAGCCTTCGCCCCAATTATTATTATCTAAAATAGTATCATCTATATAAAAATTTTTCAGATAATCATTTTTAGGAATATTAACATGAGATATAAGAATATTTAAATCTTCTGATGTTAAATAAGGATCAGCACCAAGTTTAATGTAATAATCTCCGTTTTTTGTTTTATAAAGCTTTGTAGAAAATTTATAATCTTCCCCTAAAGTTTTTTCTGATGCTAAAAAGGTCAGTATTTTTTGAGTTGAAGCAGGTGATATCTGAACATCAGAATTTAATTCACCAACAATATGACCTGTTTCAACATCTTTTATTGAGAAAGATATTGTACCTTTTTGTAATTTAGTATATTTCAAAGCTTCTTTTAAAACATCTTCTTTTTCTTTTGAAAATGATATTTGTGCCGTCAATACAAATGTTAATACTAAAATTAATAACTTTTTCATATTATTTTACCTCAACGTTATATTCTTCGTGTATATCTTTAAGTACAGTGCATTTTTCCCTAAAATCCTGCTGTAAATTAAAATCTAATTCAGCAAAAATAGCACCTTCACCACTATTTATTTCTGCAAGATTATCCCCTTTATAATCAATTATTGCAGATTTACCAAGATTATAATCTCCATTTGGTAATTCTCCTGATTGAGTCAAAGCTACAAAATATGTTTGATTTTCAACAGCTCTTGAATGCGTCATTGATACCCATGGAATTTCTTTTTTTATACCCCACGCTGCAACATTTACCATCATATCAACACCATTTACGGCATACGCTCTGTATAGTTCGGGGAATCTTATATCATAACAAATACTCAGACCAACCCTTATACCGCCTAAATTGACTATTACAGGATTTTTACCATTTGTAATATATTCACCTTCATTATCACCGTAGTATGAAAACAAATGACATTTATCATATTCAGCAATCAGATTGCCGTTTTTGTCAAAAACAGGACAAGCATTATAAAGTTTAGCATTTCTTTTTAATATTAAACTTCCGCCTATTATATTAACATTATAGCTTTTTGCAATAGATGAAAGAAATTGCATAGCTTCACCTGTTTTCACATCTTCTGCTGACTTTGGAAAGTAGCTGCAAGCCCACCCAACAGTCCAAACCTCAGGTAAAACTATTATATCGGTTTCTTCTTTGATATTTTTATCAATAAGATATTTTACTTTTTGTATATTTTTTTCTTTATCCCCAATCACAGATGACATTTGTATAGCCATCACTTTAAATTTATTTTGTTTCATTTCTGCTTTTTGTATGCCTCTTTGTATATTTCAGGTGCTTTTTTTTCTAAATCCAAAAGTGCATCTTTTAATTTTTCTTTAATTTCTTTATCTTCCTCAGGAGTAGAATTTTCCGGAACATAAATCGGCTCTCCATATATATTAACCAATTTTGTAAAACCTAAAGGTATTTTAAATTTATCCCAGCTCGGCAATTTTACAAGAGATTTATTTGGAGAATACCAAATCATTGGAATTATTGCCCCGCCTGTATGCTTTGCAACCTTAATTACACCGTTTTTAACTTCGTGCAACGGACCTGCCGGTCCATCAACCATTATAGCAACGTTTTGACCTTCATTAATTTTTTCAATCATCTCCATTGTAGCTCTAACGCCGCCTTTTTTACGTTTTCCTTTATCTTGAGAACCTCTAACAGTGCTAAACCCCCATTTATGAACAACTCTTGAGATAATTTCACCATCACCAGAACGGCTTATCAAAATATTAACATTTTTTCTTTTTTCAAAAGGTATTCCGTGTAAACTACATTGATCGTGATGCCACATAGCAAAAATAACTTTATTTTCAATAGTCGGATAATTAATATTTCTTATTTCAATCATTTGCTCAAGAATACGAAATAATCTATAAACAGCTTCCGATAAAAATGTAATTGTTTTTTTGTTTTCTATATCTACCATAACTACTTGATTATACGTCAAAAATTAATTTTGACCAACTTTTGTTGAATAAGGTAATTGGATACAAAAAGTTGTACCTTCCCCATCTTTGCTGTGTACCACAATTTCTCCGCCATGCGATTTTACAATTTGTTGTGACAAATATAAACCGAGTCCTGTTCCGATTTTTCTGAATTTTTTTGCGGTAGAATAATATTTTTTAAACACCATTTCCAAATCTTTTTTAGGAATACCTTTTCCGTAGTCAATGATAGAAATATTAACTTCTGACTGTGTTTTCATAACGGTAATATCAATATTTTTTTGAGAATTACTGTGTTGTATTGCATTTTGAAGTAAATTTTTTATTACTCTTTTTAACTGCATTCTATCGGCAGTTATTGTGATATTTTCGTATTCTTTATATTTTATTTTTAAATTACTTTTTTCTGCTATTGGTGACATTTCTTTTACAATTTCATTGATAAACGGATTAATTTCGAAATTTTCAAAATACATTATTTCACCGGAATCCTTAATTTTGTATGTTTCCAGTAAAACTTGAATTAGCTCTATAAGTTCATTATTTGAAGATTGTAAGTTTTTTATCGCTTCCTTCTGCTTATCACTTAATGCTCCAAACTTTTCTTCCAAAAGAAATTCCAATATATTAGATTCTGCAATTACGGGAACTTTTAGGTCATGTGTTAATGTAGAAACAAAATCATCTCTCAAATGTTCAATTTCTTTTTGATTAGTAACATTTTTTATAATAACAATATAGCGTTTTCTTTTATCTTCAATTTGAAGTTTCATTGTACTTGCTTCAAAAGCATCTTCAGAATAGCCTTTTATATATATTTCAGTGTTCTCAAGCTTGTCAACAGGAATATTTTCAGATATTTCAATATAATCCAAAAGATTTTTCCTTAATAGCTCTTTTCCTCTAACTCCAAACCAGAGTGAAATTTTAGGTGTTGCTCTGAGAATTTTATTTTTGCCGTCAATAATAACTAAACCATCAGATAACGAATTAATTATCGCTTCTAAAAACTTATTTTGCCTTACTAATTCAGCGTGTTGCTGAGTTACGGATTTTTCTTTTTCTTTCAATGCGTCAATTAAGGAATTTACACTTTCAGTTAGTGTTTCATAAGATTCGGGATTAAGATTCTTAATTTTTTTCCCTAAATCACCGTATTTAACAGAATTCAAGGTTTCATTAACAACTCCGATATAATCGTTAATTTTAGTCCATCTTTTGGTCATTTCCTTGGATAAAAGCAAAAGTAATATAAATATGAAAATTACAAATAAATTAACAGCATACCAGAGCATTTCAAAATCCCTTACTTTTTTTATAATTTTATGTTACTATATTAGCAATATAATTTCAATGTAATTTGCAGGAGTTAGTGATGAATAAATTAGAAGGATTTCTTTTATGGAGTATATGTGCAATTCAGCCGGTATTTGCAAATGAATCCATAACTTCCAATATCAAATATGCACTTAAACGTTCAACTGACGGAGGTTATCTGTCTGTTGTTGCTTCATTAGGAATTGTTATATTACTGATTTATTTAACAGGAATTATTTATGCAAAGCTAAACGTATTTGGTCATAACACTATGAAAAAACAATACTTTGATTTAAATGATTCCAAATTAATTATATTATCAACAACTCCTATTGGAAATAACAAATCTCTTTTGGTTTGTGAACTTGCCGGTAAAAAAATGCTTCTTGGAGTAACAAACGAAACAATAACACTTATTAAAGATTTAGATGAAAATAATGTAAAAACTGCTTCTCAATATGAAAATTCAAACAGTCTAAATGAAAAAATACCTTTGGATAAAATATATCCCAAAAATAATCACTATTCTGTAAATGAAGACGAAGAATCTGATAATGTTGAAATTAAAAGCAATAATCTTGAAAACAATGATGAACAATCAAAATACGATACAGAAGAATTTGGACTATACAAAAAATACTTGGACTAAAATAAATGAGAAAAACAGTTAAAATTGCAAACAAAATTATTGGTGACGGATATCCTTGTTTTATAACAGCAGAAATAGGTATAAACCACAACGGAAGCATACGACAAGCAAAAGCTCTTATTGATATGGCGGCTGCTGTTGGCTGTGATGCAGTAAAATTTCAAAAAAGAACAATTGATGTTGTATATACAAAAGAAGAACTGGAAAAAGAACGCTCCAGTATTTTTGGAGAAACAAACGGTGACTTGAAACGCGGTCTTGAATTTGGCTATGATGAATATAAAGAAATTGATGAATACTGCAAAGATAAAAATATAATATGGTATGCATCTTGTTGGGACGAACAATCTGTTGATTTTATATCTCAATTCGATGTACCTTGTTACAAAATTGCATCAGCTTCTTTAACAGATGATAATTTATTAAAATATACAAGAAGTAAAGGTAAACCTATTTTTCTTGCAACAGGCATGAGTACAATGGAACAAATTCAGCATGCGGTAGAAGTTTTGGGCGAAGATGATTTAATTATTTATCATTGCACATCAACGTATCCTACTGAATTAAATGAAATAAATCTGAAAGTCATAACAACATTGAGAGAAAAATATAGTGTACCTGTTGGCTTTTCAGGTCACGAAAAAGGAATTTTACCATCTATTATGTCAGCAATGCTCGGGGCTAATGCAGTTGAAAGACATATTACCACCGATAGAACATTATGGGGGTCTGACCAAGCAGCAAGTCTTGAAAGAGAAGGTATTTATAGGATTGTAAGAGATATAAATCAAATTAATATAATCATGGGTAATGGAATAAAAAAGGTTTATGACAGTGAATTGCCCATTATTAAAAAACTAAGAAGGGTTCAATGATGAACATTCCCCAAAATATAAAAATGATTATAACGGATTTTGACGGAATATTTACTGATAATTCTGTGATAGTAAATGAAGATAAATCCATATCAAGACGCGTAAGCTTTAAGGACTTGATGGGTGTATCCTTACTTGTAAAAAACGGATACAAAATTGGATTTATTTCGGGCGAAAAAAATCCTGTTATAGAAATGATTGCAGATAAATTTAATTTAACCGAAATTTTTATGGGCATTAGAGTAAAAATTGATGTTCTAAAAGATATTCTTGAAAGAAATAATCTAACACCAGAAGATGTGATTTATGTTGGTGACGATGTAAATGATAAAGATTGTTTGGAATATGTTAAAACAAAAATTACAGTTCCAAACGCAAATAAAGTTATAAAACAAATTAAAAATATACAAATTACGACTGCAACTGGTGGTGATGGGGCATTTAGAGAACTTGTTGATGAAATTATTTTATAAAAAGTATGAAATGATATATTATCAAATAAAGTTTAAATCACAAACTTTGTAACAAATTCACAGACACTTGTAAAAGTTTTAATTTGTATATATAATTATCTTGGATTGGGCGATAAAATGAGAAATTTAGTAGTTCAAAAATTCGGCGGAACTTCAGTAGCCGATACAGATAAGATAAAAAATGTTGCAAAATCAGTCATTAGAGAAAAGAAAAACGGTAATGATGTAGTAGTTGTTGTATCTGCAATGGGACATACAACCGATTATCTGATGAAAATGGCTAATGATATTAGCGAAACACCATCTTCTCGTGAAATTGATATGCTCTTATCAACCGGAGAAGGAGTTTCTATTGCATTACTATCAATGGCAATTCAAGCACAAGGATATGATGCTGTTAGTATGAATGCAATGCAAATAGGCATTATCACAGAAAATATTCATACAAAAGCCCGCATATTGGATATTAAGACCGATAAATTGGAAAAATATCTTGATGAAGGTAAAATAATTGTTGTTGCAGGTTTTCAAGGTGTAACTACCGATGGGGAAATTACAACTTTGGGCAGAGGCGGTTCTGATACATCGGCTGTTGCTGTTGCAGCTGCATTAGAGGCTGAAAGATGTGATATATATACTGATGTTGAAGGGGTTTATACTACTGATCCGCGTATCGTACCAAATGCCTCAAAATTAGACTTTGTTACGTATGATGAAATGCTTGAACTTGCAAATGTAGGCGCTAACGTTTTACACCCGCGTTCAGTTGAAACTGCAAAACAATTTAACATGCCATTGAGAGTTAGAAGTAGTTTTAATCTTGATGATATGGGTACACTTATAATGGGAGCTAATAATATGGAATTATGTAAACCTGTCACAGGTGTTGCTGTTGATATGTCTAAAGTAAGAATTGTAATTTGCGATGTACCTGATGAACCCGGAGTTGCAGCAAAACTTTTCAATACACTTGCTGATGAAAACATTTCTGTTGATACTATTATTCAATCGTATGCAAGATTACATAATAACACAAATGATATTGCTTTCACTATCAGTAAATCAGATTTACCAAAGGCAATAGAATTATTTGACAGTTTAAACGATGTTATAGATAAAGAAAAAGTTCACATTGATGAAAAAATAGCATCTGTTTCGATTGTCGGGGCAGGCATGGTTGACAGACCGGGTGTTGCAGCTACTATGTTTGATACTTTGGCAAAATTGAATATTAATATCAAAATGATTACAACAAGCGAGGTAAAAATAAGTTGTCTTGTTGATGCAGATATGGCTCATAATGCATTAAAAGCACTACATAAAGCTTTTAATTTAGGGTGTGATGTTATTGCAAATGTAAAAGGCGACTTACCTGATATTTAAGGAGTTTAATAAATGGAAAATAAAGATATAGCATTATGGCGTAAGATTGCAATTGGTATTATTGCGTTTATCGGTTTTATTACAACAATAAAATTGGCTCTTATATATTATAATGCTAATTTTTCAGCTAATCCGCATGCCAGTTTTTGTTCAATAAATGAATTTATTGATTGTGATTCGGTTGCTAAAACAATTGATTCTCAATTTTTGGGTATTCCTTTGGCATACTGGGGAATGTTTTTATATTTGTTTATTGGGCTTATGATGGGCGCAAAAAAACTTGCGCAGCATAAATTGTTCAAATTTATGGAAGTTTTTAAAAATCCTTATGCCTATATTTCTGCATTAGGGATAATATCTTTTACAATTTCAATGATTTTGCTGTGTATAAGTTTATTTGAAATTAAAAAGCTATGCATTTTGTGTGCATTTACTTATGTTTTAAATTTGACAATCGGTCTTTTAGCAATGGATTATACAAAAGGTGGTTTGGTTAATATATTTAAAACTTCATTTTTTGACTTTGCTGACGCATTAAAAATAAAAAAATATTTAATAACATTTATAGCCGTTGCTTTTTGTGCTTGCGGATTTTTAACATATACCGCAGTTACAAATGTTTTTAGTCCACATGTTAAAAACATTAGAGCTATGAAAAAGTTTATAAAATTAAAAGAAAAAGCAATAAATCCTTATGCTATCCAAGGTAACATTTTAGGTAATCCTAATGGTGATATAAAGTTACATATTTATTCTGATTTTAGATGTCCTATTTGTTCTGTATATAACATTATTATACATAAGGTTGTTCAAGATTTCGAAAATGTTCTTGTTGTACATCATAATTATCCGTTAGATATGGCTTGCAATAAATACTTACAGCAACCATTCCATTATGGCTCTTGTGCGCTTGCAAAATATGGATATGCAGCAGAGAAACAAGGTAATTATTGGGGACTTGCAACAGAAATGTATCTGCATCAGCCAATGACAGATGTTGACGTTTGGATGCTTGCATTAAAACAAGGTTTAAATATCGACAAGCTCAAAGAAGATGTACTTAAGGACGATTCAAAAGTTGAAATTTTAAAAGATATTGATGAAGCTGTTGCTTTGGGAATAAAGGGAACACCGGCTGTAAGAGTAAATGATTCAAAAGAACCTTATATGGGAGCTATGTCAGATATACAGTTAAAAGAATATCTTATTAAAGCAGGCGGAAAGTTAAAACAAAATGCAAAATAAAATATTATTGCACGCTTGCTGTGGAATATGTTCTGCATACCCTGTTATCCAATTAAGAGATATGGGATATGAACCGATTGTATATTTTTATAATCCTAATATTTATCCTTTTGAGGAATACAGTAAACGTTTAAATGCCCAAACGAATTTGTGTAAATATCATAACTGTGAATTAATTGTAGAAAATTACAATCAAGATGATTTTTTTACAAAAGTTGTTGGCTTTGAAAATGAACCTGAAAGAGGTAAAAGGTGTGATATTTGTTTTAATTTACGCCTTGAAAAATCTGCACAAAAAGCATCAGATTTAGGAATTAAAAAATTTACAACATCTATTGTTATTAGTCCGCATAAAAATTTTGAAAAATTATCATCAATAGGTAAAAATATTGCAGAAAAATACAATATTGAATATATAGACATTGATTTTAAAAAGAAAGATGGATTTTTAAAAACCAATAAAATAGCAAAATCATTAAATTTATATCGTCAAAATTATTGTGGCTGCAAATACAGTATCAGAAACTAATTTGCCCCATAACAACTTCTTGTTCTGCACCTGTACAGCACGGAAGATTGTTTGGAATTTTATAATATGTGCAATAAGCTAATAGAGCAAAAGCCATCACTTCTTTATAATTATTTGAAATACCATAATCCTCATGAGTTCTTATAGGAATTTTTCCCAAATACTGTTGAAGATTATTTTTTAAAGTAGAATTATATGCTCCACCACCGCCTAAAACAACTTCTTCTATATCAGTATTTGGAAATACAAATCTTTCATAAGCTTGAGCAATAGATTTTGCTGTCAAAGCCGTTACTGTTGCAATAATATCAAATTTATTATCAGGTGCTAATTTTAAAGCATTTTCAATATACTTTTCAGAAAAATACTCTCGGCCTGTTGTTTTTGGTGGTTCTGTATAATAGTATGCATCTTCTAAAAGACAATTTAGCCAACTTTGAGATATCTTACCTTGAGAGGCAAATATGCCATCTTTATCGTAAGATTTGTCAAAAAATTTTTTTGTACAATAATCAATCATAATATTACCAAGACCAGTATCAAATCCAAATGTTGCACAATTCTTTGATATTACTGTAACATTAGATATACCGCCTATATTTTGTACTGCAATATTTTTATTTAACGGTTTAAACCACTTTTCATCAGCAAAGCAAACCAGAGGAGCTCCATTGCCACCCTGTGCAACATCTGCAGTTCTGAAATTTGCAACTGTCATACATCCTGTTTTTTGAGATATAACAGAAGGTTCACCTATTTGAAATGTACTTTTTTCATTTATACCTGCTATGTACGTATCTTTTGGATAATGATAAATTGTTTGACCATGAGATGCAATAAAATCAGGTTTTCCGTGTTTTTTTATCATTTCATTTGCCGCATTTGCAAAACATTGACCAATAACAAAATTCATTTTACAAATTTCATCAACAGTAGGTAACTGATAAAACATTTTAAAGATTTTTTCTTTAACATCTTTTGGATAATCATAATTAAAACCATCAAGCAAAGTACAGCTGAAATCTGGTTTTACCAGACATAACCCGACATCTATTGAATCGCAAGATGTTCCTGACATCATTGAAATTATTTTTTTTGAAGTTCTTTCTTCCATACCGCTATTATATGAAAAAACTTGCCTTTCGGCAAGTTTCAACTATCCAATATCTCCCAAGATTGTATAGTCCGTTTAAATATTTTTGTTATATTTATTTCACTTAATGTTTGTGTAAAATCTTAATCTCTAATTCTCTTTTATTTCATCAATTTAATACGTGATTATGCCACCACCCCTTTTTACTATCACCTTAAATCATTCCGCTATTTCTTTCGACATGTAAATACTATGCCACTAGAGCATGATTTACAAGTAAAAAATTATATATATTTTTTTACAATTGACCATGCCCCCTAATCCGCGTGGATATAAGTTTAATTAACAATCTTAATGAAGAAAATTTAATGAATTTAAGTAAATTTTTTATTTAATCCACAATAACACTTTGTTTTTGTCCGGTATTTTTTTATTCAAATATAAAGAATACTTTTTACCTTTTTGGATTAAATACAAATACTTATCCAACTTATCTTGATAACCGTATCTTGCAACTTGCTTATTTTTTACAATAACATAAGTTGGTGTCAATTTGTTAGAAACAAGCGAATATAATTTTTCAAAATCATTATCAGTAATAAAATATACAAAATTATTATAATTTATTTTTGTACTTGGTTTTACAGCAAAGTCAAAAGTTACAAGCCTTGTATCTTGTGAACTTGCATAGTTTGAGTATAATACTAATTCATTTTCTCCACCCGCATAAATCAAACTGAAAAGATTTGTTACTGCAAATGTAATAACAAAAAACATCGTTATTACATAACCTGAAAAAATGGATAAAGTTTCTTGAGTTTTAATTTTTAATATAAGATATATTCCAACAAACGCACACCCCATTAATACAGAATACTTGAAAGGTGATACAAGCTCGATAAACGATTGAGGCAAGAATACATAAACAATTGAAGCAACAATTGCAGCTAAAATAAATATCATCGCCACAATATATGTAGAAATTGTAATAGTTTTCTTTGATTGAATTTCTGACTCGGACTTATTCCAAAAACATCCTGTAATAAGCGCAGCCGCAGGTAATGCCGGCAAAATATATGTAGGTAATTTGGTACTTGAAACACTCATTACACCAAAAACAACAATGAAGTATATTGTTGAAAATAACAACAAATCTTGTTCTGCATTTTTTACTTCTAATGTAACAAAGATTTTTTGCAAAAGAGTTCCCGAAGCTGTCTTAAATCTTACCAAAAGTTTTTTACAACCTTCAAATATTGAACCCAAGAAAATAAATGTCCATGGCATAAATGCGACTATAAATACAGGAACAAAATAGAAAAATCCATGTTTTCTACCCAAATTTTCTGATGTCAATAATCTGGCAAAGTGGTGCTTTATAAAATATTCATTTATAAATCCCCAACCATAGTCATTAAACATTATAATATGCCATGGCAAAGAAATTAAAAAGAAAATTATTAAACCTATAAATAAATGCAGCGGTTTGAAAATGTCTTTCAACTTTTTTGTTAAAAATCCATATATAAACATAACAACCAAAGGAATAGCTAAAGCAAGAATGCCTTTTGCCAGGAATCCTAAACCTGCAAAAGTCCAAAATCCCCACCAACAATATTTTTTATATTTTTCATTTGAATAAAAACTTAAAAAACCACAATATAAAGTGCTTGCAATACATACTGTCAAAACCATATCTAATATTGCTACATGCGACAATATTAAATAAAAAACACTGGTTAATAAAATAATAGCACTCATTAAACCGAATTTTCTTGAAATGATTTTTTTTCCGAAAATATATGTAAAAAATACTAAAAATGCTGCGATTAATGCAATTGGAAATCTTACTGCAAATTCTGAAAATTTACCGAATATTTTGATAGAAACAGCGACTAACCAAAAATATAAAGGAGGTTTTTCTAAAAAAGGTACTGAATTAAGCAATAATACATTCCAGTCATTAGAATTAGCCAAATCTCTTGACATTATTGCATATCTGGTTTCATCAACATCCAACAACGGATAAAAATCCAATCCTAAAAATAAAAAAACGATACATAAAATTGCTAATAACATTAATGAACATAATTCAATATGTTTATTAATAAAAAGTTTAAATTTTGACATAATTATTATTTATCCTCTTTAATTAATGTGATATAATCAGTTTAGTTTAACACATGTATAGGATTTGTTCAAATATGCAAAGATTATTTAATATTTTTATTATTGTAATATTATTAGTATTTACATATACACTGCCTTCATACTCATTTCAAAAAAAATGTCTTACTATTGCTCAAATAACAGATTTACATTTAATGCCTACAAAAGAGTCTATTGAAAATTATAATATGTTGATTGACTCCATTAATAAAGATAATCAAATAGATTTTGTTGTTTTTACAGGCGATAATATTGACAAAGCAAATATTGATTTACTTGAAATCTTTCTTAAAATGGCTCGAAAATTTGATGTTCCATATTATGTTCAAATTGGTAATCACGATTGTTTAAAACCCTTAGGGCTGTCAAAGAAAAAATATATTGAAACTCTAAACAAATATTCATTGTTTAAATACAAAACATTTAACTACATTGTAAAAAAAGGTGACTTTGTGTTTGTATTTTTAGATGGTTCAAAAGAAATGTTACCATCATCTAACGGGTATTTTAAGGAAGATACATTGATTTGGCTCGATAAAACTCTAACAAAATATCAAAATAAAAATATAATTATATTCCAACACTATCCTATGTATAAATTGTCAGAAAACCACAATCACAATTTATATAATCCTGAACCTTATCAAGATTTACTGAAAAAGCATAAAAATGTAAAAGCCGTATATGCCGGTCACTATCATAAACTTGAAGAAAAATATACAGACGGAATTTTAAATGTAACAGCGCCTCCTGCAAAATATAAATCTTCCGAGTATATGAAAATATATATTTATAAAGCAAAAAATAAACAATACAAAATATATAATCAAGTTATAAAATTTAAGCCTTAAAATCTTGTCCGCCAACAATTTTCAAGTGACGTTCAGCACCCTCGCCAATACTTTCGCTTTCGAGATTATGCTGTTCTACAAGTTCATGTTGCAATTTTCTTATTTGTTGATTTTGCGGTGCAAGTTCGATATTTCTTGCTCCTGCAAGTATTTTATCTATGGCATTTTTAGCTTCATCCAAGGCTTTTTCCGCATCATCATAATATCCTTGCAATGCCTGTGAAGATTCTCTTATATCTAAAGCCTCTTTTACAACTTTTTGAATTTGAGCCATAGAATTAGTTTTTATGTAAAAAATTTGCAATCGGTAATTATTTGCAGTACTAAGTATTTTTGCACCACCTTTTGCAAAGTTTTTATGTGCTATTACTAAATCCGCCTCATCTATATTTTTTGTTATTTCTGCATTTAAATCCAGTCTTTCAATAATCTTTTCAACTATTGAACGTGAAACAGCATATAAATATATTTTCTTAAACTTTTTAGCTTCTTTTACATAATCTTTTCTGTTAAAGCTAAACTTTAACCTATCAGCAGGATCTTGCTGAACAAATTTTTTATCAACTTCATTAATTTTATCAATAATTTGCTGCGTTGTTTCTTTTGGTGGCTCAATAGGAACTAAATGTTGTTCTTCTTTTATTTCAGCCGGTTTATTATCATAAGTTTTGTCAACTTTTCTTATTTCAGGTCTTATAGGCCAACCTCTCAGTATATAATCAACAGCCTCTGCGGCATCTTTATATACAGCAAGAGTATTTCTGTCCAAAATTTCTATTACTATATCAAAAGTAGGCTGTTTTTCACGTTCAAGAACTGTCTTTTGTGAAGCACGTCTTTTAGCTTCATCATCACCTAAAGTTACAGACTGAATTCCACCAACCAAATCTGATAATGCAGGGTTTTTTATAAGATTTTCCAAACTTTGTCCGTGAGCGGTTGCAATAAGCATAACACCACGTTCGGCAATTGTTCTTGCAGCTTGAGCTTCTGCTTCTGTACCAATTTCATCAACTACAATAACTTCAGGAGTATGATTTTCAACAGCTTCAATCATAATATCTTTTTGAAATTCAGGCTGTCGTACTTGCATTCTTCTTGCTTTACCAATAGCAGGATGCGGAGTATCACCATCACCTGCAATTTCATTTGAAGTATCAACAATAACAACACGTTTTCCAAGTTCATCAGCAACAAGTCGTGAAATTTCTCTTAATTTTGTAGTTTTGCCAACTCCGGGACGCCCCAAAAACAATATACTTTTGCCTTGCATAACAAAATCTTTTATACAAGCAATAGTACCCGTAACAACACGTCCTATTCTGCAAGTAAGACCTATAACCCGTCCTTGACGGTTTCTAATTGCGCTTATACGATGTAATGTTCCTGCTATACCTGAACGATTATCGGATGTAAATTCTTGTATTCTTTCTGTAACATAATCTAAATCAGCATACTCTATAGGCTGACAGTTAAGACTATCAATTTTGCCATTAGCATGACGAATTTCAGGCAGGCGTCCGATATCCAAAACTAATTCAATCACATCGGTTAACGACTCATGAGTAATCATAGCCGTAACTTTTGGAGGTAATACATCAATTAATCTGTCAAGGTCATTTTGAAATTGAATGTCGCTCATTTAATCCTTTGTTTTTGCGTTAAGGTTGTGTACCAAAACTTTTGTACCCAATAGTATAATACCACTTTTTACATATAAATTATCAACCATTTTTAATTGAAAATCTCTAATGTAATAAATCTTTACATAATAAAATACGCCAAAAGTGTGTATTTGTAACACTTTTGATTTTTTCATTACTTCACAAAGGTAATGTTATGTGTTAAAATAATAGTATGGTATCGTCAATTAGTAACAGTTTTATTTTAGCTGACGCAGTGTCTAATATTTACACTGCAAACTCGTCTGCAAAACTTGTTAAAACAGCTGTTGACACTTATATTAAATCATCTGACTCTTCTGATAACATAAAAGAAGTTATAAATAAAGTTTTTAATCTGTATGATGATGAAGATGACGACAACGAATCTTTGGAATTTTCTATTGCTGATTTCCTCAGAGAATATACAAAAAATACATCTGATTATATAAAATCTTTTGCAGAGCAAAATAAATCTAATAATATTTTAAAAAAAGAAGATTATGAAAAAGCCGGTATGGTTGAATACTATGATGCACAGGTTAATTTACAAATGTCAAAGGCTATCAGTACATATTCTTTAAACAAAAATACACAAAAATCTTTCAACTTTTTTACTTTTAAGGTATAAAACATAAATAAACTTGTCCTTGACAAAGATTTAAATAAACTATACATTAATACTATGAGTAGATTTTTTGAGAGCCTGAAATATATATATAAAATACTGTGTTCTAAAACAGAACAATATGTTGCGAGAATATTATTTAATTATTCAATTAAAATAGCGACCGCAGAATCCTGCACAGGAGGTTTGTTAAGTTCAAGATTAACAGATGTTGCAGGTAGTTCTTCTTACACTAAAGAAAATTTTGTTACCTATGCAAATGAAGCTAAAATAGAACTTCTAAATGTATCTAAAGATACATTAGAAAAGTATGGTGCGGTTAGTGAAGAATGCGCTATTGAAATGGCAGAAGGCTTGAGTGCAAAAACAGGCTGTGATGTTGCAATTGCAACAACAGGTGTTGCAGGTCCGACAACACCTGAGCAAGGAAAACCAGTCGGACTTGTATATATTGCAGTCAAAAACAAATATGCAACACAAGTAAAAAAATTCGAAATAAACCCTCACCACAGCAGAAAGATGATAAAATATCTCTTTACACAAGTTGCATTAGAATTTTTATTAGAATTTTTGAATACAAATTATGTTAATGCTATGCCGCAACTATCTGAGTCAGCAAATTCGGATATTTCTGAATAAGAACTTTTGCAAAATCCTTTGGATCAATTTGAGTTAATACAATAGACATCAAATCCGGCGGCAACTCAGAATCAATACCAATCAAAGATTCTGTTTGTAAGGCAACCATGCTTGGCATCATTTCTTCTTTTTCAAGAGTTCCCAACATCGCAGTATAAGAACCCGCAGGGAACAACTGCAAAACTTCTTCATCTTGCTGATACATGTTCATAACCATTAAACGTTTCGCATCTGGATTCATTGCAATTAAAGCTTCTTGATACGTATCATCGTCTAAACCATATAACATTGTCATTAATTTTTTAGGATCTTCCTCAAATACAGGCTCACCGGTAGCTGTTTCAATCATAGCGGCTATAATTTCAGGATCCATCATTGCCAAATTTTTCTTCAAAAATTCCGGATCTAAATCTTTACTAACAATAAAGTTATTTAATTCCTTATCAGGCATCATCTCCATAATATCTTGCAGCGGGAATGACATCAAAGCAGCATTAACAACCTCTTCAATAGGAGCATACTCTTCAACTAATTTCAGTAATTGTTCCTGAGAAAAGAAATTCAACCCCATTCTCAAGTCATCATCTTCTAATAATTCCAACAATTCAGGTTGTTTTTGACTTGGAATTTGCGTAAGAATGTTAAATTTATTACCCGGATTATCCAATTGATATGTTTTTATCAAAGTATTCGGGTCTGACGCAAGCTGTTTTTCCAACTGTACAGCCTTAGAATTACCTTGAGCTTTTTCGGCCTCAATAATTTCATCAACGGTTTTATTGGCATAATTTGCCATACGCTCTGAAGTAATATTTAACTTATTTTGTAATGCAAATAAATTAGTGTCAATTGTAATTGGTGCCATACGCTAACCCTCTAATAAAAACTCTTACTTATATAAACGTTTTATTTTATATCATATTTCAATTTTAAAAAAAATTGTAACATTTGTAATATTTCAAAAATATAGTATAATAAAACACGTAAAAAAGGAATATACTATGAAAAAAATATACACAACCATATTAAGCATTATTTTTTTAATTACTTTTTTTGCAATTTCTTCTGTAAATGCTGAAGAACAAAAAAAGAATTCAAAACCTAAAAAAACATATACTGAAAGAGAATATACCGCTGAAACAAAAGACGGGAAACTTATTCACGGATTTTTAAGTTATCCTAAAACAAACTTAAAAAATTATCCGACAGTAATACTTTTACATTCAATAGGGAGAAACAGTAAATATTGGCAGCCTTTACAAGAAGAATTGAACCATTTAGGATATGCAGTATTGAAAGTTGATTTTAGAGGACACGGAAAAAGTGTTTATGACAAAAAATTCAGGCAAAAATCTTGGATATCATACAGCAATGCGGAATTTGCAAAATATCCTCAAGATGTAATTGATGTTATTAATAAAATTCAAAAAGAAACAAAAAAGGCAGATTTTAAAAATTACTGTATAGTTGGAAGTGATATTGGTGCAAATTCTGCGGTACTTATTGCAAAAAAATTACCGTCTAAACCCAAAGGACTTGTGTTGATTGCACCTTCTATGAATTTTAAAGGACTTTATATACCCATTGCAATGACTGAAATAGGAGATGTTCCTATTCTTGCAATTTCCAGCAGAACAAACAAATATTTCATGGAAGAGCAGTTAAAACTTTCAAGATTTGCTCAAGGTACATTTGATGTTTTGAACACTGAAAAAGGCGGTGCAGATATGTTACTTTTAAAGCAACAGCCGGAAGTGCAAAAAGAAATCATAAATTGGCTAAAACAATATTTAAAATAAAAAGACAATAATAAAATGCAACTCGGCAATACTTAATTAAGTATTGCCGAGTTGCATTTATATGAATAAAAATTTAGTATCTTTCTAAATATTTATCAAGTTCCCATTGAGAAACGTAAATTCTGAAAGAATCCCATTCTTTATGTTTTGTTTCTGTAAACTCTTTAAAAATATGTTCTCCAAGAGCTTCTTTGGCAACCTTTGATTTTTCAAGCAATGCAAGAGCCTCTGCAAGGCTGCCCGGTAGCGAATCAATTCTTTTTCTTTTTCTTTCTTCAGGTGTTAAAGCATATATGTTTGTTCCAACTTGTTTTGGCGGCAGAATTTTATTTTTTACACCATCGACACAAGCACCTAAAATTGTAGCAAAAGCCAAATAAGGATTGCATGACGGGTCAGGTGAACGTAGCTCGACTCTTGTTGCGTTACCACGTTTTGCAGGAACTCTTAACAATGCACTTCTGTTAGCCAGTGACCAAGCAAGATAAACTGGAGCTTCATACCCTGGAACTAAACGTTTAAAACTATTTACTGTCGGATTTGTTACCGCAGTGATACCCTTAACGTGTTTTAGCATTCCGCCAATAGAGTACATTGCAACATCTGAAAGTTTTGTATCGGTTTTTTCATCATAAAAAGCATTTTTACCATTTTTAAATAAAGATACATTACAGTGCATGCCTGAACCATTTATTCCATATATTGGCTTTGCCATAAATGTAGCGTGTAAACCATATTGAGCGGCAATTGCTTTAACTGCTATTTTAAAAGTTACAACATTATCTGCAGCAGTTAAAATATCAGCATATTTGAAATCAATTTCATGTTGACTGTCTGCAACTTCATGGTGTGAAGCTTCTATATCAAATCCCATTTCTTGCAGAGTTAAAACAATTTCTGCACGTATATCTTCACCCAAATCATCAGGACCAATATCATAATAACCGGCTCTATCAACTTTTTCTGTTGTCGGATGATTTTCTTCATCACGCTTAAACAAGAAAAATTCCACTTCAGGTCCCATGTTCATTGAATAACCTAATTTTTTTGCTTCAGCCATCATACGTTTTAAATTACATCTTGGACAACCTTCAAAAGGTGTTCCATCAGCATTATGAATATCACATATTAAACGTGCCGTATTTGTTCCGTCAAATTCTCTCCAAGGCAAGATTGCAAATGAATTTTTGTCAGGATAAAAGAACATGTCTGAAGTTTCAATATTTCTAAAACCCTTAATCGAAGAACCATCGAGCATCATTTCATTTTCTAATGCCTTATCAATGTGCTCGGAAGGTATTGTTAAACTCTTTACCTGACCATTTATATCAACAAATTGTAATTCTAAAAATTTTACGTTTTTATCCTTTATTATTTTCTTTATCTGTTCTTCCGTTATATCTTTTCCGTCTAACGGAACATGTTTAAAATCAGTTTTCATTTCCAATCTCCTATAAAAATCTCAACAAAAAAAGTTTACCATAATTTTAGCATGCCTTTATATAAACTTAATAAATCATAAAAATGTATGATTTTATTTTTTTTAAAACTGCTAATATAACACTATACTCCTTAGAGACGACGATACACATATCCCTAATCAATAGCTATGACTTTGTTCATAGCTTTTTTTTTATTTATGTGTAATTTTTTAATATTTGTGTATAATAAATATATGAAAGTTATAACTACTGAAGAATTAATTAATTACAAAATTTTACCATTTAACATCTATTCAGAATATGGAGAAAAAGTTTTTTCCTCCGGAGAAATTCTTACTCCCGGTAAATTGTTACAACTAAAACAGCTTTCTATTATATACAGAGATGATGAAAGCGAATTGGATATTGCTGAGCCTGATGAAGATATTGAACAATCAGGACTCACTGTTGTACAGCAAGAAGCTACAAAAGAAGACTTAGATTTACTGTTTGAAGAATATTCAAAAATTGCCAAAGAAAGAAATAAGGTTGTTGAAGTATTTGATATGAATCCTAATCAAATACTTAAAAGTAATACAGTTGTTGATGAAATCAGCATAATGAATTATAAAGGACCTGTTAATAAAAAATCAAAAATTGATCCTCAAAACCAAATAAAATTAAAAGCTTTTTATTATGAAACAATAAGCGGTTTATTTGAGCGTCCTAATAGTGAAACAGCTAATTTATTTTTGAACATAAGAGATAAAATATTACAAGATATAATTTATAGAAGCAATGGACTTGTGTATTCATCACAAATTAAGCTTATTGGAGAATATCAAAAGTGTCACGCTCTTAATGTTGCTATTCTTGCAGGTTTAATTGCACAAAAAATGAATTTATCGGAAGCTATGATTTCAGACATCGTTTTAGCAGGACTACTACATGATATAGGCAAAACTAAAATAAATCCTGAACTTGTAACAAAACAAAACCTTTCAAAACAAGAACAGCAAGAACTGCAATATCATACTTCAATAGGGTATAAAATTTTAAAAGAAGATTTAGAAATGCCTGAAAATATAGCACTGGTAGCGTTGGAACACCACGAAAATAATGATGGCTCAGGATATCCTATGAACAAATCCGGAGATTTAATTTCAAAAGAAAGTCAGATAATACATATTTGCAACTATTTTGATAACTTATGCTTTAATCGTACAAAAACATTGATTAAAAACAGCAAAGAAGCTATTAGAACAATGCTTGAATTGGGTACAAAATTCTTTATGCCTGATGCATTATATACTTTTATACACATGTACAGCTATAATGACACAACCAATTTCGAAGATATGGTATTATAACTAAACTTTTTGAAGTCTTGCGTAGTTTGCATCCATAGCTTTTTTGCCAAATTTTGCAAATTCAATTGTGTACATTAAACTTTCACCAACTTCGATAACATCAAGAACTTCACCAAATCCAAGATGTTCATGAAAAACTTTTTCACCTTTGGAAAAGAAATATTGAATTTCTTCCTCTTGTTTTTTACGTTCTTCTTCTTTTATACGTTCTTGCTCTAATTCTTTTTGTTTTTGCGCTTCCATTAATCGTTTTACTTTGTTATCCGCAAAAAAAGCCTTTAATTTTTCTTCTTCTTTTTGTTTATTAATTAGTGATTTTTTTACAAAAGTCTTATTAGGAGTTCTTTGCACTTGAGTTGAAGAATATTTTGGACTTTCGTATTTTTTTCTGGAAGGTGCAACAAAACTTGCACCAAATCCGGTTGTTGGTTTTACATACCCATCTGAATCTGAAGTAGCTCTAATTTTTTGAACAGCACTTTTAAATGTAGATTGACTTGTTATAGAACTTGAAGATGACATTGTATCAAGGAGTTCTGACGGAATTTCTTCTAAAAATCTGCTCGGATTGTAATATTTATACTCACCCCAGCATTGTCTGCGTTTTGCAGATGATAAATATAATTCCTCTTCCGCTCTTGTAACACCAACATACATTAAACGTCGTTCTTCTTCTAATTCGCTTGGGGAATTAAAAGTTCTTATATGAGGGAATGTACCTTCTTCAAGACCAGCCAAAAATACGACAGGAAATTCCAATCCTTTTGCAGAGTGGAGTGTCATTAGTGTAACATTGTTTGCGATTACATCCATTCCGTCTATATCAGAAACAAGAGCAACTTGTGACAAAAATTCACCTAAAACATTATTCAAATCTTCGGGTTCAAAATCTGAGGCAACATTTATTAACTCTTGTAAGTTTTCTATTCTTGCCTCATCTTCAGGAGTCCCTTCTGTTTGAAGCATTCTAATATAACCTGATTGTTCAAGAACTAAACCTAAAAATTCAGGAAGTTTGTAACTGCCGGAAACTTGCATAAATTTTTCTATTAAAGCTTTAAATTCTTTAAATTTTGTTTTTGTTTTAGCTGTCAAGTCAGATTCATCAATAATATCTATTGCAGACATAAGACTCATATCGTGTTCATCTGCAAATTTTTGAAGATTTGACACCGATGTTTCACCAATAGCACGTTTTGGTACATTAACTATACGCTTAAAACTTTGTGAATCATCAGGATTGTAGATTAATTTTAAATAAGCAATAGCATCTTTAATTTCTTGCCTGTCATAAAACTTCATACCTCCATATACACGATATGGAATACCCTGAGCCATGCATGCTTCTTCAATTGAGCGTGATTGTGCATTTGTTCGGTATAAAATTGCATATCTGTTATAATCTTCACCGCTTTCTGCTTTAATTGTATTTGCAATAAAATTTGCTTCATCAGAATCATCTTGAGCTTCGTAGTAATGAATTTTTTCACCATCGCCTTTTTGTGAAAAAAGAACTTTATCTACACGTTCTTCATTATTTTCAATAATTGCATTTGCAGCTTTTAAAATATTTTCTGTTGAACGATAATTTTGTTCCAGCTTGATTATTTTTGTATTAAGAAAATCTTTTTGAAATCCTAAAATAATTTTATAATCTGCACCTCTCCAGCTATATATTGATTGGTCAACATCTCCGACAACGCATAAAGACCTTTCGGCAGGGATTTCATCTTGCAAATTTGTAAAAAGCATATTTACAAGTTTGTACTGTGCGACATTTGTATCTTGAAATTCATCAACAAGAATATGAGTAAAACGAGAATAATATTTTTCTCTGACTTGTTGATTTTGCTCAAATAGCTTAACAGCAAGCATAAGCATATCATCGAAATCTATTGCATTATTTTTATTTAAAGTATTTTCATATTCTTCAAATATCGAAGAAATTTTTTGAGCTTTGAAATCTCTTGCAAATGTTGCAAATTGATTTGCATCTTCCATTTTATTTTTTGCATTTGATATAACAGCTCTAACATATTTTGGTTGATAAACTTTATCATCTATATTTAATTTTTTTATTGCATTTTTTATAACGGTCATGCAATCAGAATCATCGTATATCGTAAAATTTTTATCAAGTTTTCTTCCCGATGGAAATACATAATTTTCAATATCCTGTCTTAAAATTCTTCCGCAAATACTGTGAAATGTTCCAACCCACATATATTTAACGATTTCTTCACCCAAAATTGAAGATAAACGTTCTTTCATTTCTTTTGCGGCTTTATTAGTAAACGTAACGGCAAGAATTTCTCTTGGTTTGACACCATTTTGCACTAAGTATGCAATACGTGATGTTAAAACTTTTGTTTTCCCAGAACCAGCTCCTGCAAGAACTAAAAGAGGTCCTTTCGTCGTTTTAACAGCTTCAATCTGCCTTTCGTTAAGATTATCTAATATATTTTCCATATCCCCTATTCACAAAATTATTTTTATGCTATTATAATTATAATAACAAATAAATAAATTTGCAAAAGGTAGGAAAAATGGCAGAAATGGAAACAATTAAATTATTAGGTGAAGGCGAAGGCGAAAATCAAGGTTCAATCATGGTTCCTATTGATGACTTAGATTCAGTTTCTGATGATTCTCCTAATACGGTTGATGAGCTTGCTATGGAATTAGCAACAATTCAGCAATCTGCAAAAAGAATTGCGGTTATCGGCAGCAGAAATCTTGCAATTACACACCAGCAAATTATTGAAACATTAGTTACTGCCCTTGCACAACAAGGCAATACCATTATAACATCCGGGGGTTCTTCAGGTACAAACGCAGCTACTATTCGTGGTGCTATGAAGGCTAACCCTGATAAATTAAAAGTTATTTTACCTCAAACTATTGGTCAACAACCTTCTGACGTTCAAGATCAATTGATTGGTGTTCCAAATATTGTTGAACACCCTGATAGAGCTATGATGACATTGGCTGACGCATCAAGAGTTTGTAACAGAGAAATAATTGATGATTGCAATCAATTAATTTGTTTCTTATCTCACACAAGTAAAACTTTGCACGGTGCTATTGAATACGCAGAAGAAGGTCATAAAGTTATTACTGCTTTCTACCTTGACTAGTCATGGACCTAATTAAGCAACTTACAGGTAAGAATAAGCACGAATATGAGCAAGCTGCTGCACATATTATAAATGATGCTGATGTTAAGGCTTTTGAAGAACTTATTTCAAAAGATGATTTTTTGTTCGACTTTATAAAACAAAATGTTGCAAAAAGATTGCAACAGGCTTGTAACAAGGATAATTATAAAACCCTTTTATATTTTTTGGATTATTATTCACCATCCTATGATACATTTATTGCGGAAACACTTGCAAAATTAGGCGATAATGATATTAAAAATAAAATGGAAGAATTACTGGAAAATGGTAATGATAGTCAAAAATCTTATGCTGCAAAATATTTTTCTTTTGTAGATGAACAAAGTGTTATTGATAAATTAAAAGAAAATTCTTACTCTGGAAATGAATATCTTGCTTACAATTGCGCAGAAGCATTATCTTCGTTAAAAGAAAAAACCTGCATAGATGAAGCTTACCAAAAATTAACTTCAAACGATGATTTTGAAGTTCTTTCAGCTGTAAAATTTTTATCTGCTTACGGAGAAAAAAATGCCATAGCCAAAATTTTTGAAGCAATGAAAAAATCTTCTGTTTCAGAATATATTGCCAGCGAAATTGGTTATATGGAAAGTTTTTTAGATTTACTTAATTCTGAACATTACGAAAATACACTGCTTGCTATAAATAATATCTTACAAGGTTTGGGTGAAATTGTTCCATTGAGTAATATTTTTACATTTCAGTTATATGAAATTTTCGAAAATTTAATATTTTCTGAACCAAATGCCAAAAATGCAATTATATTGCTTACAGCTAAAAATAAATTTAATCAATTAACAGAAAATGATGAATATTTATTTGATGAAGACAAAAATACAAAAGATGAAGTTTATGCAATAAAAGAATTGTTAAACAACAATATTGATGAAAATTTAGATAACTTTATAAAATCAGAAGTTAATGAAAATAGTAATTTTATATATCCTGCATTAGAATTAGTAAAAAATGCCGAAATAGTAAGACCTTTATTATCAGGGCATAATCAAACTTTAATTCTAAAATCCGTAGAAGTTATAAAATCATTAAACGAATTAACAACCGAAGATAAAAAAACTGCACTTAAAAACGTAACGGATGAAAATATAAAATTAATTATACAAGCATTATAGAGGGAAGAATGGAATTTACTGAAAAAACACTATCAACAAAAAGAGTTTATGATGGTAAAGTCGTATTTGTAGATTACGATGATATAGAAACTTCAGATGGACACAGAAGTTTCAGAGAAGTAATAAGACACCCAGGTGGTGTTGTAATTGTGGCAGAAAAAGATGAAAATACTATTTTAATGGTAAAACAATTCCGTTATCCGTTAAAATCAGTTTCATTAGAACTTCCGGCAGGAAAGCTTGAATATGGAGAAAATCCTAATGATGCTGCACCAAGAGAACTTGAAGAAGAAACAGGTTATGTTGCAAAATCTTGGAAATCTCTAGGTTATATATATACAACACCGGGAATTTGCGACGAAAAATTATACTTATACTACGCAAAAGATTTAACATACACAAAGCCTAATCCTGATGAGGGTGAAATAATACAAGCTTTAGAATACAATATAAATGATGTATTTAGAATGATAAAAGACGGTGAAATAAACGATTCAAAAACATTATGTGCTTTATTGAGAGCCTACAAAATAAAGGAATAAATATGACTATAAAGTTAGTAGCAACAGACATAGACGGAACAATTTTAGGATATACGGAAGATTTTCATCAATCTGTAATAGACTATATACAAGAACTGGATAACAATGGAATAAAAGTTGTTTTGGTTACGGGAAGAATGCATAAATCAGCTCAAAAAATTGCAGATAAATTGAGACTAAAAACTCCTATCGTTTCATATCAGGGAGCTTTGGTAAGAAATAAAGAACAAGTTCTGTATGAAAGATATATACCTAACGAAACGTCACAACGAATTTTAAAATGGGCATTAAAACAAGATATTCATATTAATTTATATATGAATGATGATTTGTATGTAGAAAAAGAAAATGATTTTACTCGTAAATATGCAAGTCACCAGCATATACCGTTTAATGTTTGTCCATTTGAAAATTTAAAAATAGAGAATGTGAATAAAATTCTTATGATTGACTACAACGATGCTCAAAAAGTTACACGAGTGGCAGAGCAACTGCAAAAAGATTTTCCTGAATTATATATTGTAAAATCAACTGATTTCTTCTGCGAAGTATGCCATAAAGAAGCAACAAAGGGCGATGGTTTAAAATGCATACAAGATTTTTACGGAATAAAAAAAGAAGAAATTTTAGCAATAGGCGATCACAACAATGATTTAGAATTACTAATGTCAGGCGGAATAAAAGTAGCAATGGGAAATGCAACCGAACAACTAAAATCTATTGCAGATTTTGTAACAGATACTGTTGATAATGACGGTTTTATAAAAGCTGTTGAAAGATATGTAAAAGCAGGTGCAAATGTATAGAATTGGTTTAGGCTACGACATTCACAAACTCGATTATAATAGGGATTTAATTATAGGCGGAATAAAAATACCATACGAAAAAGGTCTTCTGGGGCATTCTGATGCTGATGTTTTAATTCATGCAATAATTGACGCAATGTTTGGTGCATTAGCACTTGGTGATATAGGTACGCATTTTCCGGATACAGATGAAGAATATAAAGATGTATCAAGCGTGTTATTACTAAAACGAGCTTTGCAATTGGTGCAAGACGAAGGCTATGTTATAAATAATATAGATTGTAATATTATTGCTCAAGAACCCAAAATGAAACCTTACATTCAAAAAATGAGAGAAAAACTTGCACATGAACTTATGATTGATATAAATTTGTTATCAATAAAAGCAAAAACAAATGAAAAAATGGATGCAGTAGGTGAAAAAATAGCAATTGAAGCTCACGCTGTTGTAATGCTAAGAAAGGAAGTATAATGAAATTTTTACATGCAATGATAAGAGTTAAAAATTTACAAAAATCACTAGATTTTTATGAAAAATTATTAAATATGTCTTTTGTAAAAAAGAAACGACTTGAAGATTGCGAACTATATTATCTGGAAGATGAAGAACATACAGCTCAAATAGAATTGACATATAATGATGAAACACCAGAAAACGGATATGAAAATGGTAATGCCTTTGGACATTTTGCATTTTCTGTTAAGTCAATGGATGAGTTTACAGAAAAATTACATTCTTTAGGATATGAATATTATTATGAGCCTTATGTAATTTTCAGCGGAACAAAAATTGCATTTGTAAAAGATCCTGACGGAAATGAAGTAGAATTAATTGAGAAAAGCAATGCATAACAAAATTCAAACATATATTCAAAATTCAATAGATACAAAAGAAAAATTGCTGAACGATAACTGTATAATAGAAACTATACAAAAAATAAGTGATACAATTACTTATTCGCTCAAAAACGGTAATAAAATATTGTTTGTTGGAAATGGTGGTTCTGCAAGTGATTGTGATCATCTTGCAACAGAATTTGTTTCGAGATTTTATAAAGACAGACACGCATTCAATGCAATATCTTTAACATCGAATAATGCTTTAATAACAGCACTTTCAAATGATTTTAGTTATGATAAAGCTTTTTCTAGACAAATTGAAGCAATAGGTAAAAAGGGTGACGTTCTTTTTGCACTTTCAACTTCAGGTAATTCAAAAAATATTATTGATGCTATAAATGTGGCAAATGAAATGGGGCTTATTACAATAGGATTAACAGGAGAAAAAATTTCAAATATGGATAATCTCTGTTCTATACTTATTAAAATACCTTCCTCAGAAACTCCAAATATACAGGAAGCTCAAATGACACTCGGACATTTAATTTGTTTATTAGTAGAAGAAGAATTATTAAATGCCTAAAATTATGGTTTAATAATAGTTTTGATAAAATATGTGCTAAAGGTTTGTTAACATTTCTTAATATTTTAATACATGCCTGCAATTTTTATAAAGAAAAATACTTTATATAAGTGTAAGAGATATTTAAATTTTTAAAACACACACGGAGGATTATTAAAATGAATTTTGGACAAATCGGATCAGTTGACGCTATTGGTAAAATTGATGATCATAAAAAGCTTCAAAAACAACAAGAACAACCACAAGTTGCTTTTGTAAATTCAATTTTTGATAACTTTGGTGGTAACTCATCAAGCACAGAAACAGCATTCAACGCTTAATTAAAGTAGAAAGATTTAAACAAAAAAGAACTTCATCTCAGATGAAGTTCTTTTTGTGCTTTAAATAAAATTTCATTTTTGACTAAACTACAATAATTTTAGTGTTTATTTGCAAGTAATATTTGATGTTCCGTCAAGAATAATTGAATTATTGTTAATACACTTTCCATTGGCATCTGCTTTTAGATAATCAAAATTTTCATGATTAATTACCCAATGTGTACAGTTAAAATTTTTATACTTTAAGCAATTAGAGTCCGTTCCTAAAGGAGCTATTCCACCTTGCTTGTCCTCAGTTACACTAAAACCAAAAATATCTTTTCCATATAAACCTTCACCTTTATTAGGCCCATCAATATCCACATATATCCAACAAGCAATAAAACAATCTAAATATAAAGACATGCCATCTGCAGTAATAGCTTTATATGCAACGAAATCACTACCATCTAAACCACTATTTTTATCAAAACAACCAGCATTATTTGTATAACCACAAGTTTTAGATATTTTCATAAACTCAAAAATTCTTTCAGCAACAGGATTATTATTAGAACTAAAATTATACCAAGAACTTGCATTATCCAAACGCAAAGGACCATATTTTACTTCAGCCATACCGAAAGCTTGTTCTAAATTTGAATATATTTTTTTTAACTTTACAACTTTTTCTTTATCACCTGTAGAACTGTTTAAGTTAGGCAATGTTAGTGCCGCAACAACTCCTATAATACCTATTACAATCAATGTTTCTGCCAATGTAAAAGCTATTTTATTAAATCTTTCCATATTTTCTCCAATTTATCCAACAAGCATACCTGCGATACAAGCAGAAAGGAAGCAAGTAAATGTACCGCAGATTAATGCTCTAAGTCCTAGTCTTGCTATATTTTTTCTTTGGTTTGGTGCAAGTTCACCAATAGCACCGATTTGTGTTGCAATAGAACCGAAGTTACCAAATGAACAAATAGCAAATGAACAAATTACGAATGCTTTATGAGAAATAACATCTTTTACTGCGATTAAATCTGTATATCCGTAAACTTCATTTGACACAATTTTTAAACCGATTACACCACCGACATCAAAAATATCTTTAACAGGAGTACCCATAAGCCATGCAAATATTGCAAAGAATTTACCTAAAATCATTTTCAAAGATAAGTGAGGGAAATCAAAGCCTAAAACAGGTCCTGTTAAGTGGAATAAGTTATAAATAAAACCACCGCAAGCTGCTAATATGTAATCAATCATTGCAATTAATGC
The DNA here is from genome assembly GCA_002450015.1 of Cyanobacteria bacterium UBA6984. Taxonomy (GTDB): domain Bacteria; phylum Cyanobacteriota; class Vampirovibrionia; order Gastranaerophilales; family Gastranaerophilaceae; genus UBA6984. The sequence goes on along the minus strand of DJYG01000057.1, from coordinate 14,001 downwards.
AACAATTGCAAGTAACATTGCAATTACGTTCAAAGAAACCATCATACCTTCAGACGCACCTGATGCAATTGCATCAAAAACGTTTGAATGAGTTTTTCTTTTACTTAATTTAATATTTTCCATAGTTTCAGGAGTAGCAGTTTCAGGATAAACAAGTTTTGTCATAACCAATGCCCCAGGAATAGCCATAACTGCAGAAGCTAAAACATATTCAATAGGAATACCCATCATCGCATATACAGGCATCATTGCGCCTGAAGTACAAGCCATAGAACCTGCCATTGAAGATAATAATTCTGAACGAGTTAATTTAGCAAGATATGGCTTAATCATAATTTGCGCTGTTACTTGACCTACAAAGGCACTTGCAACATTTGACAATGCTTCTGCACCACTTACTTTCATAAGCTTATTCATTGATTTACCTAATATAGTAACTACACGTTGCATTATACCGTAGTAATATAAAATATTTACAATCATCATCATAAATATTGTTGCACTAATTAATTGAACTGAAAAAAGTACCGTAGCTTGTGGTCCAAATGCAGCTTGTAATTGTTCTCCGTCTAACAAGTGTCCAAATACAAACTTGCCACCCACATTAGCAAAATCAAGTAATTTTTGAATTCCTGCACCAATTGCTAAAAATATTTTTTGTCCGATTGGAACTTTAAAAATAAAAATTGCAAATAAAATTTGTAAGGCAAGACCTACACCAACTGTTTTGTAGTTAATTGCCTTTTTATTATTTGATAAAGCAAACGCCATTGCTAATATTGCAACAATACCAAGAATACCGACTAATTTGTCCATTTTTTTAAACTCCTTCTGTCTATATAACTATTGTACTAAAAAATAATATTTTTTTTTAGTTATGCAACGAATGTTTACAAATGGAAATTTTATAAAAATAAATATAGAATGTAATTATGTATAAGTATAAAAATATTATAGCTAAAGTTATATTAATTATTTGTTTTTTGAATACAGGTATTGCTTTTTCAGATACATTACACGGGCATGCTGAAAAAGTTGATGAAAAACAAATGGAACAATCTGAATTATTTACCGGAAAAGTGGAGTTGCTCGATGAAAAAGATATTATAAAAATGACCGTATCACAAGTAATAGACGGTTCTTTTTCATTGGAAGGCGACGAATTTTTTGCAGAAGTTGTAAGCGATGTATCAGGTAATAGCGGAGTTATCTTACCAAAAGGTACACTTGCACACGGAGTAATAAAAGAACAATCTGAAGCTAAAAGATTAGGACGTAACGGATATATTTCGCTAGATTTTGATTATCTTGTTACACCTGATGGCAGAGAAATTCCAATCGAAGGAAAAATGTCAACAAAAATGCACCCCGTTGTAGAAGCGGGTAAAATTGTAGCAACAGACATAGGTTATACCGCAGCAGGCGGAGCAGTTGGAGGGTTGTTAGCGCTAAACCTTTTTGGAATTGAAGCAGCCGTTGCATCTCAAGGCTATACAGTAATGGGTGGAGCTGCTGTTGGAGGAACTGTCGGACTTGGCATGTCATTATGGAGAAAGGGAAAAGATGTATTAATTTCTCCGGGAGATGAAATAAGAGTAAAAATCAATACAAAAGTTCCGCTTCCTGTTTATAAAGATACAGCATTAAAACAACACGAAGTTAATTATCCGGGACTAACAATAAAAATTACAAATATAGTTCATGAAAAAGATCCGTTTGGAGAAGTAAATACGATAACTTTAAGCTTATCTATTACAAACATGACAAATTTGACGCTTTCTGGCATGGATTTAGCTCTTATTAATGATTATAACAACATTTTTCACCCGTCAATTTTTGGCGATACCAACCTAATGTTTAAACAAATAAAACCGGGAGATAGAATTGCAGGACGAATATCGTTTTCTGTTGACAACATAAACAGAAGTTTTTGGCTGACATTCTGTGATAGACGAACAAAAAAAACTTTAACAAAAATTTCAATAGATAATGCATACAAAAATGTGTCAAATAAAGTAAAAAAGAAAAACGACAAACTTAAAAAGAAACCAAATTACTATAAAGAACGCGACCCATTCGAAGTTTAAAAATTTTTAAAATTTAACATATATTCTTTTATCTACATAAAAAACAAACCCTCACTAAATAGGGTGTACTGTGACATGCAAAATCATTAATTTTACTGACTTTTTTTAAAATAAAAACGAGAAAAAACTTGTTTTTTAAGTAGGCTTGCAATCAGCTAAAACATTTGTTATAATTAGAAATATCTACATATCACAGTACACCCTATGTGTTCATGCGATTAAAAAATTAAATATTGTCATTGCGAGTGATAGCGAAGCAATCCATTACAAAAATAAAATACAAACAAGTACAAAAAATGCCATTCTGAGGCTTTAGCCGAAGAATTTAGCGGATTTTCGGTAGGGTGAAACGAACTTAAGTGAGTGAAACCCGTAGGAGCAATAGGCGATTGCGAAGTTACTAAAATTGCGATAGCAATTTATACGAGCAACAAGCCGGTGCGTACCCGAATAATCCAAGACAGAAAAAAGCAACTGGATACTTCGCTAGCGCTCAGTATGACGAAAATAGAAAGAAAGAAAGGAAGTATAACATGCTAAAAAAAATATTATTTACAGTTCACTCAAAACAGTTCACACGATTTGCGTTCACACTAGCCGAAACATTAATCGTCATGGGCATTATCGGTGTTGTTGCTGCGTTAACCTTACCAAACTTAAATAGTTCAACTGGTGACAAGGAAAAAGCTGTAAGATTGCAAAAGTTATATCAAAACTTAAATGAGGCATACAGTCGTGCAACTGTTGTTTATGGTCCAATAGATACGTGGCCAAAAAATGGGAGCAATCCGGAGCGCTTTATGAATAGGTTGCTTGAATTTATGAAATATACAAAAGTATGTAACACAGGTAATACTCCTGAATGTACAGGTGGTCTTAATGGTTACCATGCTGTGATTTTTGCAGATGGATCTACAATGTGGATAAATAATAATCTAAATTTTAGATGTGTTGAGGCTGAAGATAATCCGAGTTTAACAATATTAGGTCAAAATTGCGGATATATTATGGTTGATATAGATGGACCTAGCAAGGGTAAATATCAAGGTGGAACAGACAGATTTCTATTTCATATAACAAAAGATAACGGTTTTTTACCAAAGCCTTGTCGATATGAGAAGGATGTTTCATATCCGGCGGATTGTTTTAGAGATCACAGCAGGTGTACTACTTGGGTAATAGAAAATGGTAATATGGATTATTTGAAAGCTGATAGCAGTGGTAACTGTAATAACAGCGATGTTACATTAAGTGAAACGGTTACTTCTTGTAAATAATATTTTAATTTCAAATTAAAAAGAAACAAGCTCAAAACAAATTGTTTTGAGCTTGTTTCTTCTTAATAGCCTTTTTTGCTTATTTATTGTTTGTCTTGACTTGTTTTATCAAATGCTTTTCTGCTTCGAATTAATTCTGTTGCACCGACTGCAACACCGCCTATTGCTGCTAATTTTGCAGCCAAAGCCGATGTATTTGCTTTTGAAACTTTTGACATCAACTGATTTGCGCCTAAAATTGTGCAAGCTGTTAACAAACCTTCCAGAGCGGCTTTTGCAGTAACAGCAATCGCTTTTCTATTATCTTTTACAAAATTTACACTTTTTTTACAAACGTCTTTAGCTTTCTGTACCGTACTTATTTCAACAGTATCAGGTTTTTGCTCCTGAATTTTTGGCTGTTGACAAGTACAATTCTTACATTCCGAATCATTACAGCCAAAACTGGGAGTAAATGATTGAATTTGTGCAATATTCATTATATTTCCTTCTTTATTTACTCTTTTTATAAGAATCCTAAAAAAAATAATTGACAAAATTTTATAAAAAGTTACAAAATTGTTACGTTTATGTTAAACTCGTCTTATTATGAAACATGAATTTAAACAAAAAGTTTTTTACAGCGATACTGACGCTTACGGTGTTGTTTGGCACGGTTCTTATTTAAGATGGCTTGAAATGGGACGTATAGGGTTATGCGAAATTGCAGGTTATTCTCTTTCAAAGCTTTATGAAGCTGATGTCACATTACCTGTTGTTGAACTAAATGTAAGATACAAATCTCCGGCAAAGCTTGAAGATGAACTGTTAATCGTAACCGAATTAAGCGAAACTTCAAAATTATCTATGACATTCTTACAAAAAATATATAATGCAAAATCTATGAAATTAAATATAGAGGCATTTGTTAAAGTTGTAGCTACAAATAACAACGGAGTTTTATACAGAAATTTTCCTGATGAAATGAGTGATTTTGTTAAAAAGGTAAAAGAATAATGACTGCTAAAACAAGATTAAATAAATATATTGCATCATCAGGCATGTGTTCTCGCCGTGATGCAGATTTACTTATTGAACAAGGCAAAGTTAATGTTAACGGGAAAATCGTTAAAGAATTAGGATTTTCAATTAGTGAAAAAGACAAAGTTTTTATAGATGGAAAACTTATTCATCCGCAAAAACACGAATATTATAAATTTTACAAACCGGCAGGATATATTACAACCGCTGATGACGAAAAAGGAAGAAAAACAATATATGACGTTTTGCCCGAAAATTTCAAAAATTTAAAACCTGTCGGACGTTTGGATAAAGAGTCAACAGGTTTATTAATCATGACAAATGATGGAGATTTAATAAATGAACTTACTCATCCGTCTATAAAAGTACCAAAAGTTTATATAGTAAGAATTGATGGCAGGATTAATCAAAACCATATAAACCAAATGGCTAACGGTATAGAAATTGAAGAAGGAAAAATTGCCTATGCAGAAGTTGAGGTTATTGAAATTTCTAACAAATCAACACTTATGGAAGTTGTTTTATACCAAGGATTGAACCGTCAAATTAGAAAAATGTTTGATTATTTAGGATTTGAAGTACAAAGTCTAAAAAGAATTCAGCACGCTACAATACAACTTGAAGGCTTAAAAAAAGGTGAAATTAAACCTATTAAACCGAAACAAATAAAAGAATTAAAAGCATATTTAAGCAAGATTGTGAGCAAAAATGCTTAAAATAGCTATTGTTGGAAATATTGCATCAGGAAAATCTACCGTAGAAAATTTTATAAAATCCAAAGGCTATTTAGTTTTTGATGCAGATAAGCTCTCCCATGAACTTTTAATTACACTAAAATCAGAAATTATAACAGCCTTTAAAAATTACGACATATTGGAAAATAATGATATTTCAAGAAAAAAATTAGGAAATTTAGTTTTTGCAAATCCTAAACATAAAAAAAACTTGGAAAATATTATATATCCAAAATTAAAATCAAAATTGGAAAATATATTTGAAGAAAATAAAAATCAAAAATTTATATTCATATCAATACCTCTTTTATTTGAAGTAGGATGGGAAAATCTTTTTGATAAAATTATTTTTGTAAAAACCGATGATAAAATTAGACTAAAAAGATTAATGGTAAGAAATTCATTATCTAAAAAAGAAGCCTTATTAAGAATTAACTCACAAAAACCACAAGATGAAAAAATAGCAAAATCAGATTTTATTATTTGTAACAATGATGATATATTAACCTTGCAAAATAAAACAGATGAGATTATAATCTTGCTAGAAGCTATGGAGTAAACCACGTGTCACTAAATATAGTAAGCAAGATAGAAGCAGGGAAAAAACAGAGATTAAGAGTTATAATAGGTGTTATTGCAACAGTATGTGTATTAGCTCTGTTGTGTGTTCTTTTTATACAGCTATTGCTAACAAAAGAACGAATAGAAATTGAAAATCATATAACAGAAGTTGCAAAGCAAAGCGCTGTCGCAATTGATATTTTAATAAACGGAGATTTTGAAACATTAGGTTTATACGCTCGTATATTGGGAAATGAACCAAAATATTTGGATAAAAATAATGTTAGAAATGGTTTAAAAACTGTTATTAAGAATACAAGATTTTATTCTATGGGTGTGGCATATCCAAATGGTGATGTTATTATATATGACGCACGAAAAGGTTTTACACCTGTTTTTAATGTTAAAAATTTTAAGTATTTTAAAGCAGGAATGAGTGGGCAAAATTTTGTTGATTTTATTAACAGTGAGTATGATGATAATAAATTAATAGTTTTATATGCAGTACCTGTTATTAAAAACGGCAAAGTAATAGCAATAGTTACAGGTGCAAATGACGCAAAAGATTACACCAGAGCCTCTGATATCACAGCTTTTAATGAAGAAGCTGTTGTACATATTTTAGATGGTAACGGAGATATTTTATTAAAAGATTCAAGTGAAAATGCTATTTTTAAATCTTCTATATTTGAAGATGAAGACGGTATATCAAAAGAAGTCAAAGAAAAATCATTAAAAAGTGAATCACCTATAAGCTACTGGTTTAAAGACAAAAATAACATAAGAAAAGTTGCAGCTTTTGTTCCGGTTGGTTATAACAACTGGAAAATACTCGCAATACTTCCATTTAGTTCAATTGCTCATAATACAAGTGCTGTACTAAGATATTCTGTAATTTTCTTATTGCTAATAAATCTTGTTGTTATTCTTGGTATAAGATACAACGTAATGATAAGACGTCGTTCTGACAATATGATTATGGATATTGCATTGCAAGACGACGTAACTAAAGGGCATAACAAAACAAGTTTTAATATTGAAGCAGAAAAAATCTTGTTTAGTAAAAAAACTACGCCAAACGACAGGTTGGCAATCTTAATGCTTGATATTGATAATTTCAAAATTATTAACGAAATATACGACATGGAAAAAGGTGATGTCGTATTAAAAAACATTTCTGATATTATTGGTAAATATATAGAAGAAAACGGTGTATATGCTAGATTTAATGATGATGTTTTTGCAATAATGTATAAATATGTTAATGAAAAAGACTTAACACTATTTGCAAAAAATATAGCTAGTGAGATTGAAAAAATTGATTTAAGCATAAAAGTTGTACCTTCAATTGGTATTTATGAAATTACAGACAAAAATATTCCGCTGAACATAATGTGTGATAAAGCAAATCTTGCAAAACGTACTAGAAAAGGACTAGTCGGAGAAAGATATGCATTTTATGATGAAAGTTTAAGTTTAGCCATAATGGCTGATAAAGAAATTGAAGATGAAATGAAATCAGCATTAGATAACAATGAATTTGTTATGTATTTACAACCAAAAATAGGAATGGAAACAAATCTTCCTTGCGGTTCTGAAGCTTTGATAAGATGGAATCATAAAGAAAAAGGTCTTATTCCGCCTAACAATTTTGTTCCATTATTTGAAAAGAACGGATTTATTGTAGAAATAGATAAATTTATGTGGGAAGAAGCTTGCAAAGTTATAAGAAGTTGGATTGATAAAGGTTTAGAACCGCTGCCAATTTCTGTTAATATATCAAGAATTCACTTTAAATATGAAAATATTGTTGAAATTATTGAAAATCTTGTAAAGAAATACGATATTCCAAAAAGATATTTGGAATTAGAACTAACAGAAAGCGCATTTTTAGATAATGAAGGCGCTGTAAATTCAGCAATTATAGACTTACAAGAACTTGGTTATACTATTGCGATGGATGATTTTGGTATCGGTTATTCATCACTAAATATGTTAAGAAAATTACCTGTAAATGTTTTAAAACTTGATAGAGGCTTCATAAATGAAGCTACTTGTACAGAAAGAGGATTTATAGTATTAAGTCACATTATTCAAATGGCAAGAGATTTAAAAGCAACCGTTGTTTGTGAAGGCATTGAAACTCCTATTCAAGTTAATATGCTAAAACAAGCCGGCGGTGACATTGCTCAAGGTTTCTATTATGCAAGACCAATGCCTATAAATGAATATAACAGCTTTGTTTATCATACTGAGAGCGTACAAAACTAAATGCCGAATATAGATGATTATTACTTAAACTTAAATCTTTCTTATGTAAACATTTCAATAAAAGAAAGTTTATTAAATACGGCAATAAAATCTAATTTTAAAATAAGCAGTTCGTCAAACGGACTGCCTATTTTAGTAAAAGACAGCACATATATCAACAATTCTGAAAATCCTGAACAAGAATGTATAGAAATGTTTGATAAGCCTATTAATTCAGATACAATTATTATTCTAGGTCTTGAATTGGGTTATGGGCTAAAATATGCAATTAACAATTTTGATAAACATCAAATTATTTTAGTTGAAAATGATTTAGAATTAATAAAATATGTATTTAAAAATGTAAATTTGATTGAATATTTATCAAAGCCGAATTTAAAACTTATAACAAATATATCTGAATTTAAAGAATTACCAAAGAATAATAATATCATTGCAAATGAATATTATAAAAATAAATATAAAAATATAATAATATAAGCAAAAAAAAAGCCACCTAATCGGCGGCTACTAGACTTGGGGAGGAGGTAAGTGAACCTTTCGGTTCTTCTTATGTTTTTTATATCGCAGATAAAAATCAAAACTTTATTTTAAATTATGATTTATCCTCCAAATGGTTTATGTTAAAATTTTTTTATGAATAAAATTGTAGAAAAAAATATAAACGGATTAAAAGGCGAGATAGTTATACCTTCAGATAAATCGCTATCACACAGAGCAATTATACTATCCTCATTAGCAAAAGGTACAACAAAAATTGAAAATTTTTCAAAAGGTGCCGATTGCCATTCAACATTAAATTTATTTAAAAACCTTGGAATTGATATTGATTTCAAATCTGAACAATCATTAATCTTGAAATCAACCGGTAAATTTCTTGAGCCAAAACAAAATCTTAATTGCGGTAATTCCGGAACAACAATGCGACTTGTTTCAGGAATTTTAGCAGGACAAAATTTCAATTCTGTTTTATACGGTGATGAAAGCCTTTCAAAACGTCCAATGAAAAGAGTTATTGAGCCGCTATCTTTAATGGGCGCTAAAATAAATTCAAATGATGGAAAAGCACCTTTGGAAATAATCGGGAAACATTTGAAAGCCATAAATTATAAATCAAAACTTTCATCTGCTCAGGTTAAATCATGTGTTTTACTGGCAGGAATAAATGCAGAAGGAAAAACATTATTTACCGAACCCTATTTATCAAGAAATCATACCGAACTTATGCTTGAATATTTAGGTGCTGACATTCAAGTTGAAAATTCAACAGTATCAGTTCAAAAATCTGAATTGACAGCAAAAGATATAACCATATGCGGAGATATTTCATCTGCGGCATTCTTTATTGTCGCAGGATTAATTGTACCTCATTCTGATTTTGTTATAAAAAATGTTGGTTTAAATCCAACACGCACAGGCATAATTGACGTTGTAAAAATGATGGGTGCTAATATTGAAATTCTTGATAAAAGAACTATTTCAAATGAATTAGTTGGCGATATAAGAATACAAACATCTGATTTAAAAGCATGCGAAATTTCAGGAAATATTATACCAAGACTTATAGATGAAATTCCTGTAATTGCAGTATTAGCAACGCAAGCAGAAGGTACAACAATAATAAAAGATGCTCAAGACCTAAGAAACAAAGAATCAGATAGAATTACCGCTGTCGTTACAGAATTACGAAAACTAGGTGCAAATATTGATGAAACACAAGACGGATTTATCATTAACGGAAAAACAAAACTTCTTGGAGATTGCGAAATAAACACATACCATGACCATAGACTTGCAATGAGCATGTATATTGCAGGTTTAATATCAGAAAAACAGGTTCAAATTAACGATTTTCAATGGGTAGATATATCATTTCCGGAATTTGAGCAATTGTTTACTTCACTGCAATAACAGCTATTTCAAGCAAAGCACCTTTGGGCATGTCACTAACACTAACACAAGTCCTTGCAGGCTTTGTTATAAAATATTTTTCGTAAATATGATTAAATTTTTTAAAATCACCCATATATGCCAAAAAACAAGAAGTTTGAACAACATTTTCAAATGAAAAGCCGGCTTCTGTCAAAATTGCAGATAAATTCTTAATTACTTGCTCAGTTTGTGATTCAATATCAGATTCTACTAACTCCCCTGTTTCAGAATCAATACCGACTTGCCCTGAAATATACAATGTATTTCCATTTACAAGTGTTGCTTGGGAATAAGGTCCAACAGCCTCAGGTGCAGCTTCCGTGTTAATGTACTCTATCATAAAACTCCTTTAGATAAACAAAAAGCCACTTGAAAGTGGCTTTTAAAATGGTACTCCCAGGCGAATTCGAATCGCCGTCGCCTCCGTGAAAGGGAAGTGTCCTAGGCCTCTAGACGATGGGAGCCTGTCCGTTTGTGTATCCATATTATAATAAGAAAAAAAAAAAGTCAACTACCAATTTTATTTTTGTAAATTACTTGAAATGTTTTTATTTTTGTATAAAAATTATAATGTATAAAAAGAGGATAAATATAATGTTTGAACGTTTTACAGAAAAGGCCATAAAGGTCATAATGCTTGCACAAGAAGAAGCAAGACGATTAGGTCATAACTTTGTAGGAACAGAACAAGTTTTATTGGGCTTAATTGGTGAAGGTACAGGAGTTGCAGCAAAAACCCTTAAATCTATGGGTGTAAACCTTAAAGATGCTCGTACTGAAGTAGAAAAAATAATAGGTAGAGGGTCAGGATTTGTTGCAGTAGAAATACCATTTACCCCAAGAGCGAAAAGAGTTTTAGAATTGTCATGGGATGAAGCAAGACAGTTAGGACATAATTATATCGGCACAGAACACTTGCTATTAGGCTTAATAAGAGAAGGTGAAGGTGTTGCTGCAAGAGTACTGGAAAATTTGGGCGTTGACTTAAACAAAATTAGAAGTAACGTTGTAAAAATTTTAGGAGAATCAAAACCTCAAACAGTTTCTTCCGGTGGTAGTTCATCATCTTCATCATCTTCAACAAAAGCTAAAACACCAAGTTTAGATGAATTTGGAACAGATTTAACTTTGGCAGCAGCCGAATTAAGATTAGATCCTGTTATAGGTCGCGAAAAAGAAATTGAACGTGTAATCCAAATTCTTGCAAGACGTACAAAAAATAATCCTGTACTATTAGGTGAACCCGGCGTTGGTAAAACAGCAGTTGTAGAAGGATTGGCATTAAGAATTGTTAATTCTGAAGTTCCTGATATTTTAGATGGCAAAAAAGTTATTCAATTAGATATGGGACTTTTAATTGCAGGTACTAAATATCGTGGTGAATTTGAAGAACGTCTTAAAAAAATCATGGACGAAATTCGCCAAGCGGGTAATATAATTCTTGTTATAGATGAAATGCACACATTAATTGGTGCAGGTGCTGCCGAAGGTGCAATTGACGCAGCAAATATCTTAAAACCAGCTCTTTCAAGAGGTGAAATACAAGTAATTGGTGCTACAACACTTGACGAATACAGAAAACATATTGAAAAAGATACAGCTTTGGAAAGAAGATTTCAATCTGTATTAATTGAAGAACCTACAATTGATGATTCAATCGAAATCATCAGAGGTTTAAAACCAAAATATGAAGAACACCATAGATTAATTATTTCTGATGAAGCTATTGTTGCAGCAGTAAAATTATCAAGTAAATATATAACAGACAGATTTTTACCTGATAAAGCAATTGACGTGTTAGATGAAGCAAGCTCAAAAGTTCGTTTAAAAGTAAGCTCATTGTCACCTGAAGGAAAAGAACTTGATAAAGAATTACGTGCAATCATAAAAGAAAAAGAAGAGGCTATAAGAAATCAAGAATTTGAAAAAGCTTCTCAACTTCGTGATGACGAAGCAAATATGAAAGAACGTATTCGTGAAGTTTCAGAAGAATGGAGAAACGAACACGATGCTAATAAACCTGTTGTAACAGAAGAAAATATAGCAGAAGTTATAGGAATGATGACAGGCGTACCTGTTACTAAATTAACAGAAAGCGAAAGCGACAGATTATTAAAACTTGAAGAAACATTACACGAACGTGTAATTGGTCAAAATGATGCAATTGTAGCAATTTCAAAAGCTATCAGACGTGCAAGAGTTGGTTTAAAATCACCAAACAGACCTATCGGAAGCTTTATTTTCTGCGGTCCTACTGGTGTTGGTAAAACAGAACTTGCAAAAGCTTTGTCTGAAGCTGTATTTGGTTCAGAAGACAATATGGTTAGAGTTGATATGTCAGAATTTATGGAAAAACATTCAACTTCTAAATTAATTGGTTCACCTCCTGGATATGTAGGTTATGATGATGGTGGAAGTTTAACCGAAACTATCAGAAAGAAACCTTATTCAGTTATTCTTTTTGATGAAATTGAAAAAGCTCACCCAGATGTATTTAATATTATGTTACAAATCTTGGATGATGGTCGCTTAACAGATTCAAAAGGAAGACACGTAAACTTTAAAAATACTATCATCATTATGACTTCAAATGTTGGGGCAAGTATGATTGCAAATCAATCAAAACTTGGTTTTACAACTGCTGATGACGAAAAGAAAGATAAATATGAAAAATTAAAAGATACAGTTAATGAAGAAATGAAAAAAGCATTTAGACCTGAATTTATTAACCGTATTGACGATATTATCGTATTTGCACATTTGAGCAAAGAAGAAATCAGAGAAATTGTTGATTTAATGATGAAAGATTTGTTCAAACGATTAGATGAACGCGGATTAAAAATGGAAGTTACTAATGAAGTTAAAGACTTTATGGCAACTGACGGTTATAATGAAGCTTATGGTGCAAGACCTTTAAGAAGATTAATTCAACGTAAAGTTGAAGATACTCTTGCAGAAGAAATTTTAACAGGAAAATATCACGAAGGAGATACTATCGTTCTCGATATGAAAGACGGTAAAATGTTCTTCTCTAAAAAAGGTGAAAAAGTAGAAGCTATGGCAGAAACTAAACAAGAATAAAAAAGAATAAAGTAAATATTAACAAAAATAGCGGGTTTTTAACCCGCTATTTTTGTTAATATTTGTAACAATTTTATATTTTTTGCTTTTTTATTTTGTAAAGTTATGTAACAGATATTGTGAAAACCCTCAAGAAATCAAGATTTTAAACCGATATTGAGTATGTAAGGGAAATTTGTTAAAGGAAATAAGCTTATGGGTATGTCAGCATCACAAGCAAGATTACTTTCTATAACAGCAAGAATTAGTGACATTGAATACAAGTCACAACAAATTTCCAATGTAAAAATCAGATTAGCTGACGAATCTGAAAAAGTTGCAAATGCATATACTAAAGCTTTAAATAAATCTAAATATACCCTAACAAATTACTCTACCGGCTCTGCTCAAAAAGTAGATTTAACTGTTTCTCAATTAATGAAATCTGATTCTCCTTACAGATTAGTTGCTTCTAACGGCAAAATGATTGTTTCTTCTGATATTAAAAATAACTACTTACGTTTAATGTCTGAATGGAATAATCATATTAAAGGTTGGAATTGGGATAATTTGAAACAAAATTCAGAAACTCAACAAGAATTTTTAAACAGATCAAAACAAAATGGATACTGGACAAGTTCAGAAACGCAAGAACAGTTTTTAGCAAGATATCAAAATGATAAAAATTGGAAACAAGATGTAATGAATGATTCTGAAACTAGAAAAAATGCTTGTAAATCATCTTTTGCATTATATCAACTATATGGTTATGGTGATATTGGAAGCTGTTTTAAAAGTATTGGTCTTGATCCTTATACAACTCAAGGCGGCTATGAAACTTTAGTTGCACATTCTAACCACACTATGGAAGAAATAACAAACTATGAAAATTTATTTGAACAATTATTTGTAGCAACTACTTCAGAATCAAAAGATATTACTCCACAAACTTTTTCTGACGGAACTTATATTACAGCTCATAAAGATTATTCAGTAAATACAGATGCTTTAATGGCCATAGACAATTCTTGTGTGAATGATCCAAACTGGTTATATGAA